>NZ_JBFPKG010000017.1:0-136759 GCF_040948665.1 Paraburkholderia sp. BR14320
GTTCATCCACCGCCCGGCCGCGCCGAGCGCGGACGAGCATCGCCACAGCTATCAGGCGATCGTCGATGCGTTGCGCGGCCGCACCGCGATCATCCGCACGCTCGATGTCGGCGCGGACAAGGAAGTCGACTATCTGACGCTGCCGCCCGAGCCGAACCCCGCGCTCGGCCTGCGCGGCGTGCGCCTCGCGCAGGTGCGCCCCGATCTGCTCGACGACCAGCTGCGTGGCCTGCTCGCGGTGCGTCCGATCGGCGCCGTGCGCATCCTGCTGCCGATGATCACCGACGCGGGCGAACTGATCCGCATCCGCAAGCGTATCGACGAACTCGCACGCGAAGCGGGCAGCACCGAGCCGGTCGAAGTGGGTGTGATGATCGAAGTGCCGTCGGCTGCATTGCTCGCCGATCAGCTCGCACAGCACGCCGATTTCCTGTCGATCGGCACCAACGACCTGACCCAATACACGCTCGCGATGGACCGCTGCCAGCCCGATCTCGCGGCGCAGGCGGACGGCCTGCATCCGGCGGTGCTGCGGCTGATCGCGGCGACCGTCGAAGGTGCAGCGAAGCACGGCAAATGGGTCGGCGTGTGCGGCGCGCTCGCCGGCGACCCGCTCGCGATGCCGCTGCTGGTGGGCCTGGGCGTGACCGAGCTATCGGTCGACCCGGTCTCGGTGCCCGGCATCAAGGCACGCGTGCGCACGCTCGACTATCAGTTGTGCCGTCAGCGTGCCCGCGATGCGCTCGCGCTCGACTCGGCGCTGTCGGTTCGAGCCGCAAGCCGCGCGACGTGGCCGCTCGATTGACAGACTAATCAATTGGAGAACCCGCACGCCGTGCGTCCGGCAGTACGGCTGCCTTCACGCGCGGCGCGCTTCTCCGCATCGCTGCACTACTCACCGAAGACGTACCCCCCGAGACAAAACTGGAGATACCGATGGATGCAAATCCGTTTCTGAAGATACAGCGCCTGGGACGCGCGCTGATGCTGCCGATCGCGGTGCTACCGGTCGCCGGCCTGCTGCTGCGGCTCGGCCAGCCCGACGTGTTCAACATCAAGATGATCGCCGATGCGGGCGGCGCGATCTTCGACAACCTGCCGCTGTTGTTCGCGATCGGCGTGGCGGTCGGCTTCGCGAAAGACAATAACGGCGTCGCGGGTCTGGCTGGCGCGATCGGCTATCTGGTGCAGATCGCGGTGATGAAGGACATCAACGACAAGCTCAACATGGGCGTGCTGTCGGGATCATCGCGGGGATCGTCGCGGGGCTGCTGTACAACCGCTACAAGGACATCAAGCTGCCCGACTACCTGGCGTTCTTCGGCGGCAAACGCTTCGTGCCGATCGTGACAGGGGTGGTCTGCGTGGTGCTAGGGATCATATTCGGCCACGTGTGGGCACCGGTGCAGAGCGCGATCGACCTGGCCGGCCACTGGCTCACGACGGCCGGCGCGCTCGGCGCCTTCGTGTTCGGTGTGCTGAACCGCTTGCTGCTCGTCACGGGCCTGCATCACATCCTGAACTCGCTGACGTGGTTCGTGTTCGGCAGCTTCACGCCGGCCGGTGGCGCGGCGGTCACGGGCGACCTGCACCGCTTCTTCGCCGGCGACCCGACCGCGGGCACCTTCATGACCGGCTTCTTCCCGGTGATGATGTTCGGCCTGCCGGCCGCGTGTCTGGCGATGTTCCACGAGGTGCCGAAGGAGCGTCGCGCGGTGGCCGGCGGCCTGCTGTTCTCGATGGCGCTCACGTCGTTCCTAACCGGTGTGACCGAGCCGATCGAGTTCAGCTTCATGTTCCTCGCGCCGGTGCTGTATGCGATCCACGCGCTGCTGACGGGGCTGTCGCTCGCGATCTGCTCGGCGCTCGGCATTCACCTCGGCTTCACGTTCTCGGCGGGCTTCATCGACTACGTGCTGAACTTCGGTCTGTCGACGAAGGGCTGGTGGGCGATTCCGCTCGGCCTCGTGTACTCGGTCGTGTACTACGGTCTGTTCCGCTTCTTCATCCGCAAGTTCAACATGGCGACGCCGGGTCGTGAGCCCGCCGCTGCGGAAGAGCAAGTCGAGTCGTTCGCGGCGGGTGGTTTCGTCGCGCCGGCGGCCGGTGCGGCCGTGCCGCGTGCGCAGCGTTATATCGCGGCGCTCGGCGGGGCGGCGAACCTGTCGGTCGTGGATGCATGCACTACGCGTCTGCGTCTGTCGGTCGTCGATGCGGACAAGGTCTCCGAAAGCGAACTGAAGTCGATCGGCGCGCGTGGCGTGCTCAAGCGCGGCGCGAACAACGTGCAGGTGATCATCGGACCGGAAGCGGACATCATCGCCGATGAGATGCGTACGGCGATCGCGCAGGGGCAGGGCGACGCAGTGAAGGTGGCTGCTTCTGTAGCGGCGCCGGCTGCTGCCGCGCCGGTCGCGCGAAACCTTGGGCACACCGATGGCGCGCAAGGCGGTCCGCTCGACCCCGATCCGCTGCGCTGGCTCGCCGTGTTCGGCGGCGCGGGCAACGTGGTATCGCTCGATGCGGTGGCGGCGACGCGTCTGCGCGTGGTCGTGCGCGATCCGTCGGCGGTCGATCGTCAGCGTCTCACGACGCTCGATACGGCATGGGTGTCGACCGACACGTTCCATATCGTCGTCGGCGAGGCCGCGCAGCGCTATGCGCAGAAGCTGGCCGAGCGCCTGTCGTCGCAAGGCGGTGGCGCGGGCGCGGCGCCGGTGCCGGCTTGATCGGTTGATGGCTGTCGGCGATTGTTGAGATAAGAAAGCGGCACCTTTTCCCAAGGTGCCGCTTTCGCGTTTACGACCAAAGCGTGCCGCCTAGCGAGTCACCTGTTTTGCCGAGCGCGCCAACTCGCGCGATTCGAGCCACATCACATTGACGACACCGAACGCCAGTGCGACGCCAACGCCGAGAATCCAGCTGAAATACCACATCACGAACTCCTGTTTTCCTGTTGGAGCATGGTGCCGCTCAATACATCGAATGGTGGTTTTCCTTGATCGCCGCGGCGGTCACCTTGCCGCGCATCACGCGATACACCCAGCCGGTATAGAGCAGGATGATCGGCAGGAACAGGATCACCGCGAACAGCATGATCTCGAGCGTCATCTGGCTCGACGTCGAATCCCACATGGTCAGGCTGCTGCGGCCGTCGAGTGATGAAGGCATGATGAATGGGAACATCGCGAAGCCCGCGGTCAGGATCACGCCAACGACCATCAGCGACGTCGACAGAAACGCCGTCGCCTCGAAGCGCGAGCGCGCGAGCAGCACGGCGAGCACCCCGCCGACGAGACCCGCGAGCGGCGCGATCGCCGTCCACGGATAGAGCGCGTAGTTGTTCAGCCACAAACCCGGCGCGCCGATCACGGTCTTCATCAACGGATTGGAGACCGCGTCGAGCGGCGGCATGTCGACGATCTGATAGCCGCCGATCATCGTCGCGACGAGCGCGCCCGCGACGAGAAACAGCACCAGCGTGCACAGCGCCGCGAGCCGCAGCGCCTTCGACGCGCGCTCGTGAACCTCGCCATCGGTCTTCCACTTGACGAACGCCGCGCCGTGCGCGGCCAGCATCGACACGCTGACGAGACCCGTCAGCAGCGCGAACGGATTGAGCAGGCCGAAGAAGCTGCCGTGATAGGTGACGCGCAGATCGGTATCGAACGAGAACGGCACGCCTTGCAGCAGATTGCCGAACGCGATGCCGAACACCAGCGCCGGCACGAAGCCGCCGATGAAGAGGCCCCAGTCCCACGCGTTGCGCCAGCGCGGATCCTCGCGCTTGCCGCGATAGTCGAAGCCGACCGGGCGGAAGAACAGCGCGAACAGCACCAGCAGCATCGCGAAGTAGAAGCCCGAGAACGATGCCGCATAGGCGAGCGGCCACGCCGCGAACATCGCGCCGCCCGCGGTCACGAACCAGACCTGGTTGCCTTCCCACGTCGCGCCGACCGTGTTCACGACGATGCGGCGCTCGGAGTCCGTTTTGGCGATGAACGGCAGCAGGATCGCCGCGCCCATGTCGAAGCCGTCGGTGAGCGCGAAGCCGATCAGCAGTACACCGATCAATACCCACCAGATCAGTTTGAGGGCTGCGTAGTCCATATGGCTTATTCCTCTGAGGCGGTGTGGCGGCGCGTCACGCGGCCGTGTTCGACAGCGGCTGCGACACCTGCTGCTCGATCTCGTGGTGATAGCGGCCCGTATGCAGCGACGAAGGGCCGAGCCGCGCGTACTTGAACATCAGCATGATCTCGATGACGAACAGCCCCGTGTAGAACAGCACGAAGCCGGCGATGCTCAGGTACAGATCGCGCGGCGTCAGCGTCGATGCGGCCAGGTTGGTCGGCAGAATGCCCGCGATGCTCCACGGCTGGCGGCCCATTTCCGCGACGATCCAGCCGAGTTCGGCGGCAAGCCACGGCAGCGGAATCGCGATGACCGCCCAGCGCAGGAACCAGCGACGCTTTTCGAGCAGCAGCGTGCGCTGCGCGCAGAACCAGAACGCGAGCACGAAGGTCGCGAGGAACAGCAGGCCCAGGCCGACCATCATGCGGAACGAGAAGAACAGCGGCAACACTGGCGGAATCGTGCTCTTTGCCGCGGCCGCGATCTGCTCTGGCGTCGCATCAGTGACGTTCGGCGTGAAGCGCTTGAGCAGCAGGCCGTAGCCGAGATCGTCCTTGTACTTGTCGAACGCGGCGTGCGCTTCGTCGCTCGAGTCGCCGCCTTTCAACTTCTGCAGCGCCGAGAAGGCGAGCATGCCGTTCTTGATGCGCCCCTCGTTTTCGGCGATCAGGTCGCGCAGGCCGACCACGGGTTCGCTCAGCGAGCGCGTCGCGATGATGCCGAGCGCGTACGGCACGCGGATCGCGTAGTCGGTGCGCTGCTCCTTTTGGTTGGGAATACCGAATACCGTGAACGGCGCCGGCGCGGGCGCGGTCTCCCATTCGGACTCGATCGCGGCGAGCTTGACCTGCTGCACTTCACCGGTGCGATAGCCGGATTCGTCGCCGAGCACGATCACGCACAGCGCCGACGCGAGGCCGAAACCGGCGGCGATCGCGAACGAGCGCAGCGCGAATTCGGTGTCGCGGCGCTTCAATAGATACCACGACGACACCCCGAGGACGAACATCGCCGCGGTCACGTAACCGGCCGACACCGTGTGCACGAACTTCACCTGTGCGACCGGGTTGAAGATCACCGCGCCGATGCTGTCGAGCTCCATGCGCATCGTCTGGTAGTTGAACTTCGCGCCGACCGGATTGTTCATCCAGCCGTTGGCAACCAGAATCCACAGCGCCGACAGGTTCGATCCGAGCGCGACACAGAACGTGACGATCAGATGCTGCACTTTCGACAATCTGTTCCAGCCGAAGAAGAACAGACCGACGAACGTCGATTCGAGGAAGAACGCCATCAGTCCTTCGACGGCGAGCGGCACGCCGAAAATGTCGCCGACGTAATGGGAGTAATAGGCCCAGTTGGTGCCGAACTGAAACTCGAGCGTGAGGCCGGTCGCGACGCCCATCGCAAAGTTGATGCCGAACAGCTTGCCCCAGAACTGCGTCATGTCCTTGTAGATCTGCTTGCCGGTCATCACGTAGACCGACTCCATGATGACGAGCAACCAGGCGAGGCCGAGCGTGAGCGGCACGAACAGAAAGTGATAAAGCGCCGTGATGGCGAACTGGAGCCGCGACAGTTCTACGACTTCGCTAACGGGCATGTTGATCACCTCCGGACGGATGCGGGGCGGGCACCGACAGCAGCGCCTGCGTGACCTGCTGAGGCGGCAGCATCATGTGCTCCGCCTGCGGATGACTAAAGAATGTGAACTTGAGCGCCAGCAGTAGAGCGAACTTGATGGCGAGGATGATGGCAATATCGCGCGCCAGCGTGGGACCGCGCACCCACCTGGTGAACCCGCCGCACAAGCGCGACCGGACAGTGCTGCTGCGATTGAGGGCTAGGGTCATGATCGGTCGAAAGACGACTTCACGCCGGAGAGTCCGGCCGGATCCAGACCGCCCTTGCCGTCAGGCAGTCTGGCGAATGCATGCCGATTGTAGGAGGGGAACCTCGCGCGCTCAGAGTTAGCCATGCGGCATCAGGTCGCGAAACTTGCTGCGTCTGTGCAGTATTGCTACCGGACTTGCGATACGTCAAGAAAGGCTTACCGGCCTCGACAGGCCGGCTTGGGGATAGGCCGACGCGAATGCGCGCCGGCCGGGGGGCGCACGAATGGGCGAAAGGAATGAAAAAGCCCCGCCGTCTTGCGAGGGCGGGGCTCGAGTGCGATGGCCGCTAAATAGTACGCGACCGGCTACCGTGCGTCGCTTTTACCGATCTCTTGGGCAGGACACATTCGACGCGCGCATGGCTTCGACGCATTTACGCGTATTCGGTCAGCGCGCCGCGCATCTTCTTCATCGCGCTGGCTTCGATCTGCCGGATACGCTCGGCCGACACGCCGAACTCGTCGGCCAGCTCGTGCAGCGTGGAGCCGCCCGAGCCGTCGTCGGCCACCTTCAGCCAGCGCGCTTCGATGATGCGGCGGCTGCGCGGATCGAGCGCGTCGAGCGCGCTTGCGATGCCGTCGCTTTGCAGCCGGTCGCGCTGACGCGAAGCCAGCACGGCGGTCGGCTCGCTATGCGAGTCGGCCAGGTAGGCGATCGGCGCGTACGACTCTTCACCGTCTTCGACCTGACCTTCGAGCGCGATATCGCCGCCCGACAGACGCGTTTCCATCTCCGCGACCTCTTCGCGCTTCACGTTCAGTTCCTTCGCGAGACCTTCGATCTCGTCCGGCGTGAACGCGCCGAGGCCCTGCTTGTGGCTGCGCAGGTTGAAGAACAGCTTGCGCTGCGCCTTGGTCGTGGCGACCTTCACCATGCGCCAGTTGCGCAGGATGTATTCGTGGATCTCTGCCTTGATCCAGTGCATCGCGTACGACACGAGGCGTACGTTTTGCTCGGGATCGAAGCGCTTGACCGCTTTCATCAGGCCGATGTTGCCTTCCTGGATCAGGTCGGCGTGCGGCAACCCGTAACCCAGGTAGTTACGCGCGATCGACACGACGAGTCGCAGGTGCGACAGCACGAGGCGGCGTGCGGCCTCCAGATTGTCGTGTTCGCGCAATTCGGTGGCGAACTGGCGTTCTTCCGCCGGCGTCAGCATTGGAATCCGGTTGACCGCCTGAATGTAGGCGTCGATGTTGCCCAGTTGACCGGACAGCAGCGAGGAATGCGAGAGCGCCAGTGCACCTGCCGGAGCGGCCTTAGCCGACGACGGGCTCAAAGTACTCGGAAGGGTCATTGCATGGCTCACGTGTGAAGCTCCTTTGGAATCAGACAATAGCGTACTCAGTAAACGACTCCAGCGATGGATGTTAGCACTCAGATCTGCCGAGTGCTAATACTTAGAGGTCGCAGGGGTATCCAAGTTCCCGAAAATCCTATTGAATCTTGACTTCTGATAGCCATCATACGCTCTATTTGCGCTGTGTGTTGAGCCTGTACAAATTACCGTTCGAGGCGGCTGCAGACTCATGATCGACTGACGTCGTCCGGTTTCAGGGAGAATAATTGCCGTTCGGGCGCATTAACTGGAACATACTTGCCCCGGAATCCATGCTTGGAATAAAGGGGGCGCTCGCTTAATAGTCATCAGTATGGGGGCCGAATGAACAAGAAGAATCTTGTGGTCCGTAGACTTACTCTAAAAAGTGCGTTGGCCGTTCTGCTGCTGGGTGCGGCGGGCGCGTCCCAGGCTGACCGGTTCGGCGTGCAAGTGGCCGCCGGCGTCGGTGATCGTCACGTCAAGAGGCTCGATCTCGGCGCGGTCTGGGACCCGAACCTCACCTGGTGGCAGATCGGCGACTGGCATTTCGCGCTGATCGGCGAGGCGCACGTCGCGTGGTGGCACACCAATGAAGGAAACGTTCACGACAACATCGGCGAGATCGGCGTGATGCCGGTGATCCGCTTCGTCAAGTCGTCGGGTTCAGTGCGGCCATTCATCGAGGTGGGTGCCGGTGTCGGATTGCTGACCAGTCCGCGCATTTCTTCCGACTTCACGTTGGGCACCGCGTTCCAGTTCACCGAGATGGCGGGCGTTGGGCTGCAGTTCGGCGCTCATCAGCAGTATGCCGCCGGCTACCGCTTCCAGCATGTTTCCAATGGCGGTATCAAAGAGCCGAATCCTGGTATAAATTTCAGCCAGCTATATTTGCAATATCACTTCTGACCGTGGCCCCTTGCGGCTCACGGTGTTCGAGGGGCTCTGCAATGGCGGCAAAGATGATCGAAGCGATTCGCGGGCTCGAGCGAGAGCGATTTCGCGCGATGGTCGACGGCGACGGGCAGTCGCTCGACACGCTGCTCGCGGACAACGTGAGCTACGTCCATACGAACGGCAAACGCGAGACGAAGCGACAGTTCATCGACGGGATCACCGCGGGGCGCCGTCGTTATCGGCAAATCGAAGTGCAGTCGCAGGAAGTTTTGCCGGCCGGGCGCGAAACCTACGTGGTCACGGGACGCGCGCTGATCGAGATGGAAGCGAACAACGGCGCGCTGCTGTTCCCGATTGCTTATACCGCGATCCACACGCACGAAGACGGCCAGTGGCGGCTGATCGCATGGCAGGCGACGCGTTGCGCGCTGGAGTGAGATTCTCATCGCGCGGGCGCGCCTCGTGAGCGCGCCCATCCTGGCGGCGGAATGCGGGGTGCGCACTCCTCCGCCGCAAGCTCAAGTCGGATTTACGCGATTACGCAATCGTCAGCTTTATCGCGGCTGTTTGCGCCGTATTCATCGCGCTCGGCATCTGCGTCGCGCGGCTCGCGTGTGCCGCGCATCGCCACTTCTCCCGCATATGGATGCCGCGCGGCCACGGGAAGCCCCGTGCAGTGCTCCGCCACACGCCGGATCGTCGCGAGATCCGAGAAATCCAGACCGCTGTCGATACCCATCGTGTCGAGATTCATCGCGAGCGTGACGAGATCGACGTTGCCGGTGCGTTCGCCATTGCCGAACAGACAGCCTTCGATGCGATCCGCGCCCGCCAGCAGCGCGAGCTGCGCCGCGGCCACCGCGGTGCCGCGATCGTTGTGCGGATGCACCGACAGCACAATGCTGTCGCGGTAGCCGAGGTTGCGGTGCATCCATTCGATCTGGTCGGCGAATATGTTCGGCGTGGCCGCTTCGACGCTCGCCGGCAGGTTGACGATCATCTTGTGATGGCGCGTCGGCCGCCACATTTGCGCGACCGCGTCGCACACCTCGCGTGCGAACGGCAGCTCGGTCGTGTTGAAGGTCTCGGGCGAGTACTGGAAGATCCAGTGTGTGCCCGGCCGCGCCTGCGCATGTTCCTTGATGACGCGCGTGCCTTCGACTGCGAGCGCCTTGATCTCGTCCTTCGATTGCTGAAACACGATGCGCCGGAACGACGGGCAGATCGCGTTATACAAATGCACGATCGCGCGCGGCGCGCCGTCGAGCGCATCGAACGTGCGTGTAATCAGCTCCGCGCGCGACGGCACGAAGACCTCGATCGTGACGTCGTCGGGAATGCGCCGCTCGTCGATCAGCTTGCGCACGAAGTCGAAATCGGTCTGCGACGCCGACGGAAAACCCACTTCGATTTCCTTGAAACCGATCGCGACCAGCATCTCGAAGTACTCGAGCTTCTGCGCGGCGTTCATCGGTTCGATCAGCGCCTGGTTGCCGTCGCGCAGGTCGGTGCTCATCCAGACGGGCGCGGCGTCGATCGTGCGACTCGGCCACTTGCGACCGGTCAGGCGCACGGCGGGAAAGGGGCGGTACTTTTCAGCGGGACTGCGCAACATGGTGAAGTGCCTCATTCGTGGTGTCGTCGGCGGAGGTTGGGACGTCGAGCGGTTGGCCGACTGTCACGCATGCACGATGCGGATGCCCGAGGCAACGTGCATTTGATCCTCTCGCTTCGTCCGCGCGGTAAACGGACGAATACAAACGACGACAAGGTTGTGGAGAACTACGACGGGGTGAAGCGAAACTGCGGGAACTACCGGGAGGACCGCCGACGGCAACCGGAGCTGCCAGCGCGCGGCGCTACGCGTGACTTACGCCAGGCGTAGCGATAGGGGCCGCGCTAGGCGGCCGGAGATAATTCGGAGGGTGTTCGGAAGGGAACGCATGGGGCCAAATGTATGACGGCGTGTGCCGGCCTGTCAACCCGCGACCGTCAGGCCGCCGTCTTCGCGATATCGACGATCAGCTCGACCTGCCGTCCGATCGCGCCCGGCGCCGGTGCTTCGCCGCGCAGCACGGCGTCGATCCAGGCGGCCGTGGTCGCGGCGTCGCGCGCTTCGGGCAGCTCGACTTCGGGCGCATCGGGCGACGAGCGCTCGTGCGGCAGCCGCGTCTCGCAGATGCCGTCATGCAGCCAGTCGACCTGCACCTGGCGGCGCGTATCTGCCACCGCCTCGCCTTCGGTGCCGCGCGCGAGCAGCGCACCGCCGACGGCCGCATCGGGATGCGTGATGAACAGCTGCGTAAGGCTGTCGCGATACGGCGGATGCGTGTAATTCACGAGCCGCAGCCCCGCGGGCGCGAATGGCTGCAGCAGCTTCACCAGCGTATGCGTCGAGTTGCGCACACCCATGCGCCGGCGCAGCGCGAGCAGGCGCGCGAGCTTGGGCGCGAGTACGTCGATCGACGCGAACGCGACGCGACGCTCGGCGAGACCCGCTTCTATCTGCGCGTGCGACTGCGCATGGGCGATGCGCAGATGCGTGAAGATTTCCGCGCTCGTCACGCGACCCGGATCTTCGGTGACGCCGTGCACGAGCACCGGCACGCCTTCGCGCGCGAGCAGCAGCGCAAGCAGCGGCACGAGGTTCGGCTGCTTGCGCGCGCCGTTGTACGACGGAATCGACACGGGCCGAAACGCGCCGTGCGGCAGCCGCACCGGCTCGAACGACATATGCGCTGCGGCCAGCATCGCGGCGAGTTCGTCGGCGGTTTCGCCTTTCACGCGATACGCGAGCAGCACCGCGCCGAGCTCGAGATCGTCGACGCGGCCGTCGAGCATCGCGGTGTAGAGCGCGCGGGTGTCGTCGGCGGTCAGCGCGCGGGCGCCGTTCGGGCCGCGGCCGATTTCCTTGATGAAGCGGGCGCAGGGGAAGGGAGAAGTCGTAGTGGTCGAGTCGGTCATCGTGCGCAGAGGGCGGGTGGCGTGCCGCGCTTGGGCGTCGGCTACGGCATTCGGGAAGCTATTCGGTGTGAGTATCGCATCTATGGCGAGCGGGCGAACAGCGGCGCAGCGGGCACGCGATGACGCGCGACCGCCCGTCTGACACGCACTCGCGCCGTGCCGCGCGTTACACTCGATGTTTCTCGCCGCCTCGGCGGCGCCCATCGAAAAACGGAGAACGGGATGAGTTACGTGTTTGCACCCGCACCGCAGGTCGCGGTGCCGGTCGTCGGGTCGAGCGAGCAGTTCGCGGTGCGCCGCATCTATTGCGTGGGGCGCAACTACGAAGCGCATGCGCGTGAAATGGGCCACGACCCGGACCGCGAACCGCCGTTCTTCTTCTCGAAGCCGGCCGATGCGGTCGTCTACGTCGCGCCGGGCACGACCGGCGAATTCCCGTATCCGTCGCAGACGAAGAACGTCCATTTCGAAATGGAAATGGTCGCGGCGATCGGCGAGGGCGGCAAAGACATCCCCGTCGAGCGCGCGCTCGACCACGTCTACGGCTATGCGCTCGGTCTCGACATGACGCGTCGCGACCTGCAAGGCGAAGCGAAGAAACTGGGCCGTCCCTGGGATACCGCCAAGGGCTTCGATCACTCGGCGCCGTTGGGCCCGATCCATCCGGCTTCAGCAGTTGGTCACATCGGCAAGGGCGCGATCTGGCTTTCGGTGAACGGCGAGGACAAGCAGCGCGCGGACGTGTCGCAACTGATCTGGTCGGTGGCCGAGACGATCGCATATCTGTCGACGCTGTTCGAACTGCGGCCCGGCGACCTGATTTTCACGGGCACGCCGGAAGGCGTCGGCGCGGTCGTGAAGGGTGACCTGATGAAGGGCGGCGTGGACGGACTCGGCGAGTTCAGCGTGCGCGTCGTCTGAGACGGCTTGCGAGCAGGTGGAGGAGGCAGACAACATGAAGCTCTACAGCTATTTCCGTAGCTCGGCGTCGTATCGTGTGCGCATTGCGCTGAACGTGAAGAACCTGTCGTACGACTATGTGCCCGTGCACCTCGTGCGCGAAGGTGGCGAGCAGCTGAAGCCCGAGTATCGCAAGATCAACCCGGACTGCATCGTGCCGACGCTCGCCGACGGCAGTCATTTGCTGCCGCAGTCGCTCGCGATCATCGAGTATCTCGAGGAGACGCATCCGGAGCCGCCGCTGCTGCCGAAGGCGCCGCTCGATCGCGCCTATGTGCGCTCGGTGGCGCTGCAGGTCGCGTGCGAGATTCATCCGCTGAACAATCTGCGCGTGCTGCGCTATCTGAAGCACACGCTGCGAGTCGACGACGACGCGAAGGACGCGTGGTACCGGCACTGGATCGATGCAGGCTTCGCGACGCTGGAGGCGCATCTCGCCGGCGAGGCGCGCACCGGCAAACTGTGTTTCGGCGACACACCGACACTTGCCGACGCGTGCCTGATTCCGCAGGTTTTCAACGCACAGCGCTTCAAGGTCGACACCGCAAAGTTTCCGACGATCCAGCGCATCTACGACTACGCGATGCAACTCGATGCGTTCGCGCGCGCCGCGCCGGGCGTGCAGCCGGATGCGGAGTGAGCGCGGGATCGCGTGACACGGCGACGGCCGCTCGAAACGAAAAAAGGGCACTCTCTGGAGTGCCCTTTTCCTTTTGTTCGCCGCAAGCGGCGAGCGCCGCAGCGCTCACACGTTCGCGCGATCAGCCGCCCAGCAGCGCGTCCGAAAACTCCTCCGCGCTGAACGGCTGCAGATCCTCGACCTTTTCGCCGACGCCGATGAAGTACACCGGAATCGGCCGCTGCCGCGCGATCGCCGCGAGGATACCACCCTTCGCCGTGCCGTCGAGCTTGGTGACGATCAGGCCGGTGAGGCCGAGCGCGTCGTCGAACGCCTTGACCTGCGTGAGCGCGTTCTGGCCGGTGTTGGCGTCGATCACGAGCAGCACTTCGTGCGGCGCGCCGTCCTGCGCCTTGCCGATCACGCGCTTCACCTTGCGCAGCTCTTCCATCAGATGCAGCTGCGTGGGCAGGCGGCCGGCCGTGTCGGCCATCATCACGTCGATCTTGCGCGCGCGCGCGGCGCCGACCGCATCGAAAATCACAGCGGCCGGATCGCCGCTTTCCTGCGCGACCACGGTCACGTTGTTGCGCTGGCCCCAGACGGCGAGCTGCTCGCGCGCGGCGGCGCGGAAGGTGTCGCCGGCGGCGAGCAACACCGACTGGTGAAAGCTCTGCAGATGCTTCGCGAGCTTGCCGATGCTGGTGGTTTTACCCGCGCCGTTGACGCCGGCGATCATCATCACGAGTGGCTGCGCGCGGCCGAGCATTAGCGATTTTTCGAGCGGCTTCAGCAACTCGACGAGCAGCGCGCGCAATGCGGTTTTGACCTGCTGCGGGTCCGTCAGGCGTTCGGTGCGCACTTTCTCGCGCAGCGATTCGAGCAGGAATTCGGTCGCCTCGACGCCGGCGTCCGACATCAGCAGCGCGGTTTCGAGTTCCTCGTACAAGTCCTCGTCGATCTTCGTGCCGACGAAGATGCCGGTCAGGTTCGAACTGGTTTTCGCGAGGCCGCTCTTCAGGCGCGTGAGCCACGAGCGCTTCGCGCCGGCGTCCTGCACGGGCGGCGGGACGATTTCGACGCTGTCGAGGTCGGCGTCTTGCGGTTCGGGCTGCGGCTCGATGATGGTCGTGACCACAGGCGGAGCGGGGGGCGCGGTAGGCGTGACGGGTTCGACGGGCGCAACCTCGGCCTCGTGCGTCGCGTCGTCTTGCGCCGCCAGCGTTTCGTCTGCGGCGGTATCGGACTCTTTCGAACCCTTGAATCGTTTGAAAAAGCTGAACATGATCTGACGTATGGGAGAGCGCGACGATGCGCGCAGCCGGCACGGGACCGGCGAAGCGGTGGGCAGCGCCGGGATGCGAAAGGGCGGGCGCTGGCAGCCGCACATTTTATCAGGCGTGCCGCGGCGCGTCGTATTGGCCGGTCGGCCAGGCTGGACGCGCGCCGCCCCTGTGGTAACGTGGGCGCTCCGGCCCGCGCGCATCGGCGTCGCGGGCATATTCACCACCTAGCTGAAACTGCACGATACTGCATGCCTCGTTTAGCACCTTCACGCGCCGCTGGCGCTTCGTCCAAAGGCGGCAAGCCGCATGCCATTCGCATCATCGGCGGCGACTGGAAACGCACGCCGCTGCCCGTGCTCGATCTGGACGGCTTGCGCCCGACGCCCGACCGCGTCCGCGAAACGCTGTTCAACTGGCTCGGCCAGCGCCTGGACGGCCAGCACTGTCTCGATCTGTTCGCCGGCAGCGGCGCGCTCGGCTTCGAGGCCGCGTCACGCGGCGCGGCGCGCGTGCTGATGGTGGAGCGTCATGCGCGCGCCGCCGGCCAATTGCGCGCGAACCAGCAGCGGCTCGATGCACACGTGATCGAAATTGCCGAGGCGGACGGCCTGCGTCTTGCGGCGAGCCTCGCGCCAGGCTCCTTCGACGTCGTGTTCCTCGATCCACCGTTCGATGCCGACCTGCTCGGCAAGGCGCTCGCGGTGGCCGTGCCGCTCGTGCGCGCCGACGGCTATCTTTATGTCGAGGCCGGCGAAGCGCTCGAACCGACCGCTCATCAGTCGCTCGCGGGCTGGGAGGTCGTGCGGCAGGGCAAGGCGGGCGCAGTGCACTTTCATTTGCTGCAGCGCGAAAATAAGGAATAATGCGCGTTCCAAAAAAGGGCCGGGCGGTTTATCGTCATCCGCGCCGGTGCCAAATGCGTCGCTTGGACGTGCCCTTTTGTCTGAAAAGAGGAGAAGTCTCATGGTAGTCGCCGTGTACCCGGGCACGTTCGACCCGCTGACGCGCGGTCACGAGGACCTCGTTCGGCGCGCGTCGAGCATTTTCGACACGCTGGTGGTGGGTGTGGCCGACAGCCGTGCCAAGAAGCCGTTTTTCACTCTCCAGGAGCGCCTCGCGATCGCGCACGAGGTGCTCGGCCACTACCCGAACGTCCAGGTGATGAGCTTCAAAGGGCTGCTTAAGGACTTCGTGCGGAGCAACAACGCACGGGTGATCGTCAGGGGTCTGCGCGCGGTATCGGACTTCGAGTACGAGTTCCAGATGGCGGGCATGAACCGCTATCTGCTGCCCGACGTCGAGACGATGTTCATGACGCCGTCCGATCAGTATCAGTTCATCTCGGGCACGATCGTGCGGGAGATCGCGCAACTGGGCGGCGACGTCAGCAAGTTCGTATTTCCGTCGGTCGAAAAATGGCTGAAGGAGAAGGTCGCGTCGCTGGATCCGCAGGGCGGTGCCCAGGGGGCGTGAGCCAGAGTCGCGCGAATGGCCGGTTTTGACGGATCATTTAACCGACGCAGTGCAATGTCAGCTACCCTTCGCGGCCTTGGCGAATGCCTCGGCAAGTTTGTCGAAGTGTCGGAGGGCGGCGGGCGTTAGCTCGACCTGTTTGCGGCGAGCATCTTCGGTGTCGTTGAGTAGGAGCCAGCCTTTTTCGCGCATTGACGTGATGCGGGCATGCAAGGTGGCCGGAGACCCGAGCGCGCTTTGGGCCATCATGTCTCGAACCGACAGGC
Source organism: Paraburkholderia sp. BR14320 (assembly GCF_040948665.1). Taxonomy (NCBI): domain Bacteria; kingdom Pseudomonadati; phylum Pseudomonadota; class Betaproteobacteria; order Burkholderiales; family Burkholderiaceae; genus Paraburkholderia; species Paraburkholderia sp. BR14320. The sequence continues at coordinate 15,813 of NZ_JBFPKG010000017.1, forward strand.
GTTCGTTTTTTTGCCTCATGCGAGCTACGAACTCCAGGATCTTTTCTTCGAGCGGATCGAGCGCGGGAAGTGAGGGAAGACCTCGCAGTGCCTCGGTCAATTGAAGAAATCGAAGATAGATATCAGCAGGGCGGGTCATGACCATCGCTCCAACGAAAACGCCGCTCACCCGAGCGCGAAAAGCGAACCTTTGATACTGCCCAGCGGCAACCGGGCCTCTTTATTTTATCTCCATGTCTAGCTTGGGCGGGCGCTGACGGCACTTCAGGGGCGCGATGGCGACACGCTCATATCGCCTCTCTACGGAGTGCGTATGGCCCTATGGTCGTCGACCAGGGGGCGAAGGCCGTACGGTGCTACGTGCTCGTAGAGGATCGGCCAATCGACAGCGAGTAGCGGAATCGTCGGGTCTTTCCGGCACCAGTACGCGACAAACTGCGCCCAGCTCCCGAGGAATATTCCTTCGCCGGAACTCAGCAAACACGGAGGGCGCGCGACCGGCGGAACCAGCATCCGCGGCATTCCCGCCGCGAGGATTTCAAGGGCGTCCGACGATTCGCGTGACGCCAGCAGACTGTCCTCGGTGCCGGCCAAGTATCGACGTACTTCTTCCGCTACGCGTGTGCTGCGAAGCTCAAGGTAAGAAGCCCGGATTTCATCGAGAACGGAAGTGGGCACACGCGAATAATTGGAGTCCCCCAGTCTTTCCAATGCGGCGCGCCTGACGAAGTGAGGAAGCGCCCCCAACGTTGTTTCGCTGCCAAGCAACGCGTCCTGAAAGACGGAATAGCACGCGAGCCATGGAGCAGGCGCGAGGCCCACGGGGCGGCGTGCAGATGCCCACCGGTTCGACCGGCTAGCGCTTTCCGTTCCAGTCTGCTCTCTCAGGTTCATTGCTATAAAAAACATATCGATATGGACGTGACTCTACACTCTTGTCGAGCCCGGCATAAAGCTATACATGGGTTTTCGGTCGCATCGCGCCGAACTTAAGGGCTCCGCGAAATTTTTCCGTGAGCGTCGCGATGACGCTGACCTAAAGCCTGCTGCCTGTCCTCGCGAAATGCCATATATGCACGCTATGATGCCTTCGGCAAAAGCAACCGAGGATGGCTCACCGCAATGTCTAGCTTACGTTTGCATTTTTGGTCGATCGTTGGGACTGTGATTGCGTTCCTGGTGTCACTGTGGATCAATCAGGAGCTGTTCGCGCACACGTCTTTCGTGCGAGGAGTCAACTGGGTTTACCTGCCGTCTGGTGTTCGGCTTCTCAGCACGTTGCTGCTTGGATTCGATGGTGCGATTGGCCTGCTGCTTGCCGGACTGATTACCGACTTTCTCTACTGGTTTCCGCATGACCCGGTGCGTGCAACAGCAGGCGCTTTGCTTGGGTCTTTGGCGCCGTATCTGGTGTACCGATTTGCGCTCGAGTATTACGATCTGCGCGCATCGCTGACGAACCTGACGCCGAAGCGGCTTCTCGTTCTGGCTGTCGCCTATTCGGTGGCAAATCCGCTGTTTCATCACCTGTGGTTCGCGCTGACCGGTACGACGAAGAACTGGTTCGAGAGCTTCTTCACGATGTTCGTGGGCGATCTGACCGGCGCGCTGATCATGCTCTATGTGATGAAGTGGCTGCTGGCCTTGTTGCCGAAACAGCCCGGCAATTCCCGCATATCGAATGGCATGTTCAGCATCCAGTTGGCGTTGTACAGCGCATACGCGAACCAGTTGGCAACCAAATCGACCTAGCCAGGCAGCACAGTCGCCCATGATGCTGGCGCGGGATTGCACGACCGTGCGGAGGCGAAAAAGCTATAATGTATTGTTTTATCTAGCAAAGTTGGTGGCAGCATGGCCCTGATGATTACCGACGAGTGCATCAATTGCGACGTCTGCGAGCCCGAGTGCCCGAACGACGCGATTTCGATGGGTCCGGAAATCTATGTGATCGATCCGAAGAAGTGCACCGAGTGCGTCGGTCATTTCGACGAGCCACAGTGCATCCAGGTGTGCCCGGTCGAGTGCATCCCGCGTGACCCTAATCACCTGGAAACGCCCGAAGGTTTGATGGCGAAATATCACGCGTTGCAGGCCGCCAAGGGCACCTGACGTGCGCGGGTGACGCGCAAAAGAAAACGGCGAAGGCCTGCGGGCCTTCGCCGTTTTTTTCCGGCCGCGTTTCCCTTATCCGACGTAAGCGCTGAAAATACCCCGCAACGCGTCGAGCAGGATGTCGCATTCGGCGTCGGTGCCGACCGAGATCCGCAGATGCTGGTCAATCCGCGGTGCGTTGAAGTGCCGCACGAAAATTTCCTTTTCCCGCAGCCGCGACGCGAGCGTCGCTGCGTCGTACCCTTGATGCCGCGCAAACAGCAGATTCGCGGCCGACGGCACCACCTCGAAGCCGAGCGCGGTCAATTCCGCCGCGAGCCGTTCACGGCTCGCGATCACCTTCGCGCAGCATTCGCGAAACCACGCGTCGTCTTCGTACGCGGCGGTGGCGGCGGCTTGCGCGAGGCGATCGAGCGGGTACGAATTGAAGCTGTCCTTCACGCGATTGAGCGCATCGATCAGCGCCGCATCGCCGAACGCAAAGCCGACGCGCATGCCGGCGAGCGAACGTGACTTCGACACGGTCTGCACGACGAGCAGATTCGGATAGCGGTCGATCAGCGCAATCGCCGACTCGGCACCGAAGTCGACATAGGCTTCGTCGATCACCACGACCGAATCAGGACGGCTCGCGACGAGGCGTTCGATTTCCGCCAGCGGCAGCGGCCGGCCGGTCGGCGCGTTCGGATTCGGAAACAGGATGGCGCCATTGGGCACCGTGTAGTCGTCGACGTTGATCGCGAAGTTCCCGTCGAGCGGGACGGTGCGGTAGTCGACCTCGAACAGCTTCGCGTAGGTCGGATAGAAGCTGTACGTGATATCGGGAAACAGCAGCGGCTTGTCGTGCTTCAGCAAGGCCTGAAATGTCAGCGCGAGCACTTCGTCCGAGCCGTTGCCCGCGAATACCTGGTCGGCGCGGATACCGTGATACGCGGCGACCGTTTCGCGCAGCTTGCGTGCGCTCGGATCGGGATAGCGGCGCAGTGTGTCGGCCGTATCGCCAAGCTCGCGGCGGATCGCGTCGAGCACGCGCGGCGACGGCGGATACGGATTCTCATTGGTGTTCAGCTTCACCGGATGCGCGAGCGCGGGCTGCTCGCCCGGCACGTACGGCGTCAGACGGTGAACGATGTCGCTCCAGTAGCGGCTCAAGCGATTCTCCTCGCGGTTGCGGGTTTCGATGGATGTGGCGCGCGTCAGCTGTTGTTGCGATGCAGTTGCATCATTGCGCGTTCGAGCTCGCCTTTGATGATCTGCGGCATCACCGCGAGCGCGCGCTCGATCGACGCGTCGATGACCTCTTGCTCTTCTCGCCGCGGCGGCTTCAGCACATAGTTCGCGACGTCCGGCTTCGCGCCAGCGCGCGCGGTGTCGGGAATCAGGTCGCGCGGATGGCCGATGCCAATCCGCAGCCGCCAGTATTGCTGCGACGACAGATGCGCGCTGATGTCCTTCAGGCCATTATGCCCGCCGCTGCCGCCGCCGAGCTTCAGCTTGACGCTGCCGGGCGGCATGTCGAGCTCGTCGTGCGCGACGAGTATCTCGTCGGGAAGAATCTTGAAGAATTGCGCAAGCGCGACGACCGATTGACCAGAACGGTTCATGTAGGTCTGCGGCTCGAGCAGATGCACTTCCTCGCCATGCAACCGCGCCTTCGCGTAAAAGCCGTGAAAGCGCCGTTCGTCGCGCAGCGTTGTGCCAGCCTCGCGCGCGAGTTGATCGACCAGCCAGAAGCCGGCATTGTGACGCGTCGCGGTGTATTCGGCGCCCGGATTGCCGAGCCCGACGATCAGCTTGATCATGATTGCGTGAGTCCACCAGGTCCGGAAGTGAAACGCTCCGGACTAAAAAAGCCGAAAAAAAACCCGCCAGGGCGAACCTCGGCGGGTCACATCGACCGTTTCATCGGAAACGGATCGAGAGTATTGCTTGCTTCGAACCGAAAGGCTCTTAAGCAGCCGGCGTTTCGCCGCCTTCAGCAGCAGCAGCGTCTTCAGCGATGGCGCCAGCCGGGATCGTTGCAGCAGCGACCACCGGGTTTTCCGCGTCGACGTGGGCGACGAGCGCCACACCTGCCGGCAGCGGGATGTCCTTCGCGTGAACCGATTGACCGGCTTCGATCTTCGCGAGGTCGACTTCGATGAATTCCGGCAGTGCCGACGGCAGGCACTCGATTTCGATTTCGTTGATGACGTGCGAGATCACCGCGCTCGACAGCTTCACTGCCGGGTTGGTTTCCTGGTTCAGGAAGTGCAGCGGCACCTTGGTGTGCAGCTTCTTCGACGCGTCGACGCGCTGGAAGTCCACGTGCAGCACGAGCTGACGGAACGGGTGGTATTGCACGTCGCGCAGCAGAACCTGTTGCGACTTGCCTGCCACTTCCAGATCGAGGATCGACGAGTGGAAAACTTCTTTCTTCAGCGCGTGCCACAGGGCGTTGTGATCGAGTTCGATCAGTTGCGTGTCAGCACCAGCGCCATAAACGATACCCGGGGTCTTGCCCGAGTTACGCAGGCGGCGGCTCGCACCCGTACCTTGCTGGGAACGCTCGAAAGCGACTACTTTCATGTTGAATCTCCAATGCACTGCCCGCGACCAGGCAGTAAAAACAGGGCCTCGAAGCCGTAATGGCTGAGGCCCGGGACAGCGGCAAGAACCTTCGTCCGTTCATGCCGATTGTGCAAAAACGCCGCGTGTCGCATGAAGCGGTACGCGGCGTCTTCGCAAATGCTTAACTTTCAGCGAACAGCGACATCACCGAATCGCCGCGGCGGATGCGCGAGAACGTTTCGGCCAACAAACCGGCGCTCGTCAGCGAACGGATCTTCGCGCACGAACGGGCTTCTTCGCCGAGCGGGATCGTGTCCGTGACTACGAGTTCGTCGAGTGCGGAGGCGGCGATACGCTCGCCCGCGCCGCCCGACAGAACCGGGTGGGTGGCGTAAGCGAATACCTGCTTCGCGCCGCGTTCCTTCAGAACCTGCGCGGCCTTACACAGCGTGCCTGCGGTGTCGACCATGTCGTCCATGATCACGCAGGTGCGGCCTTCGACTTCACCGATGATGTTCATCACTTCGGCGACATTCGCCTTCGGACGACGCTTGTCAATGATCGCGAGATCGCAATTGAGTTGCTTCGCCAATGCACGGGCGCGAACCACACCGCCGACGTCCGGCGAAACAACCATCAGGTTGTCGTAGTTCTGCTTGCGCAGATCGCCAAGCAGCACGGGCGTTGCGTAGATGTTGTCGACCGGGATGTCGAAGAAGCCTTGAATCTGGTCGGCGTGCAGATCCATCGTGATGATCCGCTCGACGCCGGCGATTTCCAGCATGTTCGCCACGACCTTCGCCGAGATGGCGACACGCGCCGAACGCGGACGACGATCCTGGCGGGCATAACCGAAGTAGGGGATGGCTGCGGTGATCCGGCCAGCGGATGCGCGCTTGAGCGCATCGACCATGATCATCAGTTCCATCAGATTATCGTTAGTCGGCGCGCACGTGGATTGCAGGACGAAGACATCCTTGCCGCGCACGTTTTCCTGAATCTCGACCTGGATTTCACCGTCCGAGAAACGGCTAACCATTGCTTTGCCGAGGGGGATACCGAGGTTTTTGACGACTTCCTGTGCAAGCGCGGGATTTGCGTTGCCAGTAAAAACCATCAGGCCGTCATGGCTGCTCATCATGCACCTACTTCAGGCTGGGGGGCGGGAGAATGTGAATTACTGCGGCGAACTACAGCGAACTACGAGAATTTTTGGCAGGGGAGAAAGGATTCGAACCTTTGCATGCCGGAATCAAAATCCGGTGCCTTAACCAGCTTGGCGACTCCCCTACACTGACTTTGAGCTCCGCCGAACGTGGAGTTTCGTTCGACGATGCAAAACTTATGACGCGAAAGCAAAGAGTGGATGCTGATCCAAGCCCGCGGCTACTGCACTGTTCCATTCGCCGGGCAGCTTGGCTTGCGCCGCTTCTGCTTCAGCTTTGCTACGGAACGCTGCAAAAACACTGGCACCCGACCCGGACATCCGCGCTGGCGCGATGTTCTCAAACCACCGCAACACTTGCGCTACTTCCGCGTACTTTCCTACTACAACCTGCTGCATGTCATTCCGACCGAAGCTTTCTGGCCAATCGGTGTTGCAGCTGTGTTCTGCAGGAAAGTCCGTAATTATGAGAGGCTTTGTATCTCTTGTCAACGCTTTTTCGGAAAAAATCGCTGCAGTTGGAACCTGCACCCTCGGCGTCACTACCAGAAAGTGACGCGGCGGCAATTGTACAACGTCTAATGATTCTCCGACACCCTCTGCGAACGCATTTTTTCCAAATACAAAGAAGGGCACGTCCGCGCCGAGCTTCAACGCAAGATCCTGCAACTTCTGACGCCGCAGATCGAGCTTCCACAGACGATTGAGCGCGAGCAGCGTCGTCGCAGCGTCGGAACTGCCGCCACCGAGGCCCGCGCCCATCGGCAGGCGCTTGTCGATTTCGATATCGACACCTTCGCGAGAACCCGAATGCGACTTCAGCAACATCGCGGCCCGTACCGTCAGGTCATGCTCAGGTGGCACGTCGGCGATTTCGGTGCGGCGCGTGATGAGACCGTCATCGCGTCGTGTGAAGTGCAGCGTGTCACCCCAGTCGAGCAACTGGAAGACCGTTTGCAGCGTGTGATAACCATCCGGCCGACGGCCGGTGATGTGCAGGAAGAGATTGAGTTTCGCTGGCGCGAGACAGTCGCGCAGCGAATCGGTTGTTTCGATCATGAGTGAAGGCTACATGCGCCACGGTGGCGCCAAACGGGTAGCAAGGTTACGTGAGCGGATGCCGGGACAAAAGCCCCAGCAACGACGACTCACTGATCCAGCACGAGCTTGATGTCGAGCGGCGGCTCCGAGCGACTCAGATTGACGCGCTTCACGCCGGTGGCTGGTGCATCGGCATAGGCGACATAGTCGATCGTCCAGCCATCCTGGGTGATCTGCTTCAGGCGCGACGGTTGATCCGGATCCTTCTCGGTCTGCGCGCGCGAGGTCGGCGCCGGCGACGGCTGCAGCCAGTAGCGTAATCCTTCGACCGGCAGCGCGAAGCCGAGCGCGTTCTGCATCAGCGTCGACACGTTATCGGCGGTGAGCGGCTGGCGGTTCGGCAACTCGAGCGTCGCCGAAGCCGGCGACGAGGTCACGATGGCCAGCGTCTGGCCGAGCGGATTGCGCAATTGCAGCGTGACGGTGTCGCCGGTTTCCTGCCACGAGAAATTGCCGTAGGCGTTGCGCTGCTGGCCGTTCTGATCGTTGTACTGAACCGCGAAGCGGCCCTGATACGAGCGGCTCGTCTGCGCGGTGACTTCGGTCGCGGCGTTCGACGTGGACGGCCCCTGCGGCTTTACGGACGCGCAGCCGGCCAATGCGACGACCGCTGCCGCCGCGCAACCAAGCGCGATGCCGCGCGGCGCCATGGAAAAAGAAATCAAACGGGAAAGACGCATCAAAGATCGTTTACCTGAAGACGTTGCAACGTTTTGACGAGAGTCTCGTTGTTGGGTTCGAGCTTGCGCGCCTCGCGGAACGCGGCGCGCGCCTGTTCCTGTTCGCCGGCTTTCCACAGCACTTCGCCGAGGTGCGCGCCGATCTCTGCGTTCGGCTGGAGGCTGTATGCCTTGCGCAGCAGCTTGATCGCATCAGCCGTGTTACCCATCCGGTACTTGACCCAGCCGACGCTGTCCATGATGAACGCATCGTTCGGGGCAAGCGCCGAGGCCTTCTCGACCAGCATGTCTGCCTCCGGCAGGCGCTGGTTGCGATCGGCGAGCGAATAGCCGAGCGCGTTATATGCCTGCGGATTGTCCGGCTGCGTCTGGATCAGCTTGCGCAACTGCGCTTCCATGACGTCGTAATGGCCGGTTTTTTCGGCGGCCATCGCGTAGTCGTAGGTGAGGTCGGGGTCGTCGGGAAAGTTCGCCGTGGCTTGCTGCAGACGCGCTTCGGCCTCCGGGTAGCGCTTCGCGTCGAACAGGATCGCTGCATCGGTGCGTGCGATCAGCGCCACGTCACGCGGATCCGAGGTCTGCAAGTTGGCGAGCAACTGGCGCGCCTCTTCGGTCTTGCCCTGCTTCGCGAGCAGTTGGGCGCGCGTGATCTGCGCGGCCAGATATTGCTGACTCGCCGGCGAGATCTTGTTCAGCCAGTCGCTCGCGGCCGCCTCATTCTTCTGTTCGAGCGCTAGCTGCGCGAGATAGATGTAGGCTTGGCCCGCATCGGCGCCCGCCGTCTTCTCGGCCTGCTGCGCGTATTGGATCAGATAGGCCTGCGCGTCGGGGAGATTCTTCTGCTGGATCTTGATCAGTGCGAGCGCCATCAACGGCGTCAGGTCGTTGGCGTTTGCCTTGCGCATGATCTCGAACTGCTTCTGCGCGTCGTCGAGACGGTCGCTCGCGAGATACATCTGCGCGAGCGCGAGCCGCGCGTCATGCGATTTCGGATTCTGCTGCACGTACTTTTCGAGCGACGCGATGCCTTCCTTGCGCTCCTCCGGGCCCATTTGCGACAGCACCAACGCTGCGGGCAGATAGTCGGGCTTGATCGTGAGCGCCTGCTCGAGCGACTTTCGCGCACCCGGCGCGTCGTCGGCCAGCAGCTGCTGGCGCGCGACGGCCAGTTGCGCTTCCGGCCGCTTCATATCGTTCTTCAGCAGGTCCTGCAACACGTGCAGGCCACCGACGCGGTTCGGGCCGCGCGACAACAGCAATTGCAGCGCGAGGATCGCGCTGCCGCGATTTTCCTCAGGTACCTTCGCGAGTTCCTGCGACAGGATCGGCGACGCATCGTCGGGCCTGCCGGACAGCACGAGCAGCGACGCGTCGAGTTGCGCGGCGCGTTCCGAACCGGGCGCGTACTGTTGCCACAGTTGCGCGGCGGCGAGCGCGTCCGACGGGCTCTGCGCGGCCAGCGCGATTTCGGTGGCGCGTTGCGCCATGCGCGGGTCGTGCGTGTCGCGCGCGAGCGCGAGGTAGGTCTGATAGGCCGGCGCCGGCTGATCGCGCTGCAGCGCGATCTCGGCGGCCAGCACCTGGAAGACGATCTGGCTTGACAGCGGCACCCCGGGCAGCGACTTTTCGTCTTCCGGGGTTGACGGACCCAGCGGGTCCGGCATCGTGACCGACGTGTCGTCGGAATCTGGCGACTGGTCCTGCGCATGCGCGGGCACGGCGGCCAGCGCCCACAATGCGAGCGCACCTGCACCAAGGATCCGGCGCGCGGACACGGCGAGCGGCACGTTGGACACACGCGCGCGGCGCTTTGAAAGCAGCTTCACGAAGGACACGTTCATGGAAATCCGTTCAATGTTTCAGTCGATTGTAACGCGCTCGCTACAATACGCGCACAACCACTCACGCAAGTAGCAGACCAATCAGCCATGCCAGAGTTACCAGAAGTCGAGGTTACCCGACGAGGGATCGAACCGTATGTGTCCGGGCGCAAGGTTGAGCGCGTGGATGTGCGGACGACTGCGCTGCGCTGGCCGATTCCGGCCGACCTTGCGAAAACCTTGCGTGGCCATGTGGTGCGCAAAGTCGAGCGACGCGGCAAGTATCTGCTGTTCGAAATCGACGCAGGGTGGTTCATCGTGCACCTCGGCATGACGGGCACGTTGCGCGTTCTGCGTCATGTGCCGCATCCGCCGGCCGCGGCGAAGCACGATCATGTGGACTGGATCTTCGACGACTTCATCTTGCGCTATCGTGATCCGCGCCGCTTCGGCGCGGTGCTGTGGCATCCGCGCGAGGAAGGCGACATCCTCGAGCATCCGCTGCTCGCGAGCCTTGGCGTCGAGCCTTTCTCGCCGGCGTTTTCGGGCGCGCTGATGCATCGGTTGACGCGCGGGCGCAAGGTGTCGGTGAAGCAGGCTCTGCTGGCGGGCGACATCGTGGTGGGCGTGGGCAATATCTACGCGTCGGAAAGTCTCTTTCGCGCGGGCATCCGGCCGACCACCGCGGCGGGCCGCGTGTCGCTCGTGCGTTATGAACTGCTGGCCGATGCCGTGCGCGTGACGCTCGCCGCCGCGATCGACAAGGGCGGCAGCACACTGCGCGATTTCGTCGGCAGCAACGGCGAAAGCGGCTATTTCCAGCTCGACTACTTCGTCTATGATCGCGCGGGCCTGCCATGCCGTGTGTGTGGAACGCCAATCAAACAGATCGTGCAGGGACAACGCTCCACGTACTTCTGTCCCACTTGCCAGCGTTAAATTCTCGATGCCTTCCCGCCTGACTCCAACGACCGCCGCGCGCTCCAGCGCGTCCGGCGCCACGTCCGCTTTCACGCCGATGCCTGATTTTTCCGCGCGTCTGATCGCCTGGCAGCGCCAGCATGGCCGCCACGATCTCCCGTGGCAGAACACGCGTGACCCGTATCGGATCTGGCTGTCCGAAATCATGCTGCAGCAGACCCAGGTCTCGACGGTAATACCGTACTACGCGAAATTTCTCGCGCGATTCCAGGATGTCGCCGCGCTCGCCGCGGCGCCGTCCGATGACGTGATGGCACTGTGGGCCGGCCTCGGTTACTACACGCGCGCGCGCAATCTGCATCGCTGCGCGCAGGTCGTCGTCGAGCAGCATGGCGGCGCGTTTCCCGCGTCGGTCGATGAACTCGCCGAGTTGCCCGGCATTGGCCGCTCGACGGCCGCGGCGATCGCGTCATTCGCGTTCGGCGCGCGCGCGACGATTCTCGATGGCAACGTGAAGCGGGTGCTCGCGCGGGTGTTCGGCGTCGAAGGTTTTCCGGGCGAGAAGAAAGTCGAGAACGCGATGTGGACGCTCGCTGAATCACTATTGCCGCCGAATGCGTCGAACGCGGAGGTCAGCGCCTACACGCAGGGCTTGATGGATCTCGGCGCGACCTTGTGCGCGCGCGGCAAACCCGACTGCACGCGCTGTCCGTTCGCGCCGGACTGCGTCGCCAACGTCAGCGGACGTCAGCGGGAATTGCCGACCGCGCGCCCGAAAAAAGCGGTGCCGACGCGACGCACATGGATGCTGGTGCTGCGCGACGGCAATGCGGTGATGCTCGAGCGACGGCCGCCGTCGGGCATCTGGGGCGGTCTATGGAGTCTGCCCGAAGCCGCCGACGAAGCGACGCTCGCCGAGCGGGCGCGCGCGTTCGGCAGCGATGGCGAAGTGTCGGCGCTTGCGTCGTTCTCGCACGTGTTCACGCATTTCAAGCTCGACATCGAACCGCGGCTTGCCGAGCTCGATCGCGGTGTCGGCGCTCTCGCCGCGCTCAACGATGCGGACACCACCTGGGTTGCGCTCAGCGATCTGGATTCGTTCGGCGTGCCGGCGCCGGTGCGCAAGCTGCTCGCCAGCCTGCATGGTTCGTTGATCTAGCGGAAGGACGACTTCAGGATTTCACAGCAATTGATGCTGCTGCATGTAGTGATGCACGACGTCGATGCGCGCGCCGGCGTCGGTCAGTTCCATCAGCTTTTGCCGCGCGCGCAACGCGATTGGCAGCACCTCCGCGAGACGGTTGGACACCCACGACGGATCGTCCAGCCGGAACGGTTCCGCGAACGGCAGGCTGTCCGGATCGCGTTCGCGGATCGTCGCGATAATCCGCTCGAGCACTTCCGCGCACGCGCCGAATTTGGCCAATAGCTCATTGCCTTCGAGCGGCAGGTCGTCGGCGAGCGGCTCGGCCATGCCGACCAGCAGACCGCTCGCTTCGACGCGATGCGACAACAGGCGAAAGCGCTTCGTGCCGCGTGCGCGAATTAGCAACATGCCGAAAGCCTCGACGTCGCATTCGTCGATTTCGGCGAGACAGCCGATCGTTTCGGGCACCGAAGGTTCTTCCTCACGCGCGACTTCGGCGCCGCTTTTCAGCATACACACGCCGAACGGTGTTTTTCCGCGCAGGCAGTCACGCGCCATGTCGAGGTAGCGCGCTTCGAAGATCTTTAGCGGCAGCAAGCCATCGGGAAATAGCACCGTATGCAGCGGAAACAGCGGCAAATCGGCGTACACAGTAGGCGTAGAGGACATGGCGCAACGCTTCGGGTTAAGGCCGCGCGATGCGGCCGGTTAAGCCACCAGCTTCGATGATTCGCCGACGTCGACCGGCGCATCGCGGTGCCGCACGATCACATTCGCCGATGTTGCGAGACGCGCGGCGAGCGTCTCCGCGATGAATACCGAGCGGTGCTGGCCGCCCGTGCAACCGATTGCGACGGTCAGATAACTGCGATTGTCGTCGCGGAAATGCGGCAGCCACTTGGACAGATACTTCTCGATGTCGTCGATCATCTCGTGGACGACCGGCTGAGCATCGAGAAAGTCCATTACAGGTTTGTCGAGGCCGGTGAGCGGCCTCAATTCATGATCGTAGTATGGGTTCGGCAGCGTGCGTACGTCGAATACGAAATCCGCGTCGAGCGGTACGCCGCGCTTGAAGCCAAACGACTCGAACATCAGTACGAGCCCTGCGTCCTCCTGTTCGATGAAGCGCTTGACCCATGCGCGCAGCACGTTCGCGCGCAGATTGCTCGTGTCGATCTGATGGCCGAATTCGGCAAGTCCCGCGACCAGTTCACGCTCGCGTTCGATCGCTTCGGCGAGCGACGTGAGCAGGCCGACGTCCGCGTCGTGCGCGGGCGAGCCGGACAACGGATGGCGGCGACGCGTTTCGGAAAAGCGTTGAATCAGCGACTGCGTGCTCGCGCTCAGAAACAGCACGCGCACGTCATGCGAGCGCTTGAGGTCGCGGATCATTGCGGGCATTTCGTCGAGCGACGAACCGGAGCGCGCGTCGATCGCGACCGCGAGACGGTCCTGGCCGTCAGCGGCGAGGTAGGTGGCGAGTTGCTGCAGAAAACGCGGCGGCAGATTGTCGACGCAGTAATAACCCGCGTCTTCTAGCGCGTTCAGGGCAACCGATTTGCCGGAGCCGGAGATACCGGTGATCAGGATTATGCGCATGGAGTCGTCGAAAGCGTAGATTTCATCATAGCATCTGGCCTCCATGCGCGTGCCCGCGTCCTGCCTTCCGCCGGGCGCTTCATGGCGCTGTGATCGGCTTCAGATCAGCTTGCCGGGAAACTGGCTATCGGGATCCTGCATGGCGAGACGTTGCCGATCCATGAAATCGCGCAGCGTGTCGATACCGCGCAACTGCAGGATCGTATTGCGCACGGCCGCTTCAACCAGAACCGCGAGGTTGCGGCCTGCGGCCACCTGGATCGTCACCTTGCTGATCGGCAGGCCGAGCACGTCGACGGTCTGGCTTTCCAGCGGCAGTCGCTGGAATTCGCCGTCGGGGCGGCGCACCAGTTGCACGATCAGCTTCAGTTTCATTTTCCGGCGCACCGCCGTTTCGCCGAAGATCGTCTTGATGTCGAGCAGTCCGAGGCCGCGCACTTCCAGCAGGTTCTGCAGCAGCGGCGGGCAGCGTCCTTCGACGAAGTCCGGGCCGAGGCGTACGAAGTCGACTGCGTCGTCGGCGACGAGACCGTGGCCGCGGCTGATCAGTTCGAGCCCGAGCTCGCTCTTGCCGAGACCCGAGTCGCCGGTCAGCAGCACACCCATGCCGAGGATGTCGAGAAACACGCCGTGCAGCGTCGCGCGCGGCGCGAGAATGCGCGACATGTAAAGTCGCAGACTGTCGATCACCGCGGCCGCCGAGGTCGGAGTCGTGAACAGCGGCGTCGACGAGCGCGTGCAGCGCAGCACAAGCTCAGGCGGCGCAGCGACGCCGCCCGCGACGACGAGAAACGGTGGCTCGAGCGCAATCAGCTCGGCCATGTGGCGCGAGCGGTCTTCATCGGTCTGACGTTTGTAGTAGTCGATTTCCGCATCGCCGAGCACCTGGATCCGGTTCGGGTGGATCAGGTTCAGGTGGCCGACGAGGTCGGCGCTCGAGGTGGCATTGGCGACCGATTCCGAAGAGAAGCCGCGCTCCCAGCCTTCATGCCCCGTGAGCCAGCTGAGTTTCAGCATGGCGGCGTTGTCGTCGAAAATGCTCTGGGCGTTGATGCTGGACGTATCCATGAGTCAGTGACTCCAGTGTTAGCCGCTTGCCGGGCCTTACCTGCGTGTGTGCGCGCGTATCTACTACCGCCGCCGTTGCATCAAGGTTGCCACTGAGTAAGCAGGCGATGCAACGATTCGCGGTCTTCTTCGGTGTGCAGCCGCTCGCGGGCGTCGCGATCGGACAGCAATTGCGCGATCTCGGAAAGAATTTCGAGGTGCTGTTGAGTGGCCTGCTCGGGGACGAGCAGGAAGATCAGCAGCGAGACCGGCTGGCCGTCCGGCGCTTCGAAGGGGATGGGTTCCGCGAGTCTGACGAATGCGGCGAGCGGTTGCTTGAGGCCCTTGATCCGCCCGTGCGGAATCGCGACGCCTTCGCCGAGCCCTGTCGAGCCGAGTCGTTCTCGCGCAAAAAGATTGTCTGTGACGGTACTGCGGGCGATGCCGTTCTGGTTCTCGAAGATCAGGCCCGCTTGCTCGAACACGCGTTTCTTGCTGGTGACCGATAGTCCGATGACGACGTTCTCGAGGGGAAGAAATTTGGCTAAACGATTCATGTTGACAGGCGAAAACGTGGCCTGAGTTCTCCCCAACGGGGCGGTTGAGTGACGTTCCATTCGTTCGATGCTGGCGAAGACGGACGGTGGAGTCGATCGCGAAAGCGTGAGATTTCGACCGGCCGTACTTCATCAGAACTGGCTTGACCCCGATGGTAACCGGAACATTATAGAACAGGGTGACAGCCGATGGTGCGGCGCGCCATCTATGCATATCAGGTTTTTCACCGCTTGCGGTGCGGAATATGTCGCGCTGCGCAAACGTCTGCGGGAATGGTTGAGCCTGGCTGCGGCGACGGGGCGCCGGCGCAGTGCGCAAGCCGGGCGCTGAAACGAAAAACCGCCCGGTTGTGGGCGGCTTGACGAGTCCCAGAGAAATCAGCAATTCCCTCTAGTTTCTCCTATTGCGGCGGCACGTCCAGTTGCGGCGCCGGCTGATACTTGATCGCTTCGTGCTGATGGCCTTGCAGGCGATCCTTGTGGCGTATCACCTGTCTGTCGAGCTTGTCGATCATCAGATCGATTGCAGCGTACAAATCACTGTCACAACTCTCGACGAAAATATCCTTGCCCTTCAGGTGGAGGTTGATTTCCACCTTTTGGCGCTTCTCCTTTTCCTTATGGTTGTCGACCGAGAGGACCACACTGCCGTCGATGACCTGATCGAAATGTCTTAGCACCCTGTCCAGTTTGGTGATCACGTATTCGCGCAACGCAGGCGTTACTTCGAGGTGGTGTCCACTGATCTTGAGATTCATAGTGCTTCTCCAAGCTAATGGCCGCTTGGTCCGCACAATGACAAAGGTCCGGTCGATCTGACGGCTTGCCTGTGTCGCCCCCCGGTGACGGACATCTGGCAGGTCGCAGCGGCCGGCCTGTCCGCCAGGTGCGGAGCGGCCGGTAAATGCCCGCTGCAAAACGCGGCGGGCTACAGAGACTTGCGCAGGTTGACTGCCGGGATTTTGAGCGCCTCACGGTATTTCGCAACGGTACGACGTGCGACCACGAAGCCCTGTTCCGCCAGCAGTTCGGCTATGCGACTGTCTGAAAGTGGCGATTTCGGGTTTTCCGCTCCTATCAGTTGTTTGATCAGCGCGCGAATGGCCGTGGAGGAGGCCGCGCCGCCGGTGTCCGTCGAAACGTGTGAGCCGAAAAAGTACTTGAATTCCAGCGTCCCGAAAGGGGTCAGCATGTATTTACCGGTTGTCACACGCGAGACAGTCGACTCGTGTAGGCCCAGCGTATCAGCTATTTCCCGCAAAACCAAGGGGCGCATGGCGATTTCGCCGTGCACAAAAAAGCTCTTTTGACGCTCGACAATCGCCTGCGCAACTCGCAGGATCGTCTCGAAACGCTGCTGGATGTTTTTGATCAGCCAGCGTGCTTCCTGGAGTTGCTGGCGCAACGATCCGCTGCCCGGATCGCCCCGGTTGTTGCGCAGAATATTCGCGTACAGATGGTTGATGCGCAGCTTCGGCACCACCTCGGGATTCAGCTCCGCCTGCCAACCCTGTGCCGTTTTCCGCACCATGATGTCGGGCACCACGTAGTCCGCTTCGGCCTTGCCGTAGGCGGCGCCAGGAAATGGTTCAAGCGAGCGGATGAGCATGTGCGCGTCACGCAGCTCGTCGTCGCTGGCCTTTAGGTGCTTGCGCAGCCGCGTGAAATCGCGCGCGGCGAGCAGTTCCAGGTAATGGCCGACAATGTCTAGCGCGAGCGCGCGCGTGGGCGATGGATCGAGCCGCAGCAACTGCAGCTTCAGACATTCGGATGCCGAGCGCGCGCCGACGCCGGGCGGGTCGAAGCTATGCAGCAGCGCAAGCGCGGCGTTCAGTTCGTCGACATCGACCTCGAGTTCTTCGGGCAGGTCGGCCAGCACTTCTTCGAGCGTGGCGGCGAGATAGCCGTCGTCGTCGAGCGATTCGATCAGGAACGTGATGAGCGCGCGGTCTCGCGGGCTCGCCTGGGTGACGCGCAGTTGCGCCATCAGGTGGTCGCGCAGCGAAGTGCTCGATTCGTGGATTTGCAGCGGGGGCAGGTCGTCGTCATCCGACGCGGTGCCGGAGCGGCCGTAGTCGTCGAGGTTCCATTGCGACGAATCGCCGCCGCCGTCGCCCGAGAGACCGTTGTATTCGTCGACACCCTGCGGCTCGCCGCTTTCGGCGCGCTCGCCGTTGCCCTCGGAGGAGGCCGAACCGTTGCCGGCCATCGGGTCGGCTGGCGCCGAGGAGCCAGGCGTCTGGGCAATTACGGAACCGTCGGCCGCAACCCGCAACGGGCTCGCGATCCACTCGTCTTCGTTTTCGAGGAGCGGATTCTGCGAGATCGCCATGGCGACTTCCTGCTGCAATTCGAGCGTCGACAACTGCAGCAGCCGGATGGACTGTTGCAGTTGCGGCGTCAGCGCAAGATGCTGCGATAGGCGGAGTTGGAGGCTGGCTTTCATGGCAAGTTGAGATTCATTGTAGAGAGTTTGCCACGACCGCGATACCTTGCGGCACACGCAATTTTTGGGTACGCCGAAATGGCGCGCCGCGCGGCGCCAGCCTGCGCCGCCGGAAAACGGATGTGCGGGTGCCGCAAAAACGGCGTTCCCGGTCCCGCGAGCTCGCGAGACCGCGAACGCCGTGTGTGCTTACATGCGGAAGTGCTCGCCCAGATAGACGCGCCGCACGCTTTCGTTTTCGATGATGTCGCTGGGCGCGCCGGCGGCTAGCACGCTGCCGTCGCTGATGATGTACGCGTGATCGCAGATGCCGAGCGTTTCGCGCACGTTGTGGTCGGTAATCAGGACGCCGATATTGCGCTGCTTCAAGAACTTGACGATTTTCTGGATTTCCAGCACGGCGATCGGGTCGACGCCGGCGAACGGTTCGTCGAGCAGAATGAAGCTCGGATTGGTTGCCAGCGCGCGCGCAATTTCAACCCGACGACGCTCGCCGCCGGACAGCGACAGCGCTGGATTTTCGCGCAGATGCGCGATCTGAAGCTCGTCGAGCAGCGCTTCGGTGCGCGACGTGATCGCGTCTTTGCCGAGACGCTTGCCATTTTCGTCGTGCTGCAATTCCAGCACCGCGCGGATATTCTGCTCGACGGTCAACTTGCGGAACACCGACGCTTCCTGTGGCAGATACGACAGGCCGAGCGACGCGCGCTTGTGAATGGGCAGCAGGCTGATCGACTTGCCGTCCAGATCGATTTCGCCGGCGTCGAGCGGCACGAGTCCGACGATCATGTAGAACGACGTGGTCTTGCCGGCACCGTTCGGGCCGAGCAGGCCGACCACTTCGCCGCTCTTCACGTCGAGCGACACGTCCTTGACGACCGTGCGCGAGCCATAGCGCTTTTTCAGATTACGCACGACCAGCGAACTGCTGGTGCCGGCCGGCTTGCGATGGGGGAGCGGCGTGATTGTGCTGCTGACGGTGCTCACTGGTTCGGCGCTCCCTGGATCGAGTTGGACGGCGTGAGCGTGGCCGACGCGCCGGTCAGCGGCGCGGCGCCGGCGTTGCGCGGCGACAGCATCGCGCGCACGCGGCCGGTCGGGTTGCCCGGACCGGCGACGTCCTTGCCCGCCTTGGCGGTGTAAAAGTCGTTCTGGCCGTCGTAGGTGATCACGCTGCCGTGCACCTGGTCGAGCAGCGTCGTCATGCTCTGCAGGCGGCGCACCGTCGCGTTGGTGGTCAGCGTGGTCAGGTCCTGCTTGCCGTCGTAGTCGATGCGGATGGCCGTACCCTCGATGTATTCGTCGAGCCCTTCGCGCTTCTGGCGGAAATACGACAGATTGTTGCCGCTCGAGGTGCCGGTCGCGAACTGGTAGCCCTGCGGGTCTTGCGACACTTCGACGCGATCGGCCTTGATCAGGATCGTTCCTTTGGTCGCCACCACGTGGCCGGTAAAGATGCTGACCTGCCGCAGGTCGTCGTAAGTCATGTTGTCAGCTTCGATGTTCAGCGGCTTGTCCTTGTCGGCGCGGTCCGCGTGCGCGAGCGGCGCGAAGCCGACGAGCGGCAGCGCGACGACGAGCGCAGCAAGTGCGGCGCGGCACGCGGAAAGCGCGCGGGAACGGCCGGTATCAAAACGGGGGAGCGATTCGTTCATGCAGTCACGCCTGGAATGGATTACCCGGTATGCGTTGGCTTAGTGGCCGGAATCGGACGCGGCGATTGCGCCTCTTACATTGCCGAACAATTGCATAAACCGGGTGACATTGTTGTATTTCATGCCACTGGCAGTCATCACCGACATGCCGCGCTGAAGTTTAACTGGCTTTTCAGTCTCGATCACATCGTCGTTGACGAGGACCCTGAAATGCTCGGAGTCGGCCTGCATCTGCGGATCGCCGCCGCCGGGCGCGCGCAGGATGCGGGCGTTCTGGTACAGATTGACGATCGACGCATCCGCGTTGACCGTGCCGGTATCGCCGGTCGCGGTCACGATCGGCTTGCCGGGCTGGAACGCGCGCATCGCCGGCTTGACGAGGTCGCTCATTTCGTCGTCCTCGTAATGGATCAGCGACTGCGCGGTCAGCCGGTACTGCGTCGCGCCCGACTGGTCGAGCTCGGACACCGAGAAGTTGTCCGCGAAGTAGTCCGGCGTGTGCTCTTTCGGGCGCGCCTCGTTGTCGGTCTTGCGCGGCAACGTGGCTTGCAGCAGCCACCACGTGATGCCGGCGAGCGCCGCCATCGCGATGAGCGGGATCAGCGAGGTCAGGCGAAACTGGTTCATCCCACGAGGCCCCGTTGCTCGCCGCTGCACGCCGCCGCAAGCAGTGCTTCATATTTGTGCTGCGCGCGCAGCAGCGTGTCGACCACTTCGCGTGCCGCGCCGTGGCCGCCGCGCGCTTCGCTGACCCAATGCGCACGCGCGATCACTTCGGGATGCGAATTGGCCGGCGCAGCCGCGAAGCCGACGCGCAGCATTACCGCGAGATCGACCCAGTCGTCGCCCATGTAACCGCATTCCTCGGCGGTGAGGCCGGTTTTCCGCAGCAGGTCGGCGAACGCCTGCGGCTTGTCCTGCACGCCCTGATAGACGTGCGTGATGTTCAATTCTTTCACCCGCGCCGCCACGATGCCGGACTGGCGCCCCGTGATGATGGCCGTTTCGATGCCGGCCTGGCGCAGCAGCTTCATGCCGTGGCCGTCCATCGAGTTGAAGCCTTTCATCGTGTCGCCTTCCGCCGTGAACAGCAGGCCGCCGTCGGTCAGTACGCCGTCGACGTCGAAAATCATCAGCTTCACGCGGCTCGCGCGTTCGGTAGCGGTAGGGGGAGCAACTGCCATCAGATCACCTTCTTCGAAAACAGGTCGTGCATGTTGAGCGCGCCGATTAGCTTGCCCGATTCGTCGACGACCAGCATCTGATTGATGCGATAGCGCTCCATCAGTTCCACGGCTTCGACCGCGAGTTGATCCGGCCCGATCGTGCGCGGGCCCGCGGTCATCACCGAACCGATCGGCAACTGGCGAAAATCGCCGTCGCGTTCGAGCACGCGGCGCAGGTCGCCATCCGTGAAGATGCCCGTCACACGGCCTTCCTGGTCAACAACCGAGGTCATGCCCATGCGTTTCGCGGTCAGCTGGAAGAGGGCATCGCTGACGGTCGCCTCGGGTGTGACCTGCGGCAACTGGTCGCCGGTGCGCATGACGTCGCGCACATAGGTAAGCAGGCGTCGGCCGAGCGCGCCGCCCGGATGCGAGCGCGCGAAGTCGTCACGGCCGAAGCCGCGCGCGTCGAGCACCGCGACTGCCAGCGCGTCGCCGAGCGCGAGCGCGGCGGTGGTGCTGGCGGTGGGTGCGAGATTCATCGGACAGGCTTCCTTCGCGACGCCGGAATTCAGATGCACGTCCGCGAGTTGCGCGAGGCTGGAGCCCGGGCGGCCCGTCATCGCGATCAGCTTCGCGCCGATCCGCTTGATGAGCGGCAGGATTGCCATCAGCTCTTCGGTTTCGCCAGAATTGGAGAGCGCGAGGAACACGTCGTCGGCGGTGACCATGCCGAGGTCGCCGTGGCTCGCTTCCGCCGGATGCACGAAGAACGCGGGTGTGCCGGTGCTTGCCAGCGTGGCCGCCAGCTTGCGGGCTATGTGGCCTGATTTGCCGATGCCGGAGACGACCACGCGTCCACGGCAGCCCAGGATGAAATCGACCGCGCCGACAAAACTGCCGTCGAGCTGGTCGCGAAGCGCGCGCACGGCGTCCGCTTCGATGTCGAGTACGTCGCGAGCAAGCGTGAGTGCCCTGTCGCCATTGATTTTCGCTATCATGCGCGGAGTATAGCAAAGGCGCCTGTTCGCCGCGCCGGGCCTACTGTGCCGGGCCGCTGTCTTCGTCGGCCTGCCGATAGTCTCATTTGCAGCTGCTTTGGCGTTCGTTAGCAGCTTTTTGCCGGCCCTATCCATCATGTCGCACGGTGTTCTCGTGCGCGGTTCCGCTGACGAACGAGGACGCTTCACCCATGCGTTTTTGCCGATGATTTCCCCGCTCGAAATGACGCTGTTTCTGTTGCTGGCATCGGTGGCGGGCGTGGTGATCTTTCGCTTCCTGAATCTGCCGCCGATGCTCGGCTATCTGACGGTCGGCATCGTCGTCGGGCCGCATGCGTTCGGGTTGATTCCCGATTCGGCCGGCGCGCAGAACCTCGCGGAATTCGGCGTCGTGTTCCTGATGTTCTCGATCGGGCTGGAGTTTTCGCTGGCCAAGTTGCGCACGATGCGCCGGCTCGTGTTCGGACTCGGCTTGCTGCAGGTGATCGGCACGGTCGCGGTGGCGGTGTCGCTCGGCTTCGTGCTGGAGCGCTGGGTACATATCACGTGGCAGGCGTGCGTCGCGCTGGGCGGCGCGCTGGCGATGTCGTCGACGGCGATCGTCAGCAAGATGCTCGCGGAGCGGCTCGAGATCGAAACCGAGCACGGCCGCAATATTTTCGGCGTGCTGCTGTTCCAGGATCTCGCGGTGGTGCCGCTGTTGATCATCATTTCGGCGCTCGGCGGGCGCTCGGAGAATCTGGCCAGCGCGCTCGGCATCGCGGCGATCAAGATCGTCGTGGCCCTCGCGCTGCTGCTGATCGTCGGCCAGCGCTTCATGACGCGCTGGTTCAACGTGGTCGCGCGGCGCCGCTCGCAGGAACTGTTCATCCTCAATCTGCTGCTGGTGACGCTCGGCGCCGCGTTCATCACCGACAAATTCGGGCTGTCGCTCGCGCTCGGCGCGTTCATCGCCGGCATGCTGATCGCCGAGACGCCGTACCGGCATCAGGTGGAAGAGGACATCAAGCCGTTTCGCGACGTGCTGCTCGGGCTCTTCTTCGTGACCACCGGCATGCTGCTCAATCCGCGCGTGATCTGGGAGCATCCGCTCGTCGTGCTGGCGTTTTTCATCGGCCCCGTGTTGCTGAAGATGGTCATGATTACCGGCCTCGCGCGGCTTTTCGGCGCGACCCCGGGCGTGGCGATGCGCACCGGCATCGGTCTCGCGCAGGCGGGTGAGTTCGGTTTCGTGCTGTTGAACCTGATCCTCGACCGGCATCTGGTCGACGCGACCCTGTTGCAGACGATTCTCGCCGCGATGCTGCTGTCGATGCTCGCCGCGCCGTTCATGATCCAGAACGCGGACCGCGTCGTGCTGCGGCTGTCGTCGACCGAATGGATGATGCAGTCGTTGCAGATGACGCGCATCGCGACCCAGAGCCTGAAGCAGAGCGGCCACGTGATTATCTGCGGCTATGGGCGCGCCGGGCAGAACCTCGCGCGCATGCTCGAGCATGAAGGGCTCTCGTATGTCGCGCTCGACCTCGATCCCGACCGCGTCGCGGCGGCAGCGGCGGCTGGTGAATCGGTCGTGTTCGGCGACGCGGGGCGGCGCGAGTCGCTGCTGGCCGCGGGCCTGCATCGCGCGGCCGCGATCGCGATCACCTACGCGAACACGCCGTCGGCACTGCGCGTGCTGCACAACATTCACGAGATGGAGCCGACGCTGCCGGTCATCGTGCGTACCGTCGACGACGCCGATCTGGAGAAACTGCTCGCCGCCGGCGCGACCGAGGTGATTC
Organism: Paraburkholderia sp. BR14320; assembly: GCF_040948665.1. NCBI lineage: Bacteria > Pseudomonadati > Pseudomonadota > Betaproteobacteria > Burkholderiales > Burkholderiaceae > Paraburkholderia > Paraburkholderia sp. BR14320. Next base: position 38,570 of record NZ_JBFPKG010000017.1, read on the forward strand.
CGGAGATCGTCGAGGGCAGCCTGATGCTCGCGTCGCATACGCTCGTCGTGATGGGCGTGCCGATGCGCCGCGTGGTGCGACGCGTCGAGGAGATGCGCGACGAACGCTACTCGCTGTTGCGCGGCTATTTCCACGGTGCCGACGACATCGACGACGACGACGGTCACGAGCAGGTGCGGCTACAATCGGTGCCGGTCGACGAGAGCTCCGACGCGGTGGGCCGTACGCTCGCCGAGGTGGGCCTGTACGAACTCGGTGTCGAAGTGACCGCGATCCGCCGGCACGGCATCCGCGGCGTCGAACCGGACCCGTCGACGAAACTGCGCGCGAGCGACATCGTGGTGCTGCGCGGTCTGCCCGAGCAACTGGCGCAAGCCGAGGAGCGGCTGTCGCAGCATCGCCGCGCCGCCGCGGCCTGAACCCGTGAACCCGGACCGTTCTGGCGGGCGACCCTGATTCAAGCTTTTCACCGGACCTGCCGAGGTCCATCCGGAGACATCATGTCCAACGCGCTCGCGAGCGCGCCGCTCGATGCGGCCGACTACCTCAGAAGTCACATTCGCACGGTGCCCGACTGGCCGCAGCCGGGCGTGCAGTTCCGCGACATCACGCCGCTCCTGCGCGAGCCGAAGTCGCTGCGCGTGCTGATCGACCTGTTCGTGCAGCGCTATATCGATGCGAAGCTCGATTACATCGCCGGGCTCGATGCGCGCGGCTTCATCATCGGGCCGATCGTCGCGCACGAACTGAGCCTTGGCTTCATCCCGATTCGCAAGGCGGGCAAGCTGCCGTACAAGCGGATCTCGCAATCGTATGAACTGGAATACGGCACCGCGACCGTGGAGATTCACGAGGATGCGTGCGAGCCGGGCGACCGCGTCGTGATCATCGACGACCTGATCGCGACCGGCGGCACGATGATGGCCGGCAAGCTGCTGCTCGAGCGGCTCGGCGCGGTCGTCGTGGAAGGCGCGGCGATCGTCGACCTGCCGGACCTGGGCGGTTCGAAGCTGCTGTGCGAGGGCGGTCTTGCCCTCTATACAGTGACGAGTTTCGGCGGTCACTGAGCCGGGAGGCCGTTACAGCGCGCGGTCGGGTTTTTCGCCCTACCAGCTGTTAAAGCCGTACGAGCCGCACAAGCTCCGTTGGCCGCACCAGGCCAACCGGGTTCCACGACATGGCTCACCGCCAGGGCTCATCAGCCGCCCAACCAGAAGGCCACCACGATGCCCAATTTCCTGCTGTTTCTCGCCACTTCGATTGCGATCACCGTGGCGCCCGGCCCCGACAATCTGCAGGTGCTCGCGCGCGGCATCTCCCAGGGCCGCGCGGCCGGCCTCGTCGCCGCGCTCGGCTTTGCCGCCGGCATCACCTTTCATACGACGCTCGCGGCGCTCGGCGTTGCCGCGCTGCTGCGTTCGTCGCCGCTCGCGTTCGAAGCGATCAAGCTCGCCGGCGCCGCGTATCTGGTGTGGATCGGCATCAAGGCGTTGCGCAGCCAGGGACTCGCGACCGCCCACGAGCGTGCGCCGCAGCCGCTTTCGGCAGTGTTTCGCCAGAGCGTGCTCGGCAATCTGATGAATCCGAAGGTCACGCTGTTCTTCGTCGTGTTTCTGCCGCAGTTTGTGCAACCCGACGGGGCGCAGAGCGTGACCGTGCAGATGCTGGAGCTCGGCGCGCTGTTCATGCTGCAGACCGTCGTGGTGTTTTCGCTGTTCGGCGTGTGCGCGGGGATCATCGGCAGCTGGCTCAGACGGCGGCCGCGTGTCGGCCTGTGGCTCGATCGCGTGGCTGGCGCGACGTTCATCGCGATCGGGATTCGCGTCGCGCTGCGCGACTGACGCGCGTCACGCGACCCCCTGTTTCCGCTTTGCCAGGTTCGCCACGACGGTGGACAGTTTGGAGTTTTCGATGACTTTGCCTTGCATCACCGCCGCGCGCCGCTTCGACGCGAACGCGCATCGGCCGTTTCTGATCGGCGCCGAACAGGTCGGCTGGATTCGCGAGCGCGACGTGCCGCTGCTCGCGCGCTGGCCCGACGTGTTCGAGATTACGAACAACGGCGTGACGCTCTGCGCGACCTTCGATACCGTCGATTTGCGCAGCGCGGCGCTCGCTTCCGTGATCGGCGCGCTCGCCGCCGATGGCCGCATCCCCGGCTGGCGCAACGAAACCTACGCGATCCGCAACGCGTTCGACGCGCCGCCGCTCGCGTATATCGAGCGCGCGGCGTCGCGCTTCTTCGGCACGATGACGTACGCGGTGCATCTGAACGGCGTCGTAGAATATGCGGATGGCGGTGCGCCCTCTGGCGGAGCGCCCCGTGGCGCGCCGCAATTGTGGATCGCCCGCCGCAGCGACACGAAGGCCACCGATCCCGGCATGCTCGACAACGTCGTCGCGGGCGGGATCGGCTGGGGCTTCGGCATCGCCGAAACGATCGTCAAGGAGTGCTGGGAAGAAGCGGGCATTCCAGCGGAGATCGCGGCGAGCGCGGTCGCGGGCCGCACCGCGCATGTGCTGCAATCGCTGCCGGAAGGCACGCAGGCCGAGCAGATTTTCATCTACGACCTCGCGCTGCCCGCCGACTTCGCGCCGCGCAACCAGGACGGCGAAGTGGGCGAACACCGGCTCGCGCGCATTGACGAAGTCGCGCGCTGGATCGAGGAAGGCGCGCTGACCGTCGATGCCAGCCTCGCGACGCTCGATTGCCTGCTGCGCCGCCGCTGGATCGACGAGGACGCGTGCGAGGGCATCGACGCGCTGTTCGCGCCGCCGTCGCTGGGCTAACTGACGCTCATCGGTCAGGCCCGCCCGCGCAGCCAGTACCCACTGAAACAAACCACGCATTGAAGAAGGGAGTCACCGAGGTCATGTCGACCGATCACAGCTTTATCCTCAAACTGTCGTGCGCCGACCGGCCCGGCATCGTTCACGCCGTGTCGGGCTTTCTGTTCGAGCGGGGCAGCAATATTCTCGACTCCGCGCAGTTCGGCGACAGCCGCACCGGCGAGTTCTTCATGCGCGTGCATTTTCAGCAGGTGGGCGGCGATCCGGGACTGGACGCGCTGCGCGCGTCGTTCGTGGCCCTCGCCGAGCAGTTCGGCATGAGCTGGGAGTTGCACGACGCGAACGTGAAGCCGCGCGTCGTGATCATGGTGTCGAAGATCGGCCACTGCCTGAACGATCTGCTGTTCCGCTACCGCACCGGTCAACTCAACATCGAGATCCCGGCGATCATCTCGAACCACAAGGAGTTCTACCAGCTCGCCGCGAGCTACGACATCCCGTTCCATCACTTCCCGCTGCTCGGCGGCACGCCCGAAGCGAAAACCGCGCAGGAAGCGCGCGTGCTCGAAGTGATCAACGAGCATCAGGCCGACCTCGTGGTGCTCGCGCGCTACATGCAGATCCTGTCGCCGAACCTGTGCGAGGCGCTCGCCGGCCGCGCGATCAACATCCACCATTCGTTCCTGCCGAGCTTCAAGGGCGCGAAGCCGTACTACCAGGCGTTCGACCGCGGCGTGAAGCTGATCGGCGCGACGGCTCACTATGTGACGACCGATCTCGACGAAGGTCCGATCATCGAGCAGGAAGTCGAGCGCGTCGACCACAGCATGACGCCGGAGCAACTGACGGCGATCGGCCGCGACGTCGAGTGCGTGACGCTCGCGCGCGCGGTGAAGTGGCACGTCGAGCACCGTGTCGTGCTGAACGGCAGCAAGACGGTGGTGTTCCGCTAAAAATTGCGCCGGTAACACCGCGCCGGTCGAGGCCGGCGTGGCGCTTTCCCCGCTTGTATTACGAACGCGCTGCCGCGCTGCCCGTGCTTTTCCCGGGATTCGCGTTTTGCGCGGAACGGCGGCGCGCGCTCAGTTTCTTCAGCCAGATCAGAAGGCCCGTGACGCTCAGCACGGCCACCGCTAACCCCACCGCGCTGATCAGAATCCGCCCGCCGAGTCCGAGAATGCGCCCAGAGTGCAGCGGATACTGCATCTGCAGGAAGATGTCGCCGGCCGTGCCGTGGCCGGGAATCCGCGTGGCGAGCCGCTTGCCGGTGGCGGCGTCCCAATACATCCACGGGTTGCCGAGGCCGGTGTCGCCGTGGTCGTTGCCGGCCGTGTAGAAGCCGACGCCGTACGTATGCATGAATTCGGCGTAGTAGAGCCCGCCCGGTGGCGCGGCGACATGCATCTCCTTGCCGGCTTGCTCGGCGAGCTCGACGATGCGCTCGCGGCTCAGCACCTGATCGCCCGGTTGCGGCGTGCGCAGGATTTCGGGGTCGCTGAACGGATCGGGCGTCACTGTCGACAGTCGTGACACGATCGGCCGCACCACCTGCGACGACAGATTCATCGAAATCGACGTCAGCGCGACGATCGCCAGCAGGCCCCAGAACCATACGCCGCCGGAGCGGTGCAGATCGAACGTCAACGCATAGCCGCCGCGTTTCAGGCGGAACGCGAACGACTTGCGCCAGGCCTTCAGGCTCGGAAACGACAGGCACAGCGCAATCACGCTATCGAACAGCCACACGATGCCGACGATCCCCATCAGCCACGTGCCGATGTCAATGCCGCCGATGAACGGCAGCTGCAGCGTGTAGTGCAGCTTGTAGATGAACGGAATCAGGTTGAGCCGCGCGAGCGACATGGCGCCCCACTCACGGCGTCCCTGGATCTCGCCGGTGACGGGATCGACGGCGATCTGGTTGAAGTCGAGCGGGTAGGGCTGCTTCGTCGCCGGGTCGGTGCGCGGCAGCACCATCATTTGCAGCGCGTGACCCGGTTCGACCTCGAGCGGCAGATAGGTCACCCGAAGACGCGGATCGGCGGCTTCGACGCGATTCGCCAGTTCGAGCCCGGACAGCGTCGGCCCGGCCGTGCGAGCCAGGTAGAACGACGAGTTCAGCGCGGCATCGAGCTCGTGGTCCCACGCGATGATCGCGCCCGTAAGTCCCGCGGCAAACAGAAACAGTGCGGTCGCGACGCCGAACCAGCGGTGCAGGCGGACGAGCTGGCGTCTCATGCGAGAGCCAGGCGGAATCGCGGGCGGGAAACCAGGTGAAACGTCACGATGCGGATTGGTTGTAAATAGGAATTGTTCGCATCTTAGGGTGTAGTGCCGTCGGCTGCAAGTTTTCTGTCAGCAGCAGGCGACGATGCCGTGTCGCGGGAAGCATAAAAAAAGCGGCACCGAAGTGCCGCTTCGCTTTCGTCGCCTGACTGGACTGCTGGGCGGTGCGTGCTGAGGAGCGTTAGTGAGTGCTGACTTTGAAGCTCACCCTAGTCTCGCTCACACCAACCGCAAATAAATCAGCTCCCGCTTGATGTACGCATAAAAAATCGGCGCGGCGATGACCCCGGCGATACCGAACGCTGCTTCCATCACCAGCATCGCGATCAGCAGTTCCCACGCGCGCGCCTCGATTTGACCGCCGACGATCCGCGCGTTCAGAAAGTACTCGAGCTTGTGAATCAGGATCAGGAACACGAGCGACATGATCGCCGCCGGAAAACTCACCGACAGCGCGACCGCGACGATGATGGTGTTCGAGATCAGATTGCCGATCACCGGCAGCAGACCCACGATGAACGTGACGAGCACCAGCGTTTTCGACAGCGGCAGCCGGTCGTGGAAGGTCGGCAGGATCACGAGCAGGAAGATCGCCGTGAATACCGCGTTGAGTGCGGAAATCTTCACCTGCGCGAACACGATGCGGCGAAACGCGTCGGCAAAACGCGTGACGCGCGTGACGAACGCGGTGGACAGCGGCAGCCGCTGCATATGCTTCTGGGCGCCGACCGCGATGATTGCGCCGATGATCATGCCGATCAGCACGTGCGTGAACGCGCGCGCCGCGGTCGTGCCGCTTTGCTGCAGCATGTTCGCGTGCGTGTGCATCAGTTCCGCGGCCTTCGTCTTCATCTGCTCGGTGTCGACCGGCAGATAGTTCGCGACGAATTGCGGAATCCTGCCGCGCGCCTGGTCGATCAGTTGCATGGCCTGATCGAGCAGCGCCTGCACGCTGGGCACGTCGTTCTCGAAATGCGAGATGATGCCGAGCGTGAGCCCCGTCAGCGCGCCGACGATCACCGTCGACAGGAGCACCACCGCGAGCCAGCGCGCCCGCCTGCTCGACATGTGACGTTCGATGCGCGGCGCGATCATTTGCACGAGCTGAAACACCAGCAGCCCGGCGAGCAGCGCGCCGAGCAGCTTCAGTTCGATGACCGCCCACATGCCGAACAGCATCACGACGTAGCTGCCGATCTCGACCGCCGACAGCTTCGGCAAACTCATGTCGCTGGTCAGCCTGACCGGGCGCGGGCGCAGGTCCTGCACCCGATCTTCTTCGCGCGCCTGATTACGCTTGGTCATGGCTTATCCCGTCTCCAACCTCGATAGTGCAGCGTTATTTTGTACTGGCGGCGCGCTTGAGCAGCGGCGCCAGATATTTTCCGGTAAAACTGGCCTTCGACTTCGCAACTTGCTCGGGCGTGCCTTGGGCGATGATCTGCCCGCCGCCGGCGCCGCCTTCGGGGCCAAGATCGATGACCCAGTCCGCGGTTTTGATTACATCGAGATTATGTTCGATGATCACGACGGTATTACCCTGGTCACGTAACCGGTGTATGACTTCCAGCAACAGCGCGATATCGTGAAAGTGCAGGCCGGTGGTCGGTTCGTCAAGGATGTATAGTGTGCGACCGGTATCGCGTTTGCTCAGTTCCAGCGACAGTTTCACCCGCTGTGCCTCGCCGCCCGACAGTGTGGTGGCCGACTGCCCAAGGCGAATATAGCCGAGACCGACGTCCAGCAGGGTTTTCAGCTTGCGCGCGACGACCGGCACGGCCTTGAAGAACTCGTACGCGTGCTCGACCGTCATGTCGAGCACTTCGCTGATGTTGCTGCCTTTGTACTCGATGTCGAGCGTTTCGCGGTTGTAACGCTTGCCGTGGCAGACGTCGCACGGCACGTACACGTCGGGCAGGAAGTGCATTTCGACCTTCAGCACGCCGTCGCCCTGGCACGATTCGCAGCGCCCGCCCTTGACGTTGAACGAGAAGCGGCCCGGATCGTAGCCGCGCTCCTTGGCGGCCGGCACGCCCGCGAACAGCTCGCGGATCGGCGTGAACAGGCCGGTGTAGGTTGCCGGATTCGAGCGCGGCGTGCGGCCGATCGGCGACTGGTCGACGTTGATCACCTTGTCGAAGTGTTCGAGGCCCTCGATCGACTCGTACGGCGCCGGCTCCGTGGCCGAGCCGTACAGATGATGCGCGACCGCCTGATACAGCGTGTCGTTGATCAGCGTCGACTTGCCCGAGCCGGACACGCCGGTCACGCAGGTCAGCAAACCGACCGGCAGATCGAGCGTCACGTTGTGCAGATTGTTGCCGTACGCTTCGACGATGCGCAGGTGCCGCTCGTCGGGTTCCTTGCGCTCGTCCGGGTATTCGATCGTGCGCGCGCCCGACATGTACTGGCCCGTCAGCGACGCCGCGTTCTTCTGTATCTCTTTGGGCGTGCCCTCTGCGATCACCATGCCGCCATGTTCGCCGGCACCCGGGCCCATGTCGACCACGTAGTCGGCCATGCGGATCATGTCCTCGTCGTGCTCGACGACGATCACCGAGTTGCCGAGGTCGCGCAGATGCTTGAGCGTCGAGATCAGCCGGTCGTTGTCGCGCTGATGCAGGCCGATCGACGGTTCATCGAGCACGTACATCACGCCGGTCAGCCCCGAGCCGATCTGCGAGGCGAGGCGAATGCGCTGCGCTTCACCGCCCGACAGCGTTTCCGCGCTGCGCTCGAGCGACAGGTAATCGAGCCCGACGTTGTTCAGGAACATCAGTCGCGCGACGATTTCCTTCACGACCTTGTCGGCAATCTCGCGCTTCGAGCCTTCGAGGCGCAGCGTCTGGAAGTAGCCGAGCGCATCGCGCAACGGCCAGCCGCTGATCTCGAAGATGCCGCGCGCGTCGCTGTCGGCGCCGATGCGCACGAACCGCGCCTCGCGACGCAGCCGGGTGCCCGCGCACGCCGGGCACGGCTGGTTGTTCTGATACTTGGCGAGTTCTTCGCGTACCGCGGACGAATCGGTTTCGCGGTAGCGCCGCTCCAGATTCGGGATGATTCCTTCGAACACGTGCTCGCGCACCGACGTGCGGCCGCGCTCGTTGATGTACGAGAACGGAATCTCCTGCTTGCCCGAACCGTACAGCAAGATCTTGCGGATTTTTTCCGGCAGGTCCTCGAATGCGGTGTCGATGTCGAAGTCGTAGAACGCCGCGAGGCTCTGCAGCATCTGGAAGTAGAACTGGTTGCGCCGGTCCCAACCTTTGACGGCCCCCGCCGCGAGCGACAGCGACGGATGCGCGACCACCCGCTTCGGATCGAAGAACGTGATCTGGCCGAGGCCGTCGCACTCGGGGCACGCACCCATCGGGTTGTTGAACGAGAACAGCCGCGGCTCGAGTTCCTGCAGCGAATACGAGCAGATCGGGCAGGCGAACTTCGAGCTGAACAGGTGCTCCTTGTCCGTGTCCATTTCGAGCGCGATCGCGCGGCCATCGGCGAGACGCAGCGCCGTTTCGAACGATTCGGCGAGACGCTGCTTCATGTCGGGACGCACGCGCAAACGGTCGATCACGACGTCGATCGTGTGCTTGTCGTTTTTCTTCAGCTTCGGCAGCGAGTCGACTTCGTAGATTTTCGCGCTGCCTTCGTTGGCGGTGCCGCCGCCCGAGCGCACGCGAAAGCGCACGAAGCCTTGCGCCTGCATGTCCTCGAACAGATCGGTGTGCTCGCCCTTGCGATCGCTGACGACGGGCGCGAGGATCATCACGCGCGTTTCTTCAGGCAGTGCGAGCGCCGCGTCGACCATCTGGGACACGCTTTGCGCTTCGAGCGGAATTTCGTGATCGGGGCAGTAGGGCGTGCCGACGCGCGCGAACAGCAGACGCAGATAATCGTGGATTTCGGTGACGGTGCCGACCGTCGAGCGCGGATTGTGCGAGGTCGCCTTCTGTTCGATCGAGATAGCCGGCGACAACCCTTCGATCAGGTCGACGTCGGGCTTTTCCATCAGTTGCAGGAACTGCCGTGCATAGGCGGACAGACTTTCGACGTAGCGCCGCTGCCCTTCCGCGTACAGCGTATCGAACGCCAGCGACGATTTGCCGGAGCCCGAAAGCCCCGTGATAACGACGAGCTTGTGACGCGGTAGGTCGAGATTGACGTTCTTCAGGTTGTGGGTGCGAGCCCCACGAATACGGATTTGTTCCACGGATTTATTCCATGAACTGCGGAAAGGGAAAGAGGCCAAACCTGCTACTATAACGACTTTTCCAGACCGCCGTTACGGCGTGCTGACAGCGGGAAAGAGGCGTAGCTGGGGCCGTTTTCCGCGAGTACAAGATGCCGCGAGCATCGGCGGGGACGGTAGGGCACGGGCTTTGCGCGTCGCTTTGCGACGTCTCCTCGGCGCGGACCTGCCGATATGCCGGAGCTAGCCGCCCGCCTGTTCGTCCTGCTCCACTGTGCTGGCGCTCAAGGCTGTCGCCACGGGCTCGCCGCCCGGTTCATTCAAACAACGCTTCGATGTCCAATCCGTCCGCCATCTCCACACGCATGAGCGCGCCCGAATTGCGCGCGACCGTGTCGCTTGCCGCCATCTTCGCGCTGCGCATGCTGGGTCTCTTCATGATCATGCCGGTGTTCTCGATCTACGCGAAGACCATCCCGGGTGGCGAGAACGTGCTGCTCGTCGGCATCGCGCTCGGCGCGTACGGCGTCACGCAGTCGATGCTCTACATCTTCTACGGCTGGATCTCCGACAAGATCGGCCGCAAGCCGGTGATCGCGACGGGCCTGCTGATCTTCGCGATCGGCAGCTTCGTCGCGGCGGCCGCGCACGACATGACGTGGATCATCGTCGGCCGGGTGATTCAGGGGATGGGCGCGGTGTCGTCGGCGGTGATCGCTTTCATCGCCGATCTGACCGCGGAGGAACATCGCACGAAGGCGATGGCGATGGTCGGCGGCAGCATCGGCGTGTCGTTCGCGGTCGCGATCGTCGGCGCGCCGATCGTGTTCCATTGGCTCGGCATGAGCGGACTCTTCACGCTGGTCGGCGTGTTCGCGATCCTCGCGATTGGGGTGGTGCTGTGGGTCGTGCCCGATGCGCCGAAGCCGGTGCACGTGCGCGCGCCGTTCGCCGAAGTGCTCCACAACGTCGAGCTGCTGCGCTTGAATTTCGGCGTGCTCGTGCTGCACGCGACGCAAACCGCGCTGTTCCTCGTCGTCCCGCGCATTCTCGAAGCAGGCGGGCTGCCGGTCGCGTCGCACTGGAAGGTGTATCTGCCGGTGATGGGGCTGTCGTTCGTGATGATGGTGCCGGCGATCATCGCCGCCGAGAAGCGCGGCAAGATGAAGATCGTGCTGTTGTCGGCGATCGCCCTTATCCTGATCGGCCAGTTGTTATTGGGCGTTGCTCCGCATACGATTCTGAGTGTGGCGGCGATCCTGTTCGTGTACTTCCTCGGCTTCAATATTCTCGAAGCCTCGCAGCCTTCGCTGGTGTCGAAGCTCGCGCCCGGTACCCGCAAGGGAGCCGCGGCCGGCGTGTACAACACCACGCAGTCGATCGGTCTTGCGCTGGGCGGGATGGTCGGCGGCTGGCTGCTGAAGATGAACGGCCAGAGCGCGGTTTTCTTCGCCTGCTCCGGGCTGGTATTTTGCTGGCTTATAATCGCCGCAAAGATGAAACAGCCGCCGCGCAAGGCATAACGCAGCGTACTCGGGGCACTTCCCGAATCATCCAGAACTCACCCGGCGGCGGGCAGAGGCGCTCTTCTGGTCTCGGGCCTGCCGGCCATGAGACGCGAACCGCGTAGTGCCGCGCCGCCTGCAACAGGAATCAACAGGAGAAATTCATGGCATCCGTGAACAAGGTCATTCTGGTCGGCAACCTCGGCGCCGATCCGGAAGTTCGCTATCTTCCGAGCGGCGACGCAGTGGCGAACATCCGCCTTGCGACGACGGACCGCTACAAGGACAAGGCGTCGGGCGAGATGAAGGAAGCCACCGAGTGGCACCGCGTCGCGTTCTTCGGCCGCCTCGCGGAAATCGTGGCGGAATATCTGAAGAAGGGCTCGTCGGTGTACCTCGAAGGGCGCATCCGCACGCGTAAGTGGCAAGCCCAGGACGGTACCGATCGTTACTCGACCGAAATCGTCGCGGAACAAATGCAGATGCTCGGCGGCCGTGGCGGCGCGTCGATGGGTGGCGGCGACGAAGGCGGTTATAGCCGCGGCGAGCCGTCGGAGCGTAGCGGCGGCGGTGGTGGCCGCGGCATGTCGTCGGGCGGCGGCTCGCGTGGCGGCAGCAGCGGTGGCGGCGCGAGCCGTCCGAGCGCGCCGGCTGGCGGCGGCTTCGACGAGATGGACGACGATATTCCGTTCTGACCGTTCCGGCTCCATGCCGACCCGACCAGCGTCCCGCTGATCGATACAACGAGAAAGGCCCGCTTTCTGTGAGGAAAGCGGGCCTTTCTGTTTGGCGGCATTTTTTACGTCACACGCGCGCACGGAGCCTTTCCGCCGAAAATCACCGGCTCAAATGCTCCAGTGCATCCCGCAACGGCAGACTCGAAATCACGATCGGCCCGGTGAACGGCGTATCCAGATCGACGATCACATAAACCGCCGAAGCAATCGACACCGCTCCCAGCGTGATCGTCACCAGCGCCAACGCATTGCGCGGCGCGATCAACCCGAAGCTCAGAAAGATCACGCCTAGCCAGAACGTCAGCGTCTTGAAGAACGGCTGCGAAATCGAGCTGTGCGCTTCCTCGATGATCTTCCAGCGCGCGTCGATGACGCGGCGGTACTGAATCAGCGCGTCATCGAGCGCGCGTTGCTGCAACGCATCCTGCGTGCGCAGTTGTCGCAATTGCCGCCCCACCGTGGTCAGCATGTCGCCCAGACGCACGTTTTCGAGTTGCTGCGAACTGTCGGGCGAACCGAGATCGCGCGGGTAGTCGCCGCTCGGCGCGGGCTCGCGCGGCCACGTCGACGCGATCGCCGCCGCTGTGTACTGGCGCAACAGGCGTCGCGACCCGTCGGCCGCGCTGCCGAGCTCGCGCAGCGTCGTGTCGAATTCGATCAGTTCGGCCGCATAGGTGCGCAGATCGTTCGACGCGGTGTCGAAGCTCGATTTCGCCGATGCCGTCATCAAACCCAGCACCAGCGCGGCGAACGTCACCAGCATGCCGATCACGAGCTGCACCAGCTGTACGGTCTCGTGCGCCTTGTGCTCCTCCGGCAGCAGCGGCCGCACCCCGACGCCGAGGCCGGTGGCGATCAGCAGCAGCGCGAACACGAGTACGGCCGAACCGATTTCCGACATAGGCGCGCTCCGGGCAGGAAGGGGCTTCGACAGAAGGGCTGCAGCAAACGGGCTTCGAGACTCCATTGATGTAACGCAAGCGGGGCGAGCGATCAACCATAAAGTTTTCCACCGATGCGCCGTTGTCCTCAATGTGCTGTTTGCTTAATTTTCAGACAAGTTGCGGACCGGGCCGAACGGCGTGGGCGCAGCCTGCGTGGCCATGCAGCTATCGTCAACGATACGGAACCATCGGCCGGGCAGCCCAAGGAGACCAGTCCGATGTTGAAAAAGCTGTCGATTCGCACCAGCCTCACCCTGATGATCGTGTTCTTCGGCATCGTGCTGCTGCTCGGCGCGGCCGCGGGATTGTTGTCGCTGCGCTCGTCGAACGCGTCGCTGCAGCAGATGTACACGGTCGACACGCCCGCCGTCGCCGACCTCGAAGGCAGCTCCGGCCAGCTGCTGCGGCTGCGTCTGGCGCTTGCGACCTACGCGTCGCTCGTCGCGCTGAACGATCAGGACGGCGCGAGCGCGGTGCTCAAGCGCTTCGATCAGTACCGCAAAGCCTCCGACGAGCGGCTTGCCCACTATTTGAGCCATGCGGGCACGGATGCCGATGAGCAGCGTCTGATCGCCGACATGCAGCAAAAGCGCGACGCGTTTCTGCGCGATGGCGTCGATCCGACGCTCGCCGCGCTGAGGTCGAGCGACACCAACGCCTTCCAGCAATTGCAGGCGCATAAGCTGCCATCGCTGTACAGCGCGTACGAGAAGGCAATGCTCGCGCTCGAGCAGTTGCAGCTCGATCATGGCGCCCAGCGCTATAAGGATGCTCAGGACTTGTTCTACGCGATCAGCACCGCGGTGGCGATCGGCATTGCGCTGTCGCTGGTCGGCGGCTTGCTCGCCCGCTTTGTGCTCGTGCGCGCGATCGTCACGCCGGTCGATGCGACGATCGCGCAGTTCCAGCGCATCGCCAATGGCGACCTGAGCGGCCGCGTCGAAGTGCTCGGCGGCAACGAAATGGGTCGTCTCGCGGCCGCGCTGCGCCAGATGCAGGAGTCGCTGATCGCGACCGTCAACGCGGTTCGTCAAGGCACCGAATCGATCGATACCGGCGTCAGCGAGATCGCAGCGGGCAACGCCGATCTGTCGCAACGTACCGAGGAGCAAGCCGCGGCGCTCGAGGAAACGGCCGCGAGCATCGAAGAGCTGACCTCGACGGTCAAACAGACGGCCGACAACGCGAAGCAGGCGAGCACGCTCGCGCAGGGCGCCTCGACGCTGGCCGCGCAGGGTGGCGAGTTGACCGACAAGGTGGTCGGCACGATGCACGGCATCGTCGACGATTCGCGACAGATTGCCGATATCGTCGGTGTGATCGAGGGGATCGCGTTTCAGACCAACATCCTCGCGCTGAACGCCGCGGTCGAGGCGGCGCGCGCCGGCGAGCAGGGACGCGGCTTCGCGGTCGTCGCGAGCGAAGTGCGCTCGCTCGCCCAGCGCAGCGCGGCGGCGGCCAAGGAGATCAAGGGCTTGATCGATGCGTCTACCGCGCGCGTGGAGCAGGGCTCGCAGCTCGTCGAACGCTCGGGTACGACGATGAACGACATCGTCGGCGCGATCGCGCGCGTCAGTTCGATCATGAACGAGATCGCGGCGGCGGCGCTCGAACAGAGCACCGGCATCGATCAGGTCAATCGCGCGGTCGGTCAGATGGACGAGGTCACGCAGCAGAACGCGGCGCTCGTCGAGCAGGCGGCCGCGGCGGCGAGTTCGCTGGAAGATCAGGCACGGCGCCTGTCGGCGGCGGTGGCGGTGTTCCAGACCGGCAGCGAGTCGCGCGGCGGTGTTGCGGCGCCGGGCGCGAAGCGGGCCGGAGTTGTCCGCGAGCGGAGCCTGGAGAGCGAATTCGTCGCGGCGTGATGCGAACCGTTGCGCGGGATTACCGCGCAACTTATCCAGTCTCTCTATTGGATGGCTTCGTAATACCTCACCACGGCGTCGACTTCCTCGAGCGCCATCGGCGGTGCGAGGTTGCGCATCTGCTAGTTGATGTTGTTGCGCCGCGCCCTTAGCGAACGCCTGCATCTGCGCGGTCAGATAAGCCGTTGATTGTCGCCGAGCCACGGCGCCGGGATCTTGAGATCGAGTTGGGCGTAACGCGCGGCGCACGGTCCGAGATTGCGTTGCGGATGGCCCTGCATCACGAGCCCGGTTGCGATAGCGAATAGCTCACGGCGTGACACGAGCCACTGCGCTGCGTCACCGCGCGACTTCCCACCTTCCCACTACTGCATGGCCGCGTAATACCTCGCCGCGGCGTCCATTTCCTCGGGCGTCATCTGCCGCGCGACGTTGCGCATCTGCTCGTTGATGTCGTTGGCCCGAGCGCCCGAAGCGAACGCCTGCAACTGCGCGGTCAGATAAGCCGCCGACAGTCCGCCGAGCCACGGTGCCGCGCCCTTGCGATCGAGCTGGCCATGGCACGCCGCGCACGGCGCGATATTGCGCTGCGGATCGCCCTGCATCACGAGCCTGACAGCAATCGGATCGGGGCCTTCGCCGGCCCGGGTTTTCTCGGCCGCCGGAGCGAGCGGGAGCGACGCGTAGTAGGCGGCCAGATCGTGCAGATCCTGGTCGCTGCGTCCGGCGATGATCGCCTGCATGACCGCGCTTGGCCGCTGGCCGCTCTGAAAGTCGCGCAGTTCCTTGTAGATCGCGTCGGCGTACTGTCCGGCTAGCGGCGGCGCGGTGACCTGCACGGTAGCGAGCACGCCGTGGCACATCGAGCAGTGCTGATTCGCAAGCGTCGCGCCGCGACCGATCGAATCCGCCAACGGGTGATTCGCGCCCGAAGGCGGCAATACGACGACGTCGCTCGGCACCTGGCTCTTCTCGTTGCCGCTGTACCAGCTCGACGGCACGCCGGCGGCGCCGCAAATCCTCGCCCACAGGCTGAGGTCGCCGAATGCGGTGCTCGCCGACGGCAGCCATACGAAGCCGATCAGGATCGCGACGATCGCGATCGCAACCGTGCCGCCGACGCTCCAGACGAACCACGGATTGCGCAGGGTGAACAGGCGTTCTTCGTTCATCGCGGCGCTCCGACGACGACTGCCGGCACCGAAGTCTGCGGCAGTTTGAGCAACTGGACGATCGGGAAGCTGTAGTTGACGACCGTGAGCCCGATCATCAGCGCGACCCACAGGCCGAAGCCGTTGAGCGCGACCGGCACGCGCTCGACCGGGTGCGCCGCGACCGCGAAGCGGAACGCCGGCGGTTCTTCCACGGGGCCGAACTGCGATTTCGCGAGGATATAAACGAACTGCAGGCCGGACACCAGCAGGATCAGGCCGCCCACCGCCGACATGACGACCCACACGCCCTGTCCCTGCACGCCGGGCATCGCGTAGTCGTAATAGGCCATGCGGCGCGGCGCGCCGAGCAGGCCGACCCAATGCCACGGTATCGTGACCACCATCATGCCGATGAACCACAGCCACAATTGCGTACGCATCAGTTTCACCGACACGATCGCGCGGCCGGTCAGATGCGGCCACAGTTCGTACGCGATCACGAAGTACATGATGACGATCGCGCCGCCGAAAATCAGGTGGAAGTGGCCGGTCACCCACTGCGTGTTGTGCACGGTCGAGTTCAACTGATAGCTCATGTTGATGAGGCCGCCCGCGCCGCCGAAGCCGAGCATCACGAACGAGAACGCGACTGCCAGCATGATCGGGTTGCTCCACGGCAACGCGGTCAGCCAGCCGAGCGCGCCCTTGCCGCCGCGCAGCCGACCGGCGATTTCCACCGACGCGCAGATCGTGAACACGGTCAGCAGCGTCGGCACCGACACCATGCCGGTGAACACCGCGTGCACGAACTTGAAGCCAGCGCCGACTTGCGGATCGACGAACAGGTGATGGATGCCGATCGGCATCGCGAACACGAGGAACAGGATGAACGACACCCGCGCCATCGAGTCGCTGTAGAGCCGTCCGCCGATCGATCGTGGCACCAGCGTGTAGAACGCGATGTAAGCCGGAAACAGCCAGAAGTAGACGATCGCGTGCAGCGTCCACGAGAACAGCACGCGGGCGAGGCCGGCGTCGATCGTATGGGCGAAGCCTAGCGCGACCGGCAGGATCTGGAACAGGATTTCGAGCGCCGCGCCGACCGCGGTCCAGGCCCACAGGTACGCGCCCGCGACGTTCGCGAACATCGCGAGCGGCACGGGCTTGCCCGGGTTCGCACGCTTCCAGATGCGCAGGTTCACATGCATCAGCGCGACCCAGATCCACGAGCCGACCACTACCAGCACGACGCCGAGGTAGTAGAACGGGCTGCCGATCATCGGCGGATAGAACGTGTAGAGCACTGAGGCGCGGCCGAGCGCGACCGGCACCATCGCCATCACCGCGCCGACCAGCAGCATGATGAGCGCGGCCCACGCCCATTTGAGGCCGACGAGGCGCTGCCCGAGCGAGAGTTCGACGATCGCGTAGCCGAAGGCCATCGCGACCAGCGTCGGCATCACGTAGGCCATCACGGTGCCGTGCGCGGTGACCGAACGGTAGTACAGCTCAGGATCGCCGATCCACGGCAACAGGGGACTGCGCACCAGCATCTGCCATGCGCCGAGGCAGAGCGCGATCGCGAACGTGATGAAGGCGAGCCAGAAATGCGCGAGTACGAGTCGCTTAGCGTGGAACACAGCTCAGTCTCCGTGATTGTCGTGCCTGCTCGAAGAAGGCGGCTTTGTCGATCACCTTCACGTGCGCCCACATGGTCTGATGGCCGAAGCCGCAGAATTCGTGGCACGGCATCGCGTGATCGGTGGGATGGTCGAACTGCGTGTTCAGCGTCGCGACGTAGCCGGGCACGATCATCGTGTTGATGTTGGTGTCGGTGACGAGCAGGCCGTGCACGACGTCGGCGCTGGTGGTGCGGATCGTGATCGGCGTATCGGCGGGCACCAGCAGACATTGCGGCGTGAACGAGTACTGCTGAGCGACGAAGCGCACGATCACCGAGCCGTCCGGCTGCACCGCGCTGCCTAGGTTGTCTTCGGCGAATTCGCCGGATAGCTGCAGGCGCGACGGATCGATCGTCTCGACGCGCGACGGCGGCATCATCGACCAATGCACGCCCACGAACACCATCACGGCGAGCATCAGCACGATCAGCGCGACCGCGAAGATCGCCCAGCGCCGCTCGGCGCGCAGTGCGACCGCGTGGCCGCTTCCGGGTTGATGAGAGGAGTCGGTCGACATGGTCAGTGGATGATGCCGCGCGGCAGAAACGCGAAAAAGTAGAAGGCGAACCAGATCAGCATCACGATGACCGCGGCGACGCCGGCCAGCGCGATCGCGCCGCGCGGACCGGACGCGACGACGTGCTCGACTTCGTCGTCGGTCGGCGGAGCGGCGCTGGGCGGGTCGTTCGCTTTCATGTCGATGGTTCTCCTATGCGACGCTTCGGTGTGGCCCTTTCGGGACGGCAACTCAATGCAGCGGTGCCTTGCGCAGCTCGTTGACCTCGCGGGCCGTCACCGGCAGCCCGTGATTGCCCCACGCGGTGCGGATGAAGGTGACGACGGCGGCCGCTTCGGCGTCGTTGAGCTCCTGGCCGAACGGCGGCATGCCGAACGGCTGCGGATTTCGTTTGGTGCCCGGCGGGAAGCCGCCGTTCAGCACGATGCGGATCGGATTGACCGCCGAGTCCATTTCGATCGACTGGTTTCCCGCCAGAGGCGGGTAGTGCGGCAGCTGTCCTTCGCCGTGGTCGCCGTGGCAGATCGCGCACTTGTCCGCATAGATCTGCTTGCCGAGCGCGAACACCTTCGGGTTCGGGTTCGCGCTCGGGCCGGTCTTGCGGCCGCCCTGGTCGGGCAGCGACTTCAGATAGACGGCCATTGCGCGGATGTCTTCCTCGCTCAGATGCTGCAGGCTGTGATAAGTGACCTCGGCCATCGGGCCGTAGACGGCGCCACGATTGGAGATGCCCGCCTGCAGCAGATCGACGATGTCCTGGATGCTCCAGTCGCCGAGGCCGCCGTCCTTGTCCGAAGTGAGCGACGGCGCGTACCAGTTCTGCACCGGAATCAGCCCGCCCGCGAACTGCTCGCGCGGCGACGAACCGCCCAGCATATTGATGCGCGTGTGACACATCGTGCAGTGCCCGAGCCCCTCGACCAGATACGCGCCGCGATTCCATTCGACCGATTTGGTCGGGTCGGGCTTGAATTCGCCCTCGTGGAAATACAGCGTGCGCCAGCCGTACAGCAGATCGCGCTGATTGAACGGGAAGCGCAGCGTGTGCGGGTGATTCGGCTGACGCACCGGCTCGACGGTCTTCAGGAACGCGAAGATCGCGTCCGAGTCCTCGCGCGTGACTTTCGTGTACTGGGCGACCGGCATTGCCGGATAGATCGGCGCGCCGTCCGGCTTGCGGCCGGTGCGCATCATCTTGAAGAACGCTTCCTCGCTCCACGTGCCGATGCCGTACTGCGGGTCCGGCGTGATGTTCGGCGAGTACAGCGTGCCGAACGGCGTTTCCATCGCGAGGCCGCCGGCGAACAGCCGGCCGCGCGGCGCGGTGTGGCACGCAATGCAGTCGCCCGCGCGCGCAAGATATTCGCCGCGTCTGACGATCTCGGGGCGAGTGTCGGGACTGGTTCCAGCCGTGGTAGTTGCTTCCGCGCCTTGGGGCGCCGCGGTCGCGGCATGCGCCGTCGTCGTGAGCGGTCCATGGACCAGCAACGCGAGCGCGAAGCTGCCGATCGCAAGGACGCTAGCCATGCTTGCCGGGCGCAGCCAACCGGACGGGCGGAGTGTCGGCTTCATTGCGGTTGGCTCCCGCAAGCGAGGGGCAGCCGTTCGGCGGATGCCGGTGCGGGCCGGGGATCGGCGGGACGCGGCTGGCGCGCGAGCCAGTTCGATACCGCGGCGATGTCGTTGTCGTTCAGCTTGAGCGCGATCGTGCGCATGCAGTCCGGCGCGAGCGCGTGGCGGGTGCCCGAGCGCCACGTGCCCATCTGTCCGGCGATATAGCTCGCGTGCAAGCCGAGCAGGCCCGGAATGCCCGGCTGCGTGCCGGTCATGCGCGCGCCGTGACAGGCGATGCACGCCGGTATGCCGCGCGCCGGGTCGCCATGCGTCACGAGCTTTTCACCGGCGGCAAGCAGCTTCGGCGACAGGGCGGCGCGCTCGGATTCGGGATAGGGCGGCTGCAGGGCCGCGAAGTACTCGCTGATCTGACGCAGGTAGTCGTCGGGCAGGAACGCTAGCAGATAGCCCATCGGCGGATAGGTGCGGCCGCCGTCGCGAAACGCGATCAGCTGATTGAACAGGTACTCGGCCGGCTTGCCGGCGATGCGCGGGAAGTAGTCGTTTTTGCGTCCCTGGCCCTGTTCGCCGTGACACGACGTGCAGGCTCGTACGCGCTGGTCCATCGATGGGGGCATCGCGACGGACGTGTCGGTGGCCGCTAACGCCGCGCCGCTCCATAGCGCATGAAGCGCGCACAGCACGGACAGGACCGCAGAGCCGATAGTTTTGCGATACACACCGGGCCTCGTCGTGGAACGTTCTTATCGCTCGATTTATATACCCGGCGCGAGTGTGCGGATTGACTCATGAATCCGGAAACGACGCATCTCGGGACTAGCTGCTTTTAATTGACTGCTATTAACCGCTATTCTGAACGGGCTTGTTCGGCAACGCGAACTACAGAAGCGCAATGATGATGCAATTGTCCGGCAAAAACTTTGATCTGCGACAATGATCCGCGCTGGATGCGCCTGGGACGGCGACTTTCGGGCTCCAATGAGCGACGCATGAGGCGCTGAAAAGCGCGTGATATCCGTTAGCAGCCTGCAACAATTTATCGGACTCGTCAATAGAGAATACAAAGGTAAACAGGCGCTTCGATAATCACGGAATGGCACGGATGCCGGCCCCAGCGCGGTGGATTTTGTTGCGCTGCGGTTTATCGATGTCAATGCATCAGGTGAATGTGATTAGCCGATGTCGATCCATAAATTTTGCTGTGAATTTTATTTGTGCCTGGCTCGTCTCATTCGTGTGGTTTCACGTTTTGCGCAAATGCCGGTGGGCTTCATGCGAAGAGCCGCACGAGCGCATCACGTGCATTGCTGACCAGTTCGCTTTCGCCCGTACGCCCCGGCAGCAGATGAAACTCGATGGCTGGCAGGGGCGGCAAGCCGATGTTCGCCGCGCACGCCACCACGCCGCCGCCGAGCGACGACTCGTTCAGACAGGAAATCCCGAGCCCCGCCTTCAAGGCGAGTTGCAGCCCCGCGACGCCCGACGCCGAATGCGACACCACGTACGCTACCTTGTGTTCGTTGAGCAGCTTGACGACGAAGCGCTGCAACTGACAGGTCGTCGGCAGCAGCACTAGTTGATACGGCGCGGCGGGGCGGGTGGGGGCATCGGCGCAACTGGCCCATAGCAGCTTTTCGCGCCGCACGACGATGCTCGCGCCACCGGCACCGGCACCGGCACCGGCACCGCCACCGGCACCGGCGCCGCGTGCGCGCGGCTGGCCTAGGACGAGCCGCGCCGACAAACCGATGTCGAACGACGCGTGATCGTCCGCGCCGCTGTCGATCACCGCGCTCGGCAGCACCGTCACGTGCAGCTTCAGCCGCGGATGCTGTTCCGAAAACGTCTTGAGGATGCGCGCGATGTCGTGCGGACGGTAGTAATCGGTGATCGCGATGCGCAATTCGCCGTCGAGCGAGCGGCCTTGCAGGTCGTCGAAGGCCGCTTCGCTCATCGCGATGATGCGGCGCGCGTGCTCGAGCAGACGCTCGCCCGCGGGCGTCGGGCTCACGCCCTGGCGGCGGCGCACGAGGAGCGGCTGGCCGGCGCGCTCCTCGAGCTTCTTCAACTGCTCGCTTACCGATGACTGCGACAGGAACACGCGCTCGGCGCCCGCCGACACCCCGCCCGATTCGGCGACGGCGACGAAGGTCCGCAACTGTGCAAGGTCGAAACCACGCTGGCTCATGATTCGGTTTTTCCGATGGAGGCGATCTAAATTTCCGGCTTTTCCGATGGAATGCCCAGCCGTAGCATACCCCCGAATACACACGGAGGGTGGGATGGAAAACGGATCTATGACAGCGTCGCGCGGCATCGGCCAGCGCGGCGCGCGGCATCGCTGGAAGGTGCTGGGCGTGGGCTTCGCCGCGAACGCGAGCTTTTCGGCGGCATTTTCGGGAATTCCGACGACGGCGGTGTTCCTGCGCTCGGACTACCACCTCTGCAACCACGGGCTCGGCCTCGTGCTGGGCATGCTCGGGCTCGGCATTGCGGTCAGCGAATTGCCGTGGGGACTGTTGACCGACCGCTGGGGCGATCGTCGCGTGCTGCTGCTCGGCTTGCTGTCGACCGCGGCCGCGCTCGCCGGTCTTGCGCTGTTCGTGTCGCCGGGCGACGCTCAGGTGCCCGGCATCGTCCCGCTCGCGCTCGGGCTGCTGCTGGTCGGATTGCTGGGCGGCAGCGTCAACGGATCGAGCGGCCGAGCGGTGATGGCGTGGTTTCGCGAAGGCGAGCGTGGCCTCGCGATGAGCATCCGGCAAACCGCGGTGCCGGCGGGCGGTGGACTCGGCGCATTGGTGCTGCCGGTGCTCGCCTCGCACTTCGGTTTTGCGAGCGCCTATGCGGTGCTGGCGTTGGCATGCGCGATCACCGCGTGGTTCGCGTGGCGCTGGCTGCACGAGCCCGCGCAGGCGGCTGCGACGGCCGGTGCAGGGGCGGCCAGTGGGCGGGGCGTAGACGCTTCGAACGCCGGCGCGCCTTTGCCGATGCGTTCACCATTGCGCGACATCGCGATCTGGCGCGTCGCGCTCGGCGCGGGCGCGCTGTGCGTGCCGCAGATTGCCGTGATTACGTTCGGCGCGGTGTTTCTGCACGACTTCGGGCGTGCCGGCGTGTTCGCGATCAGCGTGACGATGGCCGCGGTGCAGACCGGCGCCGCGGTCGCGCGGGTCTGGAGCGGTGCGTGGACCGACCGGCGCGGCAACCGTCGCGCGTATATGCGGGCCTGCAGTCTATTGACCGCCGTGCTGTTCGTGCTGCTCGCGCTCGCGACCGGGCTCGTCGGCATGCATCGCGCCGGAGCGGTTGCGCTGTTCGCGCTGATGATCGTGTTCGGCGGAGTTAGCGCGTCGGCGTGGCACGGCGTCGCGTTCACCGAACTCGCGTCCCTTGCCGGTACCCGCCGCGCGGGCACCGCGCTCGCGATGGGCAACACCTGCGTGTTCCTCACGCTGTTCGTGACGCCGCTCGCGATTCCCGCGCTGCTGTCCATCGGAGGATGGCCGCTGGTGTGGAGCGTGGCGAGCGCGTGCGCATTGCTCGCGTTGCCGGTGTTTCCGCGCGCCGCGTCGACGCGTGCGATGCGCGCGACGCGTGCCTGTGATGCGGCGTGAGACATGATTTGAACAGCGCGCGCTTTGCGTTTTCGAATGGATTTGATTCGATTCGAATAACGGTGCGCATTTTGCTCGGTAGGACTATAAATTATCCCGATCATTTAACCGGATTAGGAACGCTCCGATTGTCGTGAATTTGCGAGGGTGATCAGATGGCTTTTCCGGCACGTCGCGTGATTGACGCGGCGAAGGTCGACGCCCGCCGCCCGCACAGCCACCCCCGCACGCATTCCGACCATTCCGACAACGAGCGAGACTAATCGTGACAAATCTTCGAATCATTCTGGCGGACGATCATCCGTTCGTCCTGCTTGGCCTGAAATCGACGCTGGAGGCGCACGAAGGTCTGACTGTCGTCGGTCAGGCGCAGATGCCGACTGCGTTGATCGCGTTGCTTCAACACACACCGTGCGACGTGCTCGTCGTCGATCTGTCCATGCCGGAGCCCGCCGGCGAGATTAGCGACGGACTCGGCCTGATCCAGCGCATTCGCGGCGAGTGGCCGTCATTGCGCGTCGTCGTCGTGACCGGGCAGACGAATGCCGCGATGTTGCGCGTCGTCGCCGCCGATGCCGCAATCAGCGTGGTCGGCAAAGCCGATTCGCTCGAGGAACTGCCGCAAGCCGTCTGCGACAGTGTGCGCGGCGCGCGCTACCTGGGCCGCTCGGTGGTCGAAACGCTCGAGCGTTCGCAGCCGGACAACGGTCGGTTCGTGTCGGCCCTGATGCTGTCGAAGCGGCAGACCGACATCGTGCGCAGGCTCGTGAGCGGCGAGTCCATCGTGCAGATAGCGGCGGCGCTCGGCTGCCATCGCCGCACGGTGAGTCGGCAAAAGCGTGAAGCGATGGCACGACTGGGCGTGAGCGACGACCCCGCGCTCTTTTCCTGTGTACGCGCGTGCGGCTCGCTCCTCCTCGAAGCGGAAAACTAAGCATCGGGCACGCGGTCGTTCGGTCCATTTCAGAGCGCTCTGATGTTTGTCGCAAAAGAAATGCTCGACCATTGCGTGAGCGCCGGTCACGCATAACTAGGTGTCGAGAAATGAAAGTATCGAGGAGCGCCAGAAGATGAACCTCATGGCTGCATCAGGCACGCCTGTTCGAACGATCATTGCGGACGATCATCCGCTGGTTCTGCTGGCTATAGAAAATCTGATTGGCAACTATCCCAACCTGAAGGTGGTCGGCCGTGCGGCGGATGTCGCCGAACTGTTGATCGAAGTCGATCGCTGTCCTTGCGATCTCGTGCTGACGGATCTTTACATGCCAGGAGGGAGCAACGAAAACCGGTTCGACGTCGTCAGGCAGTTAAAGGAACGCTATCCCAACGTGGCGCTCGTCATCCTGACAATGGAAACGGAAGCGGCGACGCTGCGCAAGGTGATGTCGCTTGGCGTGGACGGGCTGCTGAGCAAACGTGATCGTATCGATCTGATCCACGTGGCGCTGGTCATGGCGCTGGCGCGCGAATGTTATGTCGGTCCGGCGGTGCGCGCCATGTTGGCCGACGTAACGCTGACGCAACGTCTCGACCTCGTGCGCGCCACCCTTTCTCGCCGCGAGCTCGAGGTATTTACGCAGTACGCGTCAGGGCTCGGCGTCACGGAAATCGCCACGCGCTTGGGACGTAGTGTGAAGACAATCAGCGCGCAGAAGTGCATGGCCATGCGCAAGCTCTCGCTGAATAGCGACGCCGAACTGTTTCGCTTCGCAGTCGAGCACGGGGTGGTTCCAGAACGACTTGATCAGGTCCGCTAACCGGGCGGCAACCTGCTGCGTATAGGCGCGGCGACTAGATCGGCATAACCGGGGAGACACATTTCGTGCGGTATGCCGATCGACACCATAAAAAAGTCACTGAACAGAATGACAAACAAGATTCACGTCGTCGTGGCGGACGATCACGACTCCATTCGCGCGGGCGTCCGAACGCTGCTGCGCGACAAGCCGAATATCGAGATTGTCGGCGAAGCTGCCGACACTCGCGGTCTCGCGAAGCTGCTCGAAGCTTGCGCATGCGACGTCGTTGTGTCGGACATCGGCATGCCGGGACTTGACGGGGACACCAGCGCGGTGCCGCTATTGCGTCGGCTGCTTCGGCGCACGCCGCATCCCCACGTGGTGGTGCTGACCATGATTGGGCGCGCGCATGTGTTGGCCGGCTTGCGCAATATCGGGGTGACGGGAATCGTCGACAAGCGCGACGCCGTGGACGCATTGATCGACGCGATCGAAGCCGTTGCCGCCGGGGGCACCCATCTATCGGAACAGGTTCGTGCCGCACTCGCTGCCGCGGAGCCTGCGCCGCCCCGGCGCGGCGGTGCGATGAGCGCACGCGAGTGGGAGGTGTTTCAACTCTATGTGCGAGGCCTCGCGGTGCACGAGATCGCCACACGTCTGCGACGGAGTGACAAAACGATCAGCACGCAAAAACGCAGCGCGATGCGCAAGCTCGGACTGGAAACAGAAGCCGACCTGATCAACTACGCCGCTCAGATTGGGCTGATATGAGGCGACGCGATGGTCATATTTTCTTGCTTTCGACGGCTTTGACGTAGCCCTTATCAGACTTATCTGATTGGCATGGCTCGGGGGGGCACCCAATAATCCTGGCCGCCGCCGGTCGTTGCGCGCCTTGCGCCGCAACTGCCGCTGTGGTTAGTTCGTGATCCGATTAGATGGATCAGGGGAATCCGGTGCAGACCTCTTCGCGCGATCGTTCGGTGTCTGTACCTCGTACTTGACGGATGGGGTAGAGATGGTGGCACTAGGCAAGCGATTATGGAGCGAGGGTGTGGGTACGGCATGGCTCGTGTTCGTCGGCTGCGGCAGTACGGTGTTGGACACCACGGGCATATTGCAGGCTAGTAGCGCGTTGCAGATGTCGTTGGCGTTCGGGCTTGCGCTCGCTACTGGCAGCTATGCGTTCGGCAAGATCTCCGGCGCGCATTTCAATCCTGCTGTCACCATCGGCTTGACCGTCGCGCAGCGCTTTCCCGTGCGTGATCTGTTGCCCTATATCTCCGTGCAAATCGGCGGCGCAATAGTCGCCGCGGCGCTTCTCGCTTACCTCGCTAGTGGCCGGCCAGGTTTCGAACTCGCCGCGAGCGAATTCGCGGCGAACGGCTTCGGTGCTCATTCGCCCGCCGACTATCCGTTGCATTCGGCGCTCGTCGTGGAAGTCGTGCTGTCGTTCGTGTTTGTCGGGACCTGCCTGCTGGTCGTCGTTCGAAAAGAGTTGGCAACGGTTGCGCCGTTCATCACCGGCGCATGTCTGATGCTCGTCTACCTGGTGTCGATTCCGGTCACCAATGGAGCGGTCAATCCGGCCCGCTCGACAGCGCAGGCAGTGTTCGTCGGCAACTGGGCGCTGGACCAGCTGTGGCTGTTCTGGGCAGCGCCGTTGGCCGGCGCAATTGCGGCTGGCGTCCTGTTTTCGTTTCTGCACGGTCGAGTTGATTCGTCCGCGGTGTCATTGGTGGACGGACAGGGTGACGTTTCGTGAGCGGGGGACGCTACTCATCACTTCCGATCGATACGAGTTCTCAATGCGAGGTGCCGCTGACGTTGGGGCTGCGGCGTTTGTTGCGGTGTCTTTGGCAGCGCTCGCCGCGGCACTCAATGATGCGCTGGCTGGTGTTATCTCTGCTGGCGGCTACGCAGGCGGTCTGCATGGCCGCGCCTGCCGGCGCTGCGTCAGAGTCGCCCGTCATCTCCACAGTGCGAGCCGATGTCTCCGCGTCGTCACCCAATGCATTTCCTTCCAGACTGACCGTGGGCATACTCGAAGGTGGCTGGCCGCCGTTCGACATCCAGCGGGGTGGCCAGCTCGCCGGCGTCAGCGGCGACCTGTTGCGCGCGCTCCTGGGGCCGAACGTCGTCATCGAGACGAAGAGCTTTCCCGACATGGCCAAACTGGTCGCCGCGGCTTGCGCCGGCGAGGTCGACCTGCTGACGAGCATAGCGCGCACGCCGGAGCGCGAGCGCTGCCTCGGCTTTACGGCTCCCTACTTCCACTCCTTCGCGTCGGCTGTCGTGCGTCGTGACGACGCCCGGTATGTGAAGCCCACTGATCTCGCCGGCGCGCGTATCGCGATCGAGCGCGGTTTTGCGCGTGAGCGTTTGTTGCGCGCCGGTTTTCCGCGCGCGAAGATCGTCTCGTTCGCGAGCACGCACGAAGCGCTGAACGCGCTAATGCATGGCGATGCCGACGTCTATTTCGGCTTCACACCGGTCGTTCAATACGAACTGGCGACCGACGCGTATCGCAATCTGCGCGTAGCGTTCGAGCAAGGCGGCAAAGCGCTCGACCTGCGCTTTGCGGTATCGCCCCGGCAGCTTGCCTTGCGCGATCAACTGAACCGCGCGCTCGTGTCGATGAATCCCGCCGAGGCCGCTGCGATACGCGCGCTCTGGCTGTCCGGCAACTTCAACGCGGCGCCCGCGACGGGTGCCCCACGCTTCGCGCTAACGCCGGAAGAGAAGAACTGGCTGCGTTCGCTGCCGCCGTTGCAGATCGGCTTCGACGACGATTGGGCGCCGTTCAGCTATGTCGACGCCGCGGGTCGCCCCGTCGGTCTGACCGCCGATTACCTCGCATACCTGAGCAGCACGCTCGGTGTCGTGTTCAACCGCGCGCGCACGGCCGACTGGGCCGCCACCATCGACGCATTCCAGCGCGGCGACCTCGCGATGCTGTCCTCCACATCGAGTCGCGGTGCGTTTCTCGTGGGCGCCGACCGTAGCCGCGTGTACGAGAGCGATCCGCTGGTGATCGTCGGACGCACCGGCGTGCCGCCTCCATGCTGGTTCAACGACATCACGTCGTGCCGCATCGTGATGTCGCCGCACGTAGCCGGTTCGGTGCCCCTCGCGTTGGAGGCGGTGCCGGTCGATCACATCGTCGTCGCGGCGAGCCTGGGCGAGGCGATGCGCATGGTCGCGAGTGGCGAGGCCGACGTGCTGGTCGGCAACGCTGCCGCGATCAACGTGCAACTCCGGCAGCGCTACGCCGGCGCGCTCAGGGTGCTCGACTCGCTCGGTGAATCCGACTCGTTGTATTTTGCTGTGCGCGAGGATTTGAGCCCGCTCGTCAAGCTGATCGATCGCGCGTTGCAGGCGATGCCGGCAGCCGAAAAGCAACGCATCCGGCGCAAGTGGGTGAGCCCCGCCGCGCCGGACAACGCGATGTGGAGCGTGACTGCGGTGCGGCTGCTGCCGGTGCTGATCGGCATCGGCGTGGTGCTGCTGGTGACGCTGCGCGCGTACGTGCTGCTGCAACGCGAAGTCCGGCTGCGCAAGCAGACCGAGCGCGAACTCGCGCTGCAATTGAACTTCCAGGAAACGATGATGAAGACGGTGCCGTATCCGCTCATCGCGAAAGGCCTGGACGGACGGTACATCGCGATCAACGAGGCATATGAGAAGGCGTGCGGGCTGCAGCGCAAGGACGTGCTCGGGCGCACAACGGCCGAGGTCGGCACATGGGGCGAGGCCAATAGCCGTGTGCTCGACGACATGACACACGAGCTCCTGCGCGGCGGCGGCATCGCCAAAGTCGAACTGCAGTTCGAGGACGGTGCTGGCGAGTCGCGGCATGGCATTTTTTGGACGAGCGTCTGCGAAGGCGGCGATGGGCAGCCGGCATACGTACTCGGTACGATGGTCGACATCACCGACATCCGGCGCGCCGAGATGCGCGCGCGCGAAACCGAACGGCGTCTGTTCGACGTCACGCGCTCGTTGCCGGCCGTCGTGTTCCAGATGCGGCGCTCGCCGGAAGGTGCGTATTCCTTCCCGTACATCGGCGGCGACGCGCGACATCTGCTCGGCGACAGCGATTCGCAGGGCGGGGCGCGAGTCGACTTTCAGCGCATATCGGAGCTGGATCGGCCAATCGTTCTTGCCGAGCTCGAGCGTTCCGCGATCTGTACCTCTGCGGTGCATATTGAGTTCCGTGTCGAAAGCGCCGGTCAACTGAAGTGGGTGCGGGCCGAGCTGGTGCCGCAGCGCGAAGCCGATGGCGGCGTCGTTTGGAGCGGCTATTGGGTCGACGCGAGCGTCGAGCGCGCGCGTTCTGAGGAACTCGCCCGAGCGCGCGATGTGGCCGAGGCGGCCTCGCGCGCGAAGGACAACTTCTTCGCGATGATGAGCCACGAAATCCGCACCCCGATGAACGGCGTGCTCGGTCTCGTCGAAGTGCTCGAGCGCACGCCGCTCAGTACCGATCAGAGCGAAATGCTCGGCATGATCCACGAGTCGGCGGGCGCGCTGCTGCAGATTCTCGATGATTTGCTCGACTATTCGAAGATCGAGGCGGGTCGGCTCACGCTCGAAGCGGAGCCGATCGATCTCCGTGAGCTCGTCGATAACGCGGTCGGCCTGCTCGCCGGGCGCGCCCACGAAAAGGGGCTGAAAGTGCGCGTCGACATAGCGAGCGACGCCGCTGCGACGCTCCGTGGCGACAGCGTGCGTCTGCGCCAGATCCTGTTCAACCTGCTCGGCAATGCGATCAAGTTCACGCCGAAGGGGGAGGTGGCTGTCAGCGTAGCGGTCGTCGAAGATTGCGCGGACTCGCAGACGCTGGAGCTGACCGTTCGGGACACTGGCATCGGCATCGCGCCGGATCTGCAGGCGGGGCTGTTCGAGCCGTTCGTGCAGGCCGAGTCGTCCACCACGCGGCGCTTCGGCGGCACAGGCCTCGGGCTGACGATCTGTCGCAAGCTGATCGACCTGATGAACGGCACGCTCACGCTGCACAGCGAACCCGGCCGCGGCACGAGCATGATCGTGCGGCTGACGATGCCGATCGTCGAACAGCGTTATTCGATCAATGGTCTGCACGGCAAACTCGGCGTAGTGATCACGCGAGATCGACGCATCGGCCGGGCTCTCGCACACTTCGGCGAGGCGCTGGGGCTCGAACTGCGCAGCCTCTCGGGCGATGCGGCGACGCTTGCCAAAAGCGACGTACTGAGCCGCGTGGATCTGCTGTTCGTCGGCGAGGACGTCACGTTGCCGGCACATATCGGCACAAATGCGTGCATCGTCACGCTGACCGAAAAACCGAAGCCAACGGGTTACCGCATCCTCGACGACAAGGTGCGCGTCAGCATCAATCCGATTTCGTGGCGCGGCCTCGGCGCCGCTTGTGCGGCCGCGATGACGGAGCTGCCGTCGATCGCCCGGATGGCATCGAGCGTGGTAGGCGCGCCGTTCACGACCGATGGCATCGCGCCGCCGCCCGATCGCGAACGCGCGCTCGCGAAAGGGCGGCTGATTCTTGTCGCGGAAGATCATCCAGTCAATCAGGAGTTGATCCGTCATCAGCTCGCCCTGCTGGGGTTCGCGTGCGACGTCACCAACGACGGCGCCGAAGCGCTCACCGCGCTAGAGCGCACCAGCTATGGCTGCCTGATTACGGACTGCCACATGCCGAACCTGTCCGGCTATGAACTGACCCGTCGTATCCGCGAAGCGGAGGCACTGCACGGCGGCGCGCGGCGTCTGCCGATACTCGGCATCACGGCCAATACCGCGCCCGACGACCTGAGTCTGTGCCGCGAAGCCGGCATGGACGACAGTCTGATCAAGCCGACCCGGCTCGCCACGTTGCGCGACCACCTGAGCCGCTGGTTTGGCACTGAGGTCGAGTGGCACCCCGCCCCGGCGGAAACAACCGATCGCGTTTCGACCGCGTCGGCCGGCGAGCCGCAGGCCACCCAACGTGCCGGTGCCGAACCGTTCGTGCCCGTCGACCTCGCGCGCATGACGCAGTTATGGGGAAGCGAGTCGACGGTCAAGGCGTTGCTAGATTCATTCGTCTCGTCGATGCGCGACGACATCGACGCGCTGGCGACGTTACTCGAACGCGCGGACATGGGGCGGGTGCACGAGTGGCTGCACCGGGTGATGGGGGCGGCGAGCGTGCTGCAGTATCCGCCGCTCCTAAAGGCGCTCGAAGCCTATCGCCGCGTCATTGTCGCGAAGTCGCCGGAGCAGTTGCGTAACGAGGGGCATGCGCTAATTCGACAATGCGAGGCAATACTCGATGGCATCGAACAGCAGGCCGCATTGCTCGCGTAGCGAGCGGCGCGCCGTAGACTCGCGCAAATACACGGGCGGTTCAATCGGCCGCAACCAAAATCAGGACGAAAAAAACGCGGCCGAAGCCGCGTTAAAGATTTGGAGACGTCCTTCGATGAAGGAGTCACTTCTCGCGAGTCGAAGCATACCAGGAATGACGTGATTTATTCATTACAAATCGCGCAATTAACTTTTTGATCAAATCGATTAAAACGATTTCGCGCTACGTTTTTCGCTCAAAGCGGCCCCCAAGCAAACCACCATCCCAGCCTCACCGGCTTCAAATGATTTGCACTAGTATGTGGATGCTCCGCACGGCCGACACAATGCCGCCGCGGCGCGTCAATGTCCGGAGAAGACCATGATTTCGCAGCGAAAATTGAATCTGGCAGTACTGCTGTGCGCGCTTGCATCGAGCGCTGCATTTGCGGATACGGTTGCGCTGAAGGCGAATCTCCAGCCGTCGAGCGAAGTGCCGCCGCGTGTGAGTCACGGGCATGGCATGCTGAATGCGAGCTTCGACACGTCCACTCAATCGCTGCAGTGGACTGTTACTTACGAGGGCTTGAGCGGTCCGGTCACCGCCGCGCATTTCCACGGTCCCGCGCCGGTCGGCCAGAATGCGAAGGTCCAGGTGCCGATCGAGAAGAATGGGCTCGCGAGTCCGATCAAAGGCACGGTGAAACTTACCGAGCAGCAGGTCATGGATCTGATGGCGGGGCAGTGGTACTTCAATGTTCATACCGCGCAGAATCCGACGGGCGAAATTCGCGGACAGGTGTTGCCGGCGAACTAGGCATGGACCTCGCGTTGGCCCGGCGCGCGTGCCGCGGCGACCATCACCGTCACGCGATTGGAACCCGCCAAACCAACGGCCCCTGCCAACCCACGTACCATGACGGGACTTCAACGAAGGAGCATGTCCCGATGAGCTGGCAAAGCGCGCTCGCGTGCTGGTATTTGCGCAGGCAGTTCCGGCCCGAAACCCTCAAACCGTTTATCAACGTCGAACGGGCGCGCGCGCTGACGTCGAAGCGCGTGTGGTCGCCACGCGTGCCGCGCGGCTGGCATCTGCGCGAAACGTACGGCGCAGGCAACGCGCCGCTCGTCGGCGAATGGCTGGAGCGCGTGGACGGCGGCACGGCCGGCGGCGCGGAGCCTACGGTGCTGTATTGCCATGGCGGCGGTTACTACTTCTGCTCGCCGCGCACGCATCGGTCGCTGACGTTCGCTCTCGCGACCCGCGCCGACGCGCGGCTTTTCTCCCTCGACTACCGCCTCGCCCCCGAGCATCGCTTCCCAGCGGCGCTCGACGACGCCACCGCCGCCTACCGACAGTTGCTCGCGATGGGCATCGCACCCAGCTCGATCGTGATCGCCGGCGACTCGGCCGGCGGCGGTCTCGCGCTCGCCACGCTGGTCGCGCTGCGCGACGCGGGTGCGCCGATGCCCGCGGGCGGTCTGCTGTTCTCGCCGTGGACCGATCTGGCGACGACCGGCGCGAGCCTGCGCACCAACGACAGCATCGATCCGATGTTCTGCGGCGCCTCGATCGAGCGCGCGGCCAAGGTCTATCTGGGCGATGCGCCGCCCATCCATCCGTACGCGTCGCCGGTCTACGCGGACCTGCACGGTCTGCCGCCGCTGTTCCTGCAGGCGGGCAGCACCGAAGTGCTGCTCGACGACACGCGCCGCGTCGCCGACAACGCGCACGCGGCAGGCGTCGATTGCGAATGCGAGGTGTGGAACAAGCTGCCGCACGTGTGGCCGCTGTTCGCGCCGTTCATGCCGGAGGCGAACCGCGCGCTCGATCGCGCGGCCGCCTTCGTGCGACGCGCGACGAGCCGCGCCGCGAACAGGGCTCACGCGTCGAGTGTGATGTCGAGCGTCCGATAGACGGCTTCGATCGTTTGCTGGCCGTATTGCCGCTCGAGCCGCCGCACGGTGAAGTGCCCGTGCGCGACCTGCTGGAAGTGATCGATAAACACGGTATTGACCATCGCGCCGAGCACCGCGCCGATCGCCGGAATCGATTTGGCCGCGATCTGCTCGCTGACCTGCACCGAAAAGCGCGCGGCGATCGCGTTGATGAGCCGCAGCAGCGCCGCCGAGCCGTGGGCCGTGAAGCCCTTGCTGGCCACCTCGGACGACGCCTTCGACACCGCCTGCGCGAGCGCGCCGCGCATGAAGAAGTAGCCGAGGTCGGCGTCGTCGTCCTCGCTCGAGGTGCCGCCCATGCCGAGCACGGTCAGGCATTGCAGCTGTGTGTCGACCGAGGTCAGGTCCTCGCCCTCGCTGCGCGCGATGTCGCAGATGGATCGAAACATCAGCGTGGTCGTGACGGGCAGTTCGACCGGCAGCGCGAGCAATCCAAACGCGCCGCCAGCCGCGCCGGTCGTCGCGACCGCGAACTTGTGCAGCAGGTTGTTCGGCTTGTCCGGCGCGAGCAGCCTGGCGTCGTCGCGCCGGCCGAGCGTGCGCAGCGCGATCGACAGACATTTGCGCAACGCGGCCTGCGTCGCATCGGACACTTTTTCGTTGGCGAACACCGGAATGCGCGACAGCAGCTTTTCGATCGGCGCGCCGACGACGCTGGCGAGCTTCATCGCGAGCGCGGGGCTTTCGAGCTGGTGTTTGGCGCGCCGCAGCGCGGCGAGGTCTTGCTCCGATAAGGATGGTGCTGCGAGCGAACTCGGCTGCATGAGCCTCCCTGGCATGTCATGGCGCGGGTACTGCAAGTGAGTCTACCGCGTTGCAAGGCGTGTTCCGTCCCGCGCGGAGCGGTGCAGCGTGGTATGATTTTCAATCTTTTGACACGTCAACTTTTGCTCCATCAAAAATGGCTGTCCATACCGCCGCCCACCATTCGAGTGGGCAAGTCTTACCGTTCCGCGAATCCCTGCTGGCCATGCTCGGCATCTCGTTCGTCACGATGCTGGTCGCGCTCGACCAGACCGTGGTCGGCACCGCGCTGCCCACCATCGTGTCCGAACTGCGGGGCTTCGAGCTGTACGCATGGGTCGCCACCTCGTATCTGCTGAGCTCGGTGATCACCGTGCCGATCTTCGGCCGGCTCGGCGATTACTACGGGCGCAAGCCGTTCGTGATCGCATCGATCGTCGTGTTTACCAGCGCCTCGGTGTTGTGCGGCGCCGCCAACGACATGCTGTTTCTCGTGCTCGCCCGCGGCTTGCAGGGCATTGGCGGCGGCATGCTGGTCGGCACCGCGTTCGCGTGCATTCCCGATCTGTTCCCCGATTCCGTCGTGCGGTTGCGCTGGCAGGTGCTGATGAGCTCGGCGTTCGGCATCGCGAATGCGGTCGGGCCTTCGCTTGGCGGTTTTCTGACGCAGTACTGCGGCTGGCGTTCGGTGTTTTATGTGAATCTGCCGGTTGGGCTGCTGTCGCTGTTTTTCGTCTGGCGTTTCCTGCCGCATCTACGGCACGTCGAGCATGAAGGCAAGATGCGGCTCGATTGGCCCGGCGCGCTGTTGATCGCGATCGCGCTCGGCTCGCTGCAACTGTTCGTCGAGTTGCTGCCGAAGCACGGCATCACGCTGAGCGCGTTCGCGCTGCTCGGGCTGAGCGTCGCGTCGGCCATCGCGCTGTGGAAATGGGAAAAGCGCTGCCCGACCGCGATCCTGCCAGTCGACATGTTCCGCAACCGTAGCCTCGCCGCGCTGTTCACGCTGGCCGTGCTCGGCGGCTTCACGATGTTCTCGCTGTTGTTCTACGCACCGCTGCTGTTCCAGGGCGGCTTCGGCATGTCGCCGAAAGAAGCGGGCCTCGTTATCACGCCGCTCGTCGTGTTCATCACGATCGGCAGTATCACGAACGGGCGCGTCGTGTCGCGGATCCGAAATCCGAACCTGATGCTGTACATCGGCTTTGCGATGGTCGCGCTGTCATGCCTCGGCATCGTCGTCGCGACCCGATCGATGCAGCAATGGGTGCTGATGTCGTTCATGGTCGTCGGCGGCCTCGGGCTCGGTTTCGTGATGCCGAATCTGACGATTTTCGCGCAGCAGACCGCGGGCCGCGAACACCTCGGCATCGCGACCGCGCTGCTGCAGTCGCTGCGGATGATCGGCGGCATGATCGGCACCGCGCTGACCGGCACCCTCGTGACCCACATGTACAAGAGCGGCGTGCGCAGTGCGCTCGAAGGCGCGGGCGCTTCGCACTGGTTCGGCGATCTCGGCGATCCGCAGATCCTGATCAACCGCGATGCGCAGACCACGCTCGTCGATCAGCTGACGCACGCGGGCCACAACGGCGCGATGCTGCTCGAAAGCGCGCGCGAGTCGCTGGTCGGCGCGATTCATCTTGGTCTCGCGATGGCCGCGCTGATCGCCGTCGTGTCGGTGTGGCAAAGCCGCCGCGTGCCGCCGGTCAAGCTCCAGCGCAAGCTCGAGCCGGTGATTCACGCAGACTGATTTTTTGGACTTGGTGTTGGACAGGCAGATTATGGAAGAACAGGACCGCGTCGCCGTCATGCAGCAATTTGGTCGCACGTATCGGGCCTTCATGTCGGCATTCGAGACCCAGGTGGGTCATCCGCTGCCACGCTGGCGCATTCTGCTCGCGCTGCACGAGCAGGCCGGCGAGTCGTCGCAGAAGCGGCTCGTCGAGCGGCTGCGCGTCGATCCGGGCGCGCTGACGCGGCAGTTGAAGGCGCTCGAAAGCCTGGGCTGGATCGCGCGCAGCATGGATGCGCGCGATAACCGCGTGACCAACGTGCGCCTGACCGAGGCGGGTCGCGACGCGACCGAAGCGAGCCTGCCGCGTCGCCAGGCGTTCTTGCACGACACGATGGCCGGGTTGCCGGATGAGGCGCTCGCGGCGTTGTCGAGCGCGCTGAAAATGCTGGAGACGCGCATCGGCGAAGTGGCGGCCAATGCGAGCGCAGCGGCCGGCGCCGCTGGAGCAGCCCAGGAAACCGCCGGCGACGAGGCGGCCCAACGCGTGTGATTTTTTCTCCGCGTGCGACGACAAAAAAAGGCTGTGCGCCCTTGGGCTCACAGCCTTTTTTCTATCGTCGAAAAGCCCGCGCTTCAGCGCGGCGCAATCCACTCCAATCCAATCAGAAAAACGTCTCGATCACTTCCTTCACGCGATACTGTGGATCGACCAGCAGCACCTGCTTCCACTTGTCGAACGTCAGGCACGGATGCGAGATGTCGAACGCGATCATGTCGCCCACTTTCAGATCGGCGCCCGGGGGAATGCGCAGATACGCGTGCTGATCCATCAGACCGAAGATTTCCCAGCCCTCGCTCGCGGCGATGTCGCGCGGCGCTTGCTGGCCCGGACGATAGTGGCGCGCCGGCTCCGGCATGCCCGCGTCGAACGCGGAGTCGCGTTTGCCGAGGCCGATGATCGCGCGATCCGGCTCGGGAATCGACTGCACGTACGCCCACAATTGCAGCGCCGGCAGCAAGCCTTCGCCCATTTTCTTCGCGACCGGATTGCGCTTGAAGATGTCGGTCTGCGCCTTTCGATAGATGCCGACGTCATGCGTCAGGTAGCAGCCGGGCCGCAGCACGACCTCGACCTTGCCGGTTTGCGTCGCCTGCGCGAACTCTTCGGCGACCACGTCGTACCACGCCGATCCCGCGCCCGATAGCACCGCCGGCGAGCGCGCGAAACGCCCCTGCTCGACGAGCTCGCGCGTGACCGCAACCGCGCCTTGCAGGAACGCGCGCACCTCGGGTTCTTCCTTCAGCACGCCCTCGTACAGTTCGACGCCCGCGAGCTTCAGCACGTCCGGATAGCGCGCGATCGCGTCCAGCACCGCGTTGCGCTGCGCTTCATCGCGCACGCCGGTGCGCCCGCCCGGCACGCCGAGTTCGAGTAGCACCTGCAGCGGCTTCTTCACCGAGGTGAAGAATTCGCCGAGTTGCTCGACACCTTCGGCCGAATCGACGAGGCAGAAGAATTCGAAATCCGGATCGCTGAGCAACTCGGCGATCATCATCATGTTGTGGCGGCCGACCAGCTGATTCGCCATCAGGACGCGCGACACACCGCCGTGATACGCCGCGCGCACCTGATGAGCGGTGGCGAGCGTGATGCCCCACGCGCCGGTTTCGAGCTGACGGCGAAACAGTTGCGGCGCCATCGTGGTCTTACCGTGCGGCGCGAGCTTGACGCCGTATTCGGCGACGAACGCCTGCATCCACTTCAGGTTGTGCTCGACGCGGTCCTCGTACAGCACGGCGGCCGGCAGGCTGACGTCCTCGGCAAGCAGGTTCCACTCGAGGCGCGCAGCATCCTTCAGCTGGACGCTCGTGCCCGGAACCATGCCCAAGCCCTTGCTATAAGGATCAATCGTCGCGCCCTGATAGTTTGTAACTTTCATGTCTCCGTGCTCCATCGTCCGGTTAAATTGAATCAAATTTGACTTTACCATGTTACCGAAAGTACGATGTCCGGAGAAATGTTATTTAGTACCACGGGTTTCGAAGGCCGCCGGAAAGGGGCGCGAAAGCCGTGCCGCGAACCCCGTCGCCCGCCATGAACAGTAGCGCCGAACCGCTCGCTTTCGACATCGTCGCGCGCATCGCCGAATGCGCGCCGGAGTTGCGCTCGGCCGAACGCAAGGTCGCCGCCCTGATTCTCGACGATCTGACCGGCGCGTCGCGCGCGAGCATCGGCGCGCTCGCGCAGCAGGCCGAGGTCAGCATCGCGACCGTCACGCGTTTCGCGAAGGCGGTCGGCTGCCGCGACGTGCGCGAACTGAAGCTGCGGCTCGCGCAGGCGGCCGCGGTCGGTCAGCGTTTTCTCGAGCGCGACGCAGCAAGTGACGCACCCGAGCCGATCGCCACGCGCGTGTTCGACGAACTGCAAACCGCGCTCGCGCACAATCACCAACTGCTGCGCCAGGCGCCGCTCGCCGAAGCGGCGGCCGCGCTGCGCAATGCGCGCATGACCTACGTGTTCGGCATGGGCGGCGGTTCGACCGCGCTCGCCGACGAAATGCGTTTCAGGCTCGTGCGCCTCGGCCGCCCGGTCGCGACCTATCAGGACGGGCTGTTGCAGCGCATGGTCGCGAGCACGGTGTCGCGCGACTGCGTGGTGATCGCGCTGTCCACCACGGGGCGCGTGCCGGAGATGGTCGAGAACTGCAAGATCGCGCGCAGCTATGGCGCGACGGTGGTCGCGGTGACCGCGCCCGCGTCGCCGCTGGCGAAGCTCGCCGACTGGCTGATCCCGATCGTCGCGTTCGAAACCGACTTCATTTACAAGCCGTCGTCATCCCGTTACGCGATGATGATGGCGCTCGATGTGCTCGTCACCGAACTTGCCGTCAGCCAGGGCGACGAGAGCCGCGAATTGCTGCGCCGCATGAAGCACGCGCTCGACGCGCACCGCGGCGGCGGCGATCGACAACCGTTAGGAGATTGATCCATGCATTCGCATCCCGAAGCCGCCGACACGCTGATCGTCGGCGCGCAACTGTATGACGGCACGGGCGCACCGCCCGTCGAGCGCGATGTGGCGATCCGCGACGGGCGCATCGCCGCGATCGGCAATCTGTCGAACTGGCTTGCCGAAGAGGTGATCGAGGCCGAGGGGCGCGCGCTCGCGCCGGGCTTCATCGACGTGCACACGCACGACGACACACACGTGATCCGCTCGCCGCAAATGCTGCCGAAGATCACCCAAGGGGTGACGACGGTGATCGTCGGCAATTGCGGCATCAGCGCGTCGCCGGTGTCGCTGAAGGGCGATCCGCCCGATCCGATGAACCTGCTCGGCGAGCGCGATGCGTTCCAGTATCCGACCTTCGCCGACTACGTGAGCGCGGTGAACGCCGCGCGGCCGGCGGTGAACGTCGGCGCGCTGATCGGCCACACGGCGTTGCGCAATAACCAGATGGACCGGCTCGATCGCGCGGCGACCGCCGAGGAAATCGAGCGCATGTGCGCGCAGCTCGAGGAAGCGCTCGCGCACGGCGCGCTGGGTCTCAGCTCGGGGCTCGCATACGGCTCGGCGTTCGCCGCGCCGACCGAGGAAGTGATGGCGCTCGCCGAGCCGCTCGCGGCCGCGGGCGCGCTGTACACGACCCACATGCGCACCGAGTTCGACGCGATTCTCGACGCGATGGACGAGGCCTACCGCGTCGGCCGTCATGCGCGCGTGCCGGTCGTGATCTCGCATCTGAAGTGCGCGGGGCCGTCGAACTGGGGGCGCAGCGTCGAGGTGCTGAAATCGCTCGAAGGCGCGCGCGGCGGGCAGCCGGTCGGTTGCGACTGCTATCCGTACAACCGCAGTTCGTCGACGCTCGATCTCAAGCAGGTGACGGGCGACATCGACATCACGATCACGTGGTCCGAGCCGCATCCCGAGATGGCGGGCAAGCTGATCAAGGACGTCGCCGCCGAATGGGGCGTGTCGCAGCAGGAAGCGGGCAAGCGCCTGCAGCCGGCGGGCGCGGTCTATCACAACATGTCCGAAGACGACGTGCGGCGCATCCTGTCGCATCCGGCGACGATGGTCGGCTCGGACGGCTTGCCGAACGATCCGCTGCCGCATCCGCGGCTGTGGGGCGCGTTTCCGCGCGTGCTCGGCCACTATGCGCGCGATGCCGCGCTGCTGCCGCTCGAGGAAGCGGTGCGCAAGATGACGAGCCTGTCCGCGCGCCGCTTCGGTCTCGCGCAGCGCGGCGAAGTGCATATCGGCTATCACGCCGACCTCGTGCTGTTCGATCCGGCGAAAGTGCACGACGTGGCGACCTTCGACAAGCCGCAGCAGCCCGCTGCCGGCATCGACGCGGTGTGGGTCAACGGCGTGCTGTCGTATCGCGACGGCGCGGTGACGGGCGAGCGGGCCGGCCGGTTCGTCACGCGCGGTGCGCCGTCGAAGGGCGATGCTCAGGGCGCGTTCTGATTTTTATCGATTGATGGCGGCACGCGCGGCGAGGGCGCCGCGTACGTGCCCGACTTTTTAAGGAGTGTGACGATGAAGCGATATGGCGTGGAAGGCGGAAAGGGAACGGGCGGTCAGGTAATGCCGTTCGCGCGCGCGGTCGAAGCGGACGGCTGGCTGTTCGTGTCGGGCCAGACGCCGATGGAAAACGGCGAAGTGATCAACGGCGGCATCGTCGAGCAATCGCACAAAGCGATCCAGAACGTGTTCGCGATCCTGAAGGAAGCGGGCTACGGCGCCGAGCACGTCGTGCGTTGCGGCGTGTGGCTCGACGATCCGCGCGACTTCGCGTCGTTCAACAAGGTGTTTCGCGAGTATTTTGGCGAGAATCCGCCGGCGCGCGCGTGCGTGGTGTCGTCGATGGTGATCGACTGCAAGGTCGAGGTGGATTGCGTCGCTTACAAGAAGCCGGCGGCCTGAGCGCTTTGACGGCTTCGATGTGATGAGGGCGCCGCAGGCTGTGATGGCCTGCGGCGCCCTCGTTGCGTTTGCCGCGGTGCTTACCGTTACTGCCGCGCAAGCCGCATGTTGTCCGGCATCGGCAGGTTGTAGTTGGTGCGGAACGGGTTGATGTCGAGCCCGCCGCGGCGCGTGTAGCGCGCATAGACCGCGAGCTTCAGCGGTTTGCACATCTTCATGATGTCGACGAAGATCCGCTCGACGCATTGCTCGTGAAAGCCGGTGTGATTACGGTACGAGATGATGTAGCGCAACAGACCCGCGTGATCGATCTGCGGCCCGGCATAGTGGATCTGCACGCTGCCCCAGTCCGGCTGGCCGGTCACCGGGCAGTTCGACTTCAGCAGGTTCGAGAACAGCGTTTCCTCGACCGGCGCCTCGCCGTGCGCCGCGCTCAGGAGCGACGCATCCGGCTGATAGACGCTCGCCTCGAGTTCGAGCCGGTCGAGCGACAGGCCGTCGAATTCTTCCATTTTCAGCTTGCCGAATTCGTGCGGCGTGTACAGATGCACCGACACGGTCGCGCCGCACGACGCGGACACGTCGCGCCTGATCGTGTCGCGCACGGCCTCGGTCGATTCGAAGGCGGTCTGCGCGAACGAGCCCAGGTACAGCTTGAACGATTTCGATTCGACGATGTTCGGCGAGTCGGCCGGTACGAAGAACGTGGCGACCGCGATTTGCGGTTTGCCGCGCGCGTTCAGCCACGACAGCTCGTAGGCGTTCCAGATGTCGGTGCCGAAAAACGGCAGTCGCGCGGTAATGCCGATCGCCTCGCGCGCATGGCTGCGCGCAATCGGAAACAGCAGCGTCGGATCGTATTGTTCGGTGTAAGTCGAGGACTTGCCGAGCGGAGATTGTTCGGGTGTCATGATGCGTTCACGATGCCACTCAGCACGTGCCCGGTCGCCGTTACGACGCGGGCCGATTCGCAGTGGCCGATCTGGTCGTCGAAGAAAAAGTCGGGCTCGAACTCGCGCAAAAATGCGCTTTTGTCGAGGCCGCCGAGGAACATCGCTTCGTCGATTTCGATGTTCCACGCCATCAGGGTGCGGATCGCGCGCTCATGCGCGGGGGCCGAGCGTGCTGTTACCAGTGCCGTGCGAATGCGCATCGGCGCGGCCGCGTCCGCGAGTTTTTGCAACCGGTGCAGTGCTTCGAGCAGCGGCTTGAGCGGTCCGTCCGCGAGCGGCAGATGCTTGTTGTCGATCTCGTGACCGACGAACGCGCGCAGGCCGTCCTTCTGGAAGATGCGCTCCGCTTCGTCGGAAAACAAGACCGCGTCGCCGTCGAACGCAATGCGGATTTCGTCCGGGTACTTGCTCGCCATTTTCGCCGATTCCGGCAACACGCGTGCGGCAGGGAAGCCAGCGGCGAGCGCATCGCGCACGTCCTGCTGATTCGCCGACAGAAACAGCGACGCGCTCAGCGGCTTCAGATAACCGAACGGTGCGCGGCCGCGCGTGAACACGCCGCGCTCGATCGCGAGCCCGTGTTCGCGGCACGAATGAAACGCGCGCAGGCCGCTGATCGGATCGCTGCGCGACAGGATCACCACTTCGACGCGATGACCGCCGGCGGCGTTCAGCGCGAGCAGCTTGCGGATCAAAGGAAAGGCGACGCCCGGTTTCGCGGGCACGTTCAGGCGCTCGCGCTGCAACGCTTCGTAGGCCTTCAGGTCGCCGGCCTCGTAGACGCGGTTCTCTTCCTCGAAGTCGAACAGCGCGCGCGACGAGATTGCGACCACCAGTTTGTCGACAAGCGAAAGCGCCATCGGTGAGTTCCGGTCCGAAGAGATCAGGCGAGGAAGAGGCGATAGACCGGGTTTTTCGTTTCTTCCCAGCACGGATAGCCGAGCGTTTCGATGAAGCGCTCGAACGCTGCATGGTCGCTCTCGGGTACCTGAATGCCGACCAGAATCGAGCTGTAGTCCGCACCCTGGTTGCGATAGTGGAACAGGCTGATGTTCCAGTTCGGCGCCATCGACGACAGGAATTTCATCAGCGCACCCGGACGCTCGGGAAACTCGAAGCGGAACAGACGTTCGTCGCGCGCGAGCGGCGAACGGCCGCCAACCATATAGCGGATGTGCTGCTTCGACAGTTCGTCGAAGGTCAGATCGACCGTCGCGAAGCCGTGCGCTTCGAATGCGCCGGCGATCTGCGCCGGTTCGCTGCGATTGCGGATCTGCACGCCGACGAAGATATGCGCCGAGTTCGCGTCGGCGATCCGGTAGTTGAATTCGGTGACGCTGCGCGTGCCGACCAGCTCGCAGAAGCGCTTGAAGCTGCCGCGCTCTTCGGGGATCGTCACCGCGAAAACGGCTTCACGTGCTTCGCCCACTTCCGCGCGTTCGGCGACGAAGCGCATGCGGTCGAAGTTCATGTTCGCGCCCGACGTGATCGCGATCAGCGTCTGGTTCTCGATGCCTTCCCGTTCGGCGTACTGCTTCGCGCCCGCCACCGCCAATGAACCCGCCGGTTCGAGCACGCTGCGCGTGTCCTGGAACACGTCCTTGATCGCCGCGCACAGCGCATCGGTGTTCACGAGCAGCACTTCGTCGAGATATTCGCTGCACAGACGGAAGGTTTCCTCGCCGACGAGCTTCACCGCGGTGCCGTCGGAGAACAGGCCCACTTCGTTCAGCGTCACGCGCTCGCCCGCCTTCAGCGACGCGGCCATCGCGCACGAATCATCGGTCTGCACGCCGATCACCTTGATCTCCGGACGCACCGATTTCACGTATGCGGCGACACCGGCCGCGAGACCGCCGCCGCCGATCGGCACGAAGATCGCGTGAATCGGCCCCTGGTGCTGGCTCAAAATTTCCATCGCGACGGTGCCCTGGCCGGCGATCACGTATGGATCATCGAACGGATGCACGAAGGTCAGGCCGCGATCTTCCTGCAGCTTGACCGCGTGACCATAGGCATCGCTATACGATTCGCCGAACTGCACGACCTCGACGGTCGGCCCGCCATGCGTGCGGATGGCGTCGACCTTGACCTGCGGCGTCGTCACCGGCACGACGATGATCGCCTTCACGCCCATGCGTGCGGCCGACAACGCGACGCCCTGCGCATGATTGCCCGCCGACGCGGTGATCACGCCGCGACTGAGCGCTTCGGCCGGAATGTGCGCCATCTTGTTGTACGCGCCGCGCAGTTTGAACGAGAACACCGGCTGGTTGTCCTCGCGCTTCAGATAGACCGGATTGCGCAGCCGTGCCGACAGGTTCGGCGCGCGTTCGAGTTCGGTCTCGCGCGCCACGTCGTAGACGCGCGCGGTCAGGGTCTTTTTCAGGTAGTCGTGGGAAGCCATGCGGGTCGCGCGGTGCGCTATGTGAGACGGGAAAACGTCAATGATAGCGCCAACGGTGCCCCCTCTGGCCGTTCCGCGCGCGGCGGGGAGGGGTGGCACGCCCTTGGTGGGGCCGTTTCGGCACTGCAAAGCGAAGTTTGCCAAACCGTCCGGCCGGTCAATGGGGCGCATGCGAAACGCCGCGGGATTCGCCGCCAAATCCCCCGAAGCACCGTCACCGCCCAGGTTCCCGCCGTCAACGCGTGGCTGGATGATGCGGTAGAATTCCATTTTGGAATAAGGATCGGAAGATGCACTGGCAGCCTCGGATCGCCCATTTAATGCCCGTTCCGCGCGAATCCTGCCCCGCGGCGGAGCGGCATGTCCGCCACGCGCGATCGTGTAGCTGTCTCTGAGTGCCGCGAAGCGACCGCCGTGAGTTGGCCGCCGGTCGTGTTCGCTCCCCTGGAAGCCCTAGAAGATTTCAAGCATTGCGCCCCACGCGCATTGTCGGCCGACGCCTCGTGACGAGCGCGCCAGGCCGACCTACCGAGTCGTCCAAACATGAACGCACCTCAAGTTTTCGATCCGCACGGCGCCGCCGCTGCGGTGGCCGCCGATCCCGAAGCGCGTCTGCGCGAAATTCCCTACAACTACACGTCGTTCTCCGACCGCGAAATCGTCATCCGCCTGCTCGGCAACGATGCCTGGGACGCGCTCGCCGAACTGCGCGCCGAACGCCGCACCGGCCGCTCGGCGCGCATGCTGTATGAAGTGCTCGGCGATATCTGGGTCGTGCGCCGCAATCCGTATCTGCAGGATGACCTGCTCGACAATCCGAAGCGCCGCGCGCTGCTGATCGAGGCGCTCAATCACCGCCTCGCCGAAATCGAGAAGCGCCGCCGCGCCGATCTGCGCGAGCAC
This sequence comes from Paraburkholderia sp. BR14320, assembly GCF_040948665.1. Taxonomy (NCBI): domain Bacteria; kingdom Pseudomonadati; phylum Pseudomonadota; class Betaproteobacteria; order Burkholderiales; family Burkholderiaceae; genus Paraburkholderia; species Paraburkholderia sp. BR14320. The sequence goes on from NZ_JBFPKG010000017.1 coordinate 83,131, forward strand.
GGGGACGAAGCCGGCGTCGAGCGCGCCGCGCGCGTCGAAAAGCTGGTGCAGGCCGCGCGCCGCGCGATCGACCAATTCGCCAGCGAATTCCAGCAGACCTACGACCTGCGCCGCCGCACCACGCGCGTGCTCGGCAAGGTCACGCAGAGAGACAACATCAAGTTCGACGGCCTGTCGCGCGTCTCGCACGTGACCGACGCGACCGACTGGCGCGTCGAATATCCGTTCGTCGTGCTGACGCCGGACTCCGAGGCCGAAATCGCCGGCATGATCAAGGCCTGCTTCGAACTCGGCCTGACCGTGATTCCGCGCGGCGGCGGCACCGGCTACACGGGCGGCGCGGTGCCGCTCACGCCGTTCTCGGCCGTCATCAACACCGAAAAGCTCGAGCAGCTCGGCCCGGTCGAAATGACCCAACTGCCGGGCGTCGATCGCAAGGTCGCGACGATTTTCTCGGGCGCGGGCGTCGTCACGCGGCGCGTGACCGAAGCGGCCGAGCAAGCCGGCTTCGTGTTCGCGGTCGACCCGACCTCGCTCGACGCGTCCTGCGTCGGCGGCAACGTCGCGATGAACGCGGGCGGCAAGAAGGCGGTGCTGTGGGGCACGGCGCTCGATAACCTCGCGTGGTGGCGCATGGTCGACCCGGAAGGGAACTGGCTCGAAGTCACGCGTCTCGAGCACAACATGGGCAAGATCCACGACATCGAAGTCGCGCGTTTCGAGCTCAAGTGGTTCGACGGCAACTACGCGCCGGGCGAGAAGCTGCTGCGCACCGAATCGCTCGACATCAAGGGCCGCGTATTTCGCAAGGAAGGCCTCGGCAAGGACGTCACCGACAAATTCCTCGCCGGGCTGCCGGGCGTGCAGAAGGAAGGTTGCGACGGTCTCATCACGTCGGCGCGCTGGGTGCTGCACAAGATGCCCGCGCATACACGCACCGTCTGTCTCGAGTTCTTCGGCCAGGCGCGCGAGGCGATTCCGAGCATCGTCGAAATCAAGGACTACCTGTTCGAAACGTCGCGCCAGGGCGGCGCGATTCTCGCGGGCCTCGAGCATCTCGACGAGCGCTATCTGCGCGCGGTCGGCTATGCGACCAAGAGCAAGCGCAACGCGTTTCCGAAGATGGTGCTGATCGGCGATATTGTCGGTGACGATGCGGATGCGGTCGCGCAGGCTACGTCCGAAGTCGTGCGCATGGCCAACGGCAAGAGCGGCGAAGGTTTCGTCGCGGTGAGCGCCGAGGCCCGCAAGCGCTTCTGGCTCGATCGCAGCCGCACCGCCGCGATCGCGAAGCACACCAACGCGTTCAAGATCAACGAAGACGTCGTGATTCCGCTCGACCGCATGGGCGAGTACACGGACGGCATCGAGCGCATCAACATCGAGCTGTCGCTGAAGAACAAGCTGCAACTGGTCGACGCGCTCGAAGCGTTCTTCAAGGGCGGCAAGCTGCCGCTCGGCAAGAGCGACGACGCGAACGAAATCCCGAGCGCCGAGCTGCTCGAAGACCGCGTGCAGCAGGCGCTCGATCTGCTCGCGCGTGTGCGCACGCGCTGGGAATTCGTGCGCGACAAGCTCGACTTGTCGCTGCGCGAGGCGCAGCACTATCTGGTCGGCCTCGGCTACGAATCGCTCGCCGAGAAGTTCGCCGATCGCGTCGACGCGCAACCGGACGCAGCCGTCTTCCACCTCGCGCAGGACCGCACGATCCGCGTGTCGTGGAAGCAGGAAATCCGCGCCGAATTGCGGCAGATTTTCAACGGCGGCGAGTTCAAGCCGATCCTCGACGAAGCCCAGGCGATCCACAAGCAGGTGCTGCGCGGCCGCGTGTTCGTTGCGCTGCACATGCACGCGGGCGACGGCAACGTGCACACGAACATCCCGGTCAACTCCGACAACTACGAGATGCTGCAGGACGCGCACACCGCGGTCGCGCGCATCATGAAGCTCGCGCGTTCGCTTGACGGCGTGATCTCCGGCGAGCACGGCATCGGGATTACCAAGCTCGAATTCCTGACCGACGACGAGATCGGCGAATTCCGCAAGTACAAGCAGCGTGTCGATCCGCACGGCCGCTTCAACGCGGGCAAGCTGCTCGAAGGCGCGGACCTGCGCAACGCGTACACGCCGAGCTTCGGCCTGATGGGCTACGAGTCGCTGATCATGCAGCAGTCCGATATCGGCGCGATTTCCGAGTCGATCAAGGACTGCCTGCGTTGCGGCAAGTGCAAGCCGGTCTGCGCGACGCACGTGCCGCGCGCGAACCTGCTGTACAGCCCGCGCAACAAGATTCTCGCCACCTCTTTGCTGGTCGAGGCATTCCTGTACGAAGAGCAGACGCGCCGCGGCGTGTCGATCAAGCACTGGGACGAGTTCAACGACGTCGCCGATCACTGCACTGTCTGCCACAAGTGCGTGACGCCGTGCCCGGTGAAGATCGACTTCGGCGACGTGTCGATGAACATGCGCAACCTGTTGCGCAAGATGGGCAAGAAGAAGTTCAACCCGGGCAACGCGGCGGGCATGTTCTTCCTGAACGCGACGAATCCGCAGACCATCAACCTCGCGCGCACCGCGATGATGGGCGTCGGCTACAAGGCGCAACGCCTCGGCAACGAGGTGTTGAAGAAGTTCACGAAGAAGCAGACCGCGCATCCGCCCGCCACGGTCGGCAAGCCGGCGATCACGCAGCAGGTGATCCACTTCATGAACAAGAAGATGCCGGGCAACCTGCCGAAGAAGACCGCGCGCGCGTTGCTCGATATCGAGGACAACAAGATCGTCCCGATCATCCGCAATCCGAAGACGACCACCGTCGATACCGAAGCGGTGTTCTACTTCCCGGGCTGCGGCTCCGAGCGGCTGTTCTCGCAGGTCGGTCTCGCGACCCAGGCCATGCTGTGGGAGGCGGGCGTGCAGACCGTGCTGCCGCCGGGCTACCTGTGCTGCGGCTATCCGCAGCGCGGCTCGGGCCAGTACGACAAGGCCGAGCAGATCGTCACCGACAACCGCGTGCTGTTCCACCGCGTAGCCAATACGCTGAACTACCTCGACATCAAGACGGTGGTGGTGTCGTGCGGCACGTGCTACGACCAGCTCGCCGGTTACGAATTCGAAAAGATCTTCCCCGGCTGCCGGATCATCGACATCCACGAGTACCTGCTGGAAAAAGGCATCAAGCTCGATGGCGTGAACGGCGTGCGCTACATGTACCACGACCCGTGCCACTCGCCGATCAAGACGATGGACCCGGTCAAGCTCGTCAACCAGCTGATGGGTTCGGAGCAGGACGGCTACAAGATCGAGAAGAACGACCGCTGCTGCGGCGAGTCGGGCACGCTCGCGGTCACGCGTCCCGACATCTCGACCCAGGTGCGCTTCCGCAAGGAAGAGGAAATCCGCAAGGGCGCGGCGAAACTGCGCGGCATCCCGCTCGTTGCCGAAGCGGGCGCGAACGCGATCAATCCGGCCAATGCATCGGCCGGATCCGCCGGTGCGCCGAACGGTTCGGTGCTGAAGGCCGGCGACGGTCCGCAGCCGGGTAACGGCACCGCGGCTTCGACCGACGTCAAGATCCTCACGAGCTGCCCGTCGTGCCTGCAAGGGCTGTCGCGCTACAACGAAGACGCGGGTACCGAGGCCGATTACATCGTGGTCGAGATGGCACGTCACGTGCTCGGCGAAAACTGGATGGCGGACTACGTGCAACGGGCGAACAATGGCGGAATCGAGCGCGTGCTGGTTTAATGGCACGACCGACGATATTTGCCGAGGACGACGATGGACTGCGTTTTTTGCCGTGAAGACGGCGGCGATGTGCTATGGCAGGACGACGCGTTGCGAGTCGTCCTCGCCGACGAACACGACTACCCGGGCTTTTGCCGGGTCATCTGGAATGCTCACGTAGCCGAGTTTTCGGATCTTTCCGCCGACGAGCGCGATCACGTGATGAAGGTCGTCTACGCGGTCGAGCGTGCGCAGCGGCGCGTGATGCAGCCGGCGAAGGTCAATCTCGCGAGCCTCGGCAACCAGGTGCCGCACATGCACTGGCACGTGATTCCGCGTTTCTCGAACGACGCGCATTTCCCCCTGCCGATCTGGGCGCCGCGCCAGCGCACGGTGTCCGAAGCGATGCTGTCGTCGCGTCGGGCGCACGCCACGCTGCTGCGCGAAGCCGTGCGGCAGGAAATCGAACAGGCGCTGGGCTGAGCATCGCTGAATCCGCCGCCGCGCACCGCCGGGCGTCGGTCGGTGCGCAGGGCGGCCGATGCGTCGTTATCACCCGCCGTTATCTGATGAGGCCAACATGAGCGGATTGACTCCCGAGACGCCGGTGCCGACCGGCGTGGTCGTGCATTCTAAGTCCCGCGTGCTCGAACTGCAGTACGCGAACGGCGAAGCGTACCGGCTGCCGTTCGAACTGCTGCGCGTGTATTCGCCGTCGGCGGAAGTGCAGGGCCACGGGCCCGGCCAGGAAACGCTGCAGACGGGCAAGCGCGACGTGACGATCACGATGATCGAAGGCGTCGGCAATTACGCGCTGCAGCCGACTTTCTCCGATGGACACTCCACCGGTATCTACTCGTGGGACCTGCTGTACGACATGGCCGTGCGTCAGGATGAACTCTGGCGCGCGTATCTCGCCAAACTGGCAGCGGCCGGCATCGACCGCGACACGCCGATGGTGCCCGCCGCTGCTGCGCACGGGCACTGTCACTGATACGATTCGCTCCCGAACGCCGCTCGAGCGGCGCAACATTCAAGAACACGCGAAAGGACGAGCGCGATGAGCAAAACCCACTTCGGCTTTCAATCGGTCGACGAACAGGACAAGGCGCAGAAAGTGGCGGGGGTGTTCCACTCGGTGGCCGCCAACTACGACCTGATGAACGACCTGATGTCGGGCGGATTGCACCGGGCGTGGAAGGTGTTCACGATCGCCCAGGCGAACGTGCGGCCGGGCTACAAGGTGCTCGACATCGCGGGCGGCACGGGCGATCTGTCGAAAGCGTTCGCCAAACAGGCGGGTGAGACGGGCGAGGTCTGGCATACCGACATCAATGAATCGATGCTGCGCGTCGGCCGCGACCGGCTGCTCGACAAAGGCATCATTACGCCGACGCTGCTTTGCGATGCCGAAAAAATCCCGTTTCCGGATAACTATTTCGACATCGTGACGGTCGCGTTCGGCTTGCGCAACATGACGCATAAAGACATCGCGCTCGCCGAGATGCGGCGTGTGCTGAAACCGGCCGGGCGGCTGCTCGTGCTCGAGTTCTCGAAGGTATGGGACCCGCTGAAGAAGGTCTACGATCTGTATTCGTTCAAGGTGTTGCCGTGGCTCGGCGAGCGCTTCGCCAAGGACGCGGAAAGCTACCAGTACCTGGCGGAATCGATCCGCATGCATCCTGACCAGGAAACTTTGAAAACTATGATGGAGCAAGCTGGTCTCGACGGCGTCAAATATTACAATTTGTCAGCTGGCGTGGTAGCGTTGCATGTGGGGACCAAATACTAGGGTCCTCTAACCCATCGATTTTTAAAGGAAAGTGCGAAATGTCCGATTCGAATTTGTTATCTGCTCGTAAGGTTAAGGGGTCGCTGGCGAGAAGAATCGGACTGATCGCGATGGTCGGTCTGCTGACGGTCGGCACCCTTGCCTCTCTCGACGCCGAAGCACGCCGCATGGGCGGAGGCCGCAGCTTCGGCCGTCAATCGAACAGTCTGCAGCAGCAGCGCCAGACACCGCCGCCGTCCCAGCCGGCGCAGAACAATCAGGCCACGCAGCAGAGCGCCCAACCGGCGGCTCCCGCAACCAAGCCCACGCCGCCCGCCGCGCCGAACCGCAATCGCTGGCTCGGCCCGATCGCCGGTCTCGCGGCCGGTCTCGGCATCGCCGCGTTGTTGTCGCATTTCGGGCTCGGCGAGGCGTTCGCCGGCATGTTCGCCAACGTGATCGTGATTGCGTTGATCGCGATGGTCGTGATCTGGCTGATCCGCCGCTTCACCGGTCGCAAGCGCGATGCGGCGCAACCGGCTTACGCGGGCACGGCGCCGTCGCTGAACATCAAAGGCACCGACTATATTCAGGAGCCGCGTTACACCGCGCCGCCGACCGGCTCGTACCTCGAACCGCAAGGCAACCCGTTGACCACGCCATCGGTCGGCGCGACGCCGTCAGTGCCGGCCGGCTTCGATTCCGAAGCGTTTCTGCGTAACGCGAAGGTGTACTTCGTGCGCCTGCAGGCCGCGTGGGACGTCGGCAACATCGATGACATCCGCGAATTCACAACACCGGAAATGTTCGCCGAAGTGCGCGTCGATCTCACCGCGCGCGGCACGCAGCCGAACCAGACCGACGTCGTGCAGTTGAACGCCGAGCTGCTCGGCGTCGAGGAGCGCGCGACCGAATACTTCGCGAGCGTGCGCTTCTCCGGTTTGATCCGCGAGGCGCCGGGCGCGGCGGCCGAGCCGTTCGTCGAAGTCTGGAATCTGACGAAGGCGAACCGCGCCGGCGAAGGCTGGCTGCTTGCCGGCATCCAGCAGGTCGAGCAACACTGACATGCCGAAGCGTCGAGTCGCGTTTGCCTCGCAAAAAGCCGGCCACGGCACAGCGATTCCTCGCCTCGCGCATCGCTTAGGCCGTTCGGTATAGCAGGCCGCGAAGCGAACGGACGTTACAATGGGAGCCCGCGCAAGCACCTCGCTCGCGCGGGTTTTTTCTTGCCACCTTCGATGACCCTCGCCGCCAAGCCCTTCGCTGCCGCTGTCAATCATCTGCTCGCCCGCGAATCGTGGGCCCGCGAGCGCCTCGCCCCGTACGCGGGCAAGACCGCACGCCTGTCATGTCCACCGGTGGTGCTTGCACTGCTCGTGCAGCCCGACGGCTATCTCGGCACGCTCGACGAAGCCGATGCGCACCAGTTCGACGTGACGATCTCGGTGCCATCGGACGCACTGCCGGCCTTCCTGCAAGGTGGCCAGGCCGCGGTGATGAAGCACGTGAAGATCGAGGGCGACGCCGAGTTCGCGACCGTGATCGCGAAGCTCGCCGAGCATCTGCGCTGGGAGCCGGAGGAAGATCTCGCGAAGCTGATCGGCGATGGGCCCGCGTGGCGCATTACGTCGCTCGTGCGTTCGGTCGGTGAGCATGTGCAACGCACCGGCCGCAACCTGCTCGACACGGCAGCCGAATATCTGCTCGACGAGAATCCGCAGCTGGTGCGCCGCACCGCGCTCGCGGACTTCAACGTCGAGCTGGCGCGTGCGCGTGATTCGCTCGCGCGCGTCGAAAAGCGCATCGAGCGTCTCGAACAGAAGGTCGAAGCCCGCGGCGCGCAAGCGTCGGGCGGCGCCGCCACGTCGCGCGGCACGCGCTAGTCAACGGGCCCAGCCATGCGTTTTCTGCGTTTTCTCAAGATTTTTTTCACGGTCATCCGCTTCGGCCTCGACGAAATGATGTTGAGCCGCATCAACGATCGGCGCGTGCGTCTGCTGTTGCGTATCACGACGCTCGGTCGCAAGTTCGATGCGCCGCCGGGCGTGCGTCTGCGGCTCGCGCTCGAAAGCCTCGGGCCGATCTTCGTCAAGTTCGGGCAGGTGCTGTCGACCCGTCGCGATCTGCTGCCGGTCGACATCGCCAACGAACTCGCGAAGCTGCAGGACCAGGTGCCGCCGTTCGATTCGGCGGTCGCGATCGCACTCGTCGAGAAGTCGCTCGGCGCGCCGGTCGACGTGTTGTTCGACGATTTCGAGCGGGTCCCGGTCGCGAGCGCGTCGATCGCGCAGGTCCACTTCGCGACGGTGAAGGCCGGCCAGCACGCAGGCAAGGCGGTCGCGGTGAAAGTGCTGCGCCCCAACATGCTGCCGGTGATCGATTCCGACCTTGCGCTGTTGCGCGACATCGCCGTGTGGGCCGAGCGTCTGTGGGCCGATGGCAAACGCCTGAAGCCGCGCGAAGTGGTCGCCGAATTCGACAAGTACCTGCACGACGAACTCGACCTGATGCGCGAGGCCGCCAACGGTAGCCAGTTGCGGCGCAACTTCCAGGGGCTCGACCTGCTGCTCGTGCCCGAGATGTACTGGGAATTCTGCACGCCCACGGTGCTCGTGATGGAGCGCATGGTCGGCGTGCCGATCAGCCAGGTCGATACGTTGCGCGCGGCGGGCGTCGATATCCCGAAGCTCGCGCGCGAGGGCGTCGAGATTTTCTTCACGCAGGTGTTCCGCGACGGCTTTTTCCACGCCGACATGCACCCCGGCAACATCCAGGTGAGCCTCGATCCCGCGCACTTCGGCCGCTATATCGCGCTCGACTTCGGCATCATCGGCGCGCTGTCGGACTTCGATAAAAACTACCTCGCGCAAAACTTCCTCGCTTTCTTCAAGCGCGACTACCATCGCGTCGCGACGCTGCATCTGGAGTCGGGTTGGGTGCCGCCGACCACGCGTGTCGAGGAACTCGAAAGCGCGATCCGCGCGGTCTGCGAACCGTACTTCGATCGCGCGCTGAAGGACATTTCGCTCGGCCAGGTGCTGATGCGCCTGTTCTCGACGTCGCGGCGCTTTAACGTCGAGATCCAGCCGCAGCTCGTGTTGCTGCAAAAGACGATGCTGAACGTGGAAGGCCTCGGCCGTTCGCTCGATCCCGAACTGGATCTCTGGAAGACCGCGAAGCCTTACCTCGAGCGCTGGATGAACGAGCAGATCGGCTTGCGCGGCTGGTATGAACGCCTGAAGATCGAGGCGCCGCAGTGGAGCAAGACGCTGCCGCAGTTGCCGCGCCTCGTTCACAACATGCTGGCCGAACGCCATCATCCGGTGGGCGGCGCGAACGACGACGTGATTCGCCAGATACTGCTTGAGCAGAAGCGCACCAACCGTCTGCTGCAAGGCCTGCTGCTGTTCGGCGTGGCGGTCGGCGTCGGCGCGATGCTGGCACGGGCGTTCCTGGCGCTCGCTTACGGCGGTTGAGCGCGGCTGGCGGCCCATTGGCCGCACTGTGTTTCAGCGGCGGTGTCGGCCGCGGCTGGCGGTGACGACCGGGCGCAAACCTGAACGAGGCATCCGATGAGCGATCCGACCCAACCCCCCATGCCCGATTTCGCGAATCGCGATCCCAACTCGCCGGAGTTCTGGGACGAACGTTTCGAGCGCCATTACACGCCGTGGGACAAGGCGGGCGTGCCGTCCGCGTTTCGCGCGTTTGCCGAACGGCACCGCAACGCCGCCGTGCTGATTCCAGGCTGCGGCAGTGCCCACGAAGCGGTATGGCTCGCCCGTCAGGGCAACCCGGTGCGCGCGATCGACTTCTCGGCCGCCGCCGTCGCGGCGGCCCGCGAGCAACTCGGCGCGCAGCACGCATCGCTGGTCGAGCAGGCGGACTTTTTCACCTATGCGCCGCCGTTCAAGCCCGGATGGATCTATGAGCGCGCGTTCTTCTGCGCGCTGCCGCCGACGCGCCGCGCCGACTACGCGCAACGTATGGCCGAACTGCTGCCGACCGGCGGGTTGCTCGCGGGGTACTTTTTTATCGGCGCGACGCCGAAGGGGCCGCCGTTCGGCATCGCACGCGATGAGCTCGACGCGCTGTTCACGCCACATTTCGAGCTGATCGAAGACGAAGCGGTCGACGACTCGATCGCCGTATTCGCCGGACACGAGCGCTGGCTCACCTGGCGGCGTCGCGGCTAGCCCCGCGCGCCGCTCTTGAGAGCTTCGCGGGACGCCCCCATCTTGCGCGGTGGCGGGCGCATCACGCGTCCGCCACCCGAAATCCGGGGAACGGACATCGTTTGCGGCTATAATTCAAGGCTTTGCAAGCGTTTACAAGATTTCAGTAGGGATTTGGAGTAGGAAAGGATCATGCCGATCTACGCTTATCGTTGCGGGTCATGCGGCTTTGGGAAGGACGTGCTCCAGAAGATGAGCGACCCCCAGTTGACGCAGTGCCCCGAGTGCGGGAAAGACACATTTAGCAAGCAACTCACCGCCGCCGGCTTCCAGTTGAAGGGCTCCGGCTGGTACGTGACAGATTTCCGCGGCGGCAGCGGCGGCGCGAGCGCGCCGGCCACGTCGGAAGCGAAGTCCGAGCCGTCCGCGGCCGCAGCCCCGGCTGAACAGGCTGCCCCGGCCGCGCCCGCGGCCCCCGCCGCAGCGGCGGCCGCCGCAAGCCCGAGCGGTTCCGGCAGCGCCTAGTGGGACCGCCGCCCCGCGCGGGCGGCGTATCTACCGCGCATGGGCTTCGGCCCGCGCAGCTTTCTGGCGGTACACATGACGACGAAGAAATTCACGCTCAAATCGGTGTTTCTGACCGGCCTGCTGGTGCTGGTGCCTCTGGCTATCACACTGTGGGTGCTCGGTCTGATCATCGGCACGATGGACCAGACGCTGTTGCTGCTGCCTACCTCGTGGCAGCCGGAACGCGCGATCGGCTATCGCTTGCCGGGCCTCGGCGCGGTGCTCACGCTCGCATTCATCTTCGTCGTCGGGCTGTTGACGCAAAACTTCATTGGGCAGAAGCTCGTGAAGTGGTGGGAACTGCTGGTCGCGCACATTCCGGTGGTCGGCCCGCTCTACACCAGCGTCAAGCAGGTGTCCGACACGCTGCTGTCGAGCAGCGGCAATGCATTCCGCAAGGCGCTGCTGATCGAGTACCCGCGCCGCGGTTCCTATACGATTGCGTTTCTGACCGGCATCCCGGGCGGCGACGTGGCCAACCACCTGAAGGAAGATTACGTCAGCGTGTACGTGCCGACCACGCCGAACCCGACGTCCGGCTTCTTCCTGATGGTGCCGAAAAGCGAAGTGATCGAGCTCGACATGACCGTCGACGCTGCGCTCAAGTACATCGTCTCGATGGGCGTCGTGGCGCCGTCCGCGCCACCGCCGGCGCCGGTGCGCCGCACGGCCGTCGAGCCTCCGCTGTAATGCCGGCGCGCAACGCTTCATGCAGGATCGTCTGCGGCGCGCCGTTCAACCAATGCAAAACGAAAGACAAACATCATGTCGATGAGATCTGAATACTGCGGTCTGGTGACCGAAGAACTGCTGGGCCAATCCGTCTCGCTGTGCGGCTGGGTAAGCCGCCGCCGCGACCATGGCGGCGTCATCTTCATCGACCTGCGCGATCGCGAAGGGCTCGTTCAGGTCGTCTGCGATCCGGATCGCGCGGACATGTTCAAGATCGCCGAAGGCGTGCGCAACGAGTTCTGCGTGCAGGTCAAGGGCGTCGTGCGCGGTCGTCCGGAAGGCACGACCAACGCGTCGCTGAAGAGCGGCAAGATCGAAGTGCTGTGCCACGAGCTGATCGTGCTGAACGCGTCGGTCACGCCGCCGTTCCAGCTCGACGACGATAATCTGTCGGAAACCACGCGTCTCACGCATCGCGTGCTCGACCTGCGCCGTCCGCAGATGCAGCACAACCTGCGTCTGCGCTATCGCGTCGCGATCGAAGTGCGCAAGTACCTCGACGAGCAGGGCTTCATCGACATCGAAACGCCGATGCTGACGAAGAGCACGCCGGAAGGCGCGCGCGACTACCTCGTGCCGTCGCGTACGAACCCGGGCCAGTTCTTCGCACTGCCGCAGTCGCCGCAGCTGTTCAAACAGCTGCTGATGGTCGCGAACTTCGACCGTTACTACCAGATCACCAAGTGCTTCCGCGACGAAGACCTGCGCGCCGACCGTCAGCCGGAATTCACGCAGATCGACTGCGAAACCTCGTTCCTGTCGGAACAGGAAATCCGCGATCTGTTCGAGGCGATGATCCGTCACGTGTTCAAGACGACGATCGGCGTTGCGCTCGACGAGAAATTCCCGGTCATGGAATACGCGGAAGCGATGCGCCGCTTCGGTTCGGACAAGCCGGACCTGCGCGTGAAGCTCGAATTCACCGAGCTGACCGATGCGATGCGCGACGTCGACTTCAAGGTGTTCAGCACGCCGGCCAACACGAAGGACGGCCGCGTCGCGGCGCTGCGCGTGCCGAAGGGCGGCGAGCTGTCGCGTGGCGACATCGACAGCTACACGGAATTCGTGCGCATCTACGGCGCGAAGGGTCTCGCGTGGATCAAGGTCAACGAAGCGGCGAAGGGCCGTGACGGTCTGCAAAGCCCGATCGTCAAGAACCTGCACGATGAAGCGCTGAAGGCGATCATCGAGCGCACCGGCGCGCAAGACGGCGACATCATCTTCTTCGCGGCGGATCGCGCGAAGGTCGTCAACGACAGCCTCGGCGCCCTGCGCCTGAAGATCGGTCATTCGGAATTCGGCAAGGCCAACGGTCTCGTCGAGTCCGGCTGGAAGCCGCTGTGGGTGGTCGACTTCCCGATGTTCGAATACGACGAGGAAGACAACCGCTACGTCGCCGCGCATCACCCGTTCACGAGCCCGAAGGACGAGCACCTCGAGTACCTCGAAACGGACCCGGCGCGCTGCCTCGCGAAGGCCTACGACATGGTGCTGAACGGCTGGGAAATCGGCGGCGGCTCGGTGCGTATCTATCGTGAGGAAGTGCAGAGCAAGGTGTTCCGCGCGCTGAAGATCAACGCGGAAGAAGCGCAGGCCAAGTTCGGCTTCCTGCTCGACGCGCTGCAATACGGCGCGCCGCCGCACGGCGGTATCGCGTTCGGTCTGGACCGCATCGTCACGATGATGGCCGGCGCCGACTCGATCCGCGACGTGATCGCATTCCCGAAGACGCAACGCGCGCAGGATCTGCTCACGCAGGCGCCGAGCGAAGTCGACGAGCGTCAGCTGCGCGAGCTGCACATCCGTCTGCGTTCGCCGGAACCGAAGGCGTAAACCGTGGCCGCTTGGCGCGGCCGCAAAATAGCCACACGAGCTAAACGAAAAGGCGCTGAGGTGTACTTCACCTCAGCGCCTTTTTCATTTTTTGCGTTACAGTGAAGCCACCGCTTTCCCGACCCTTTCGACCGTCATCCGACATGTACCGCGCGTCGCGTCGCGCCCAGTTTTGAGCCATGCCGAAACCGCCGAAAATTCCGCAGTCCGTCCTCGTCATCATTCATACGCCCGCGCTCGACGTGTTGCTGCTCGAACGCGCCGACCATGCCGAGTTCTGGCAGTCGGTCACCGGTTCGAAAGACCGGCTCGACGAACCGCTCGCCGACACGGCGGTGCGTGAAGTCGCCGAGGAAACCGGCATCATGATCGGCGGCGCGCTGGTGCCGCGCAGCGCGTTGTTCGACTGGCAGTACTCGATCGACTACGAGATCTACCCGGAATATCGCTACCGCTACGAACCAGGCGTGCTCTATAACACCGAACACTGGTTCAGCTTGCAGGTGCCCGAGCGTATCGAGGTGTCGCTCGCGCCGCGCGAACACACCGCGTATATGTGGCTGCCGTATGAAGAGGCCGCATCGCGCTGCTTTTCGTCGTCGAATGCCGATGCGATCCTGCAGTTGCCGCGCCGCCTCGCCGCACGCCCGATCGACCCCCAATCCGGCCCGCTGGCCGGGGAGCGTGGCCAGTGAGCGCAGGCGGTTCGGGCCGTTTCGCGCGTCTGCGGCACACGTTGCTCGGCCGTCGTTACTGGCAGCGCTACCGCTTCACCAGCAACAACCAGGTCGAGCTTCTGCGCTCCGGTGACGACTTCTTCGACGCGCTGATCGAGCGCATCGACGCCGCCGAGCACAGCGTCGCGCTCGAAACCTACATCTTTTGCGACGACGAAGCCGGCCACGCGGTCAGCGAGGCGTTGCTGCGCGCGGCCGCGCGCGGCGTCAGGGTGCGCGTGATCACCGACGGCATCGGCACCGCGCGCCTGAAAATGTTCGATCAATGGCCGGCGGGCGGCATCGAGCATCGCATCTACAACCCGCATCTGTTCGGCCGCTTCGGCTTTTCGCGCACGCACCGCAAGCTCGCGGTGATCGACGATCGGATCGCGTATTGCGGCGGCATCAATATCGTCGACGATTACGAGAACAACGGCGAGAAGCTGCCGTACCGCCGCTGGGACTTCGCGGTCGAGCTGCGCGGGCCGGTGGTCGCCGACGTGCGCGACGCGATCGAGGTGCAGTGGCGGCGGATTCGCCTCGGCCATCGGCCGCTCGATTCGATCAGGCCAGACGTGTCGTCGCAGGACGCCAACTCGCTTGGCAGTCTGCGCCGGCGCCGGCGGCGCCGCAACGAGGAACTGTGGGCCGGCGGCGAGCCGTGCGTCGCGTTCGTCGCGCGCGATAACCTGATCAACCGCCGCGCGATCGAAAAGGCCTATCTGGCCGCGATCGGCCAGGCACGCCATGAAATTCTGCTGGCGAATCCGTACTTCATGCCGGGGCGCAAGCTGCGTCGCGCGCTGGTGTTCGCGGCGCGGCGCGGCGTGGTCGTGAAGCTGATCATCGGGCGCAAGGAATTCAAGGCGCTCGATTACGCGGTGCCGTTCCTGTACCACGCGCTGCTGCGCGCGGGCGTGCAGATCGCCGAATACGAGAAGACGCTGCTGCACGGCAAGGTCGCGGTGGTCGATTCGAACTGGGGCACAGTCGGTTCGTCGAATCTCGATGCGCTCAGCCTGATGCTCAATAACGAAGCGAACGTCGTGCTCGTGAACGATCCGTCGATCGCGAAACTTCGCGATGCGATTCTCGATGCATTCACGGACGCGCGCCGGATCGATGAAGCGCACTACGAATCGCGACCGGCGCGTGTGCGCGCGCTGAGCTGGATCGCGTACACGAGCTACCGCGTCGCGATGAAACTGCTGACGGTCGGCGGCTACGATTGACACCAATAAAACCACGCACGCACCCGTCGGCAACCATCGATTCAAGGCAAACGCCTCTAAAAATCTGATTGATCTGATGGTCGAAAGCCGCAAAATTAGAGGCCGGTTAGAAACCGGTTTCTAATAAAGTCCTTGTTTCGCGGACGGCAAGCACTCAATAATAGTACGGCCGTTCGATTTTCAATTCGGTCACATTGGAACGGTAGAACAGCTATGCGAAAAGGCGAACAAACCCGAGCCGCGATTCTCGACGCAGCACTCGATCTGGCAGGCCGAGACGGACTGGAAGGTCTGACGATTGGCCTGCTGGCCGAGCGCATGCAGATGAGCAAGAGCGGCGTGTTCGCGCATTTCGGGTCGCGCGAGGATCTGCAGGTCGAGGTCGTGCGCGAATATCACCGCCGTTTCGAAGACGAGGTGTTTTTCCCGAGTCTGCGCGAGCCGCGTGGTCTGCCGCGCTTGCGCGCGATGATTTCCCGCTGGTTCGAGAAGCGCATTCAGGAAGTCACGACCGGATGCATTTACATCAGCGGCGCCGTCGAATACGACGATCGCGCGGACAGCCAGGTGCGCGAGCAACTGGTGTCGAGCGTGACGACGTGGCGCGCGGCGCTCACGCGCGCGATTTCGCAAGCGATGGAAGAAGGGCATCTGCGTGCCGATACCGATCCGGAGCTGATGCTGTTCGAACTGTATAGCGTCACGCTCGGCCTGCATCATGACGCGCGCTTCCTGCATTTGCCGGATGCGGTGCGTCTCACGTGTGCCGCGCTCGAAAAACTGATTAATTCGTATCAGAGCGAAAGCCGTTAGCGGCGTCGCCGGAACTTACCGGAAACGCGCGGCGCACAAGGTCCGTACACGGACCCGGCCAACGGCCTGGCTTTTTGTCAATCTAGGGAGAGGAAGTCATGGGACAGTACGCCGCGCCGCTGCGCGACATGCAATTCGTGTTGCACGAACTGCTCAACGTCGAAGCCGAACTTCGGCACATGCCGAAGCACGCCGATCTCGACGCCGACACGATCAACGCGGTGCTCGAGGAAGCCGGCAAGTTCTGCTCCGAGGTGCTGTTCCCGCTCAACCACAGCGGCGATCAGGAAGGCTGCACGTATGCCGGCGACGGCGTCGTGACCACGCCAAAGGGCTTCAAGGAAGCCTATCAACAATACGTCGAAGCCGGCTGGCCGGCGCTTGGCTGCGACCCGGAATACGGCGGTCAGGGGCTGCCCGCGTTCGTCAACAACGCGCTCTATGAAATGCTGAACTCGGCGAATCAGGCGTGGACGATGTATCCGGGCCTGTCGCACGGCGCGTACGAATGCCTGCACGCGCATGGCACGCCGGAACTGCAGCAGCGCTATCTGCCGAAGCTCGTCGCGGGCGTCTGGACCGGCACGATGTGTCTGACCGAGCCGCATTGCGGCACCGACCTCGGCATTCTGCGCACCAAGGCCGAGCCGAACGGCGACGGCTCGTACTCGATCAGCGGCACCAAGATTTTCATCTCGAGCGGTGAACACGATCTGGCGGAGAACATCGTTCACCTCGTGCTCGCGCGTCTGCCGGATGCGCCGAAGGGCACCAAGGGCATTTCGCTGTTCATCGTGCCGAAGTTCGTGCCGAACGAAGCGGGCGAGCCCGGCGGGCGCAATGGCGTGAAGTGCGGCTCGATCGAGCACAAGATGGGCATTCACGGCAACGCGACCTGCGTGATCAATCTCGACAACGCGAAGGGCTGGATAGTCGGCGAGCCGAACAAAGGCCTGAATGCAATGTTCGTGATGATGAATGCCGCGCGTCTCGGCGTCGGCATGCAGAGCCTCGGCCTCACCGAAGTCGCCTATCAGAACTCGCTCACGTACGCGAAAGAGCGTCTGCAGATGCGTTCGCTGACGGGCCCGAAGGCACCGGAGAAGGCCGCCGATCCGATCATCGTGCATCCGGACGTGCGTCGCATGCTGCTCACGCAGAAGGCCTACGCCGAAGCCGGCCGCGCGTTCTCGTACTGGTCGGCGCTGCAGATCGACAAGGAGCTGTCGCACGCCGACGAAGCCGAGCGCAAGGAAGCCGCCGACCTCGTCGCGCTGCTCACGCCGATCCTGAAGGCGTTCCTGTCGGACAACGCGTTCGAAGGCACCAATCACGCGATGCAGATCTACGGCGGCCACGGCTTCATCGCCGAATGGGGCATGGAGCAGTACGTGCGCGACGCGCGCATCAACATGATCTACGAAGGTACCAACGGCATCCAGTCGCTCGATCTGCTCGGCCGCAAGGTGCTCGGCGACATGGGCGCGAAGCTGAAAAAGTTCGGCAAGCTCGTCGCCGAGTTCGTCGAAGCCGAAGGCATCAAGCCGGAAATGCAGGAGTTCGTGAACCCGCTCGCCGACATCGGCGAGAAGGTGCAGAAGCTGACGATGGAAATCGGCATGAAGGCGATGCAGAACCCGGACGAAGTCGGCGCCGCGGCGGTGCCGTATCTGCGCACGGTCGGCCACCTGGTGTTCTCGTACTTCTGGGCGCGCATGGCGCGTATCGCGCTGGACAAAGAGGCATCTGGCGATCCGTTCTACAAGGCGAAGCTCGCGACCGCGCGGTTCTACTTCGCGAAGCTGCTGCCCGAAACGGCAATGACGATCCGCCAGGCGCGGGCCGGTTCGAAGCCGATGATGGACGTCGAAGAAGCGTTGTTCTAACGCTCAAAGAGAGAGCGAGGCGCCGGCGCGCAGCGAACCCGCGCTGCCTCGCTCCAGACCACACACCTCGCGCGAAGCATGGCTGACGCTTCGCGCCACCGCACAACTCTCCGGAGAAACGACGTGAGCAATCTGATCATTCGCAAGGTAGCCGTACTCGGCGCCGGCGTGATGGGCGCGCAGATCGCCGCGCACCTGATCAACGCCAAGGTGCCCGTGCTGCTGTTCGATCTGCCCGCCAAGGAAGGCCCGAAAAACGGCATCGCGCTGAAGGCGATCGAGAATCTGAAGAAGCTGTCGCCGGCGCCATTCGGCGTGAAGGACGACGCGCAATACATCCAGCCCGCGAACTACGACGACGACATCGAAAAGCTCGCCGAGTGCGACGTCGTGATCGAAGCGATCGCCGAGCGCATGGACTGGAAGCACGACCTGTACAAGAAGGTCGCGCCGCACATCGGTCCGAACGCGATCTTCGCGACCAATACGTCGGGGCTGTCGATCACCGCGTTGTCCGAAGGTTTCTCGGACGAACTGAAGGCGCGCTTCTGCGGCGTGCACTTCTTCAATCCGCCGCGCTACATGCATCTGGTCGAACTGATCCCGACCGCGACGACGCGTCCGGAAATTCTCGATCAGCTCGAAACCTTCCTGACCAGCGTGGTCGGCAAAGGCGTCGTGCGCGCGAAGGACACGCCGAACTTCATCGCCAATCGCGTCGGCGTTTTCTCGATCCTCGCGGTTATCGCCGAAGCCGGGAAGTTCGGTCTGCGTTTCGACGAAGTGGATGACCTGACCGGCGCGCGCCTCGGCCGCGCGAAGTCGGCGACGTTCCGCACCGCCGACGTGGTCGGTCTCGACACGATGGCGCACGTCATCAAGACGATGCAGGACACGCTGCCGGACGATCCCTTCTTGCCGGTCTACGAAACGCCTGCCGTGCTCGCTGAACTGGTGAAGAAAGGCGCGCTCGGCCAGAAGAGCGGCGCCGGCTTCTACCGCAAGGAAGGCAAGGCGATCAAGGTGCTCGATCCGAAGACCGGCAACTACGTCGACGGCGGCGGCAAGGCGGACGAAATCGTCGGCCGCATCCTGAAGCGTCCGGCTGCCGAGCGCCTCAAGCTGTTGCGCGAAACGCAGCATCCGCAGGCGCAGTTCCTGTGGTCGATCTTCCGCGACGTCTATCACTACATCGCCGTGCATCTGAAGTCGATCGCCGACAATGCGCGCGACGTCGACCTCGCGATCCGCTGGGGCTTCGGCTGGAACGAAGGTCCGTTCGAAGGCTGGCAGACGGCCGGCTGGAAGCAGGTCGCCCAGTGGGTGCAGGAAGACATCGCGGCAGGCAAGGCGCTCGCCAACGTGCCGCTGCCTTCGTGGGTGCTCGAAGGCGCGGTCGCCGACAAGGGCGGCGTGCACACAGCTGAAGGTTCGTGGTCGCCGGCCACGCAGACCTTCGTGCCGCGCTCGTCGCTCGACGTGTACAAGAAGCAGGTGTTCCGTGCGCCGCTCGTCGGCGAAACCGGCGCCGATCCGAAGACCTTCGGCAAGACGCTGTTCGAGACCGATGCGGTGCGCGCATGGGTCGACGATCGCGCGGGCGAGGACGACGTGCTGATCGTGTCGTTCAAGAGCAAGATGAACACGATCGGACCGGCGGTGATCGAAGGTCTGACGCGGGCGATCGAACTGGCCGAGAAGGACTACAAGGGCCTCGTCGTGTGGCAGCCCACGTCGCTGAAGCTCGGCACGCCGGGCGGTCCGTTCTCGGCGGGCGCGAACCTCGAGGAAGCGATGCCCGCGTTCATGATGGGCGGCGCGAAGGGCATCGAGCCGTTCGTGAAGAGTTTCCAGCAGGGCATGCTGCGCGTGAAGTACGCGAACGTGCCGGTGGTTGCGGCGATCTCGGGTATCGCGCTCGGCGGCGGCTGCGAGCTCGCGCTGCACAGCGCGAAGCGCGTCGCGCACATCGAGAGCTATCTGGGTCTCGTCGAAGTCGGCGTGGGTCTGGTGCCGGCGGGCGGCGGCCTGAAGGAAGCGGCACTGCGCGCGGCGGAAGCGGCAAGCCAGGTTGGCGCGACCAACGATCTGCTGAAGTTCCTGCAGAAGTCGTTCGAGAACGCGGCAATGGCGAAGGTGTCGTCCTCCGCGCTCGATGCTCGCGCGATGGGCTATCTGAAGCCGTCCGACACGATCGTCTTCAACGTGTTCGAACTGCTCGACGTCGCGAAGAAGGAAGCGCGCGCGCTTGCCGCTGCGGGCTATCGTGCGCCGCTGCGCGCGACGCAGGTGCCGGTCGCGGGCCGCTCGGCGATCTCGACGATCAAGGCGTCGCTCGTCAACATGCGTGACGGCCGCTTCATCAGCGATCACGACTTCCTGATCGCGAGCCGCATCGCGGAAGCGGTGTGCGGCGGCGACGTCGAAGCGGGCAGCCTCGTCGACGAAGAATGGCTGCTGCAACTCGAGCGTCGTGCGTTCGTCGAGCTGCTCGGCACGCAGAAGACGCAGGAACGGATCATGGGCATGCTGCAGACCGGCAAGCCGGTGCGCAACTAAGCGGCGACTTGCGCCGACAGAGGAACTCGAAATGGCAAAGCAATTGCAAGACGCATATATCGTCGCCGCGAGCCGCACGCCGATCGGCAAGGCGCCGCGCGGCATGTTCAGGAACACGCGCCCGGATGAACTGCTGGTTCACGCGATCAAGTCGGCCGTCGCTCAGGTGCCCGGACTCGACACCGGCGTGATCGAAGACGCGATCGTCGGCTGCGCGATTCCGGAAGCGGAGCAGGGCCTGAACGTCGCGCGGATCGGCGCGCTGCTCGCCGGTCTGCCGAACACGGTCGGCGGCGTCACGGTGAACCGCTTCTGCGCGTCGGGTCTGACCGCGCTCGCGATGGCCGCGGACCGCATCCGCGTCGGCGAAGCGGACGCGATGATCGCGGGCGGCTGCGAATCGATGAGCATGGTGCCGATGATGGGCAACAAGCCGTCGCTGTCGCCGCATATCTTCGATCGCAACGAAGACGTCGGCATCGCATACGGCATGGGCCTGACCGCGGAGAAAGTCGCCGAGCGCTGGAAGATCAGCCGCGAAGCGCAGGACGCGTTCTCGGTCGAATCACACCGCCGCGCGATCGAGGCGCAACGGTCCGGCGAATTCAACGACGAAATCGCCGCGTACACGATCACCGACCGCGTGCCCGATCTCGCGACCGGCGAGATCAGCGTGAAAACGCGCGAGGTGAAGCTCGACGAAGGTCCGCGCGCGGACACGTCGATGGAAGGCCTGGCGAAGCTGCGCGCGGTGTTCGCGAACAAGGGCTCGGTCACGGCCGGCAACAGCTCGCAGACGTCGGACGGCGCGGGTGCGCTGATCGTCGTGTCGGAAAAGATCCTCAAGCAGTTCAACCTGACGCCGCTCGCGCGCTTCGTCAGCTTCGCGGTGCGCGGCGTGCCGCCGGAAATCATGGGCATCGGCCCGAAGGAAGCGATTCCGGCCGCGCTGAAGGCCGCCGGCCTGAAGCAGGACGACCTCGACTGGATCGAGCTTAATGAGGCGTTTGCCGCGCAGTCGCTCGCGGTGATTCAGGACCTCGGCCTCGATGCGTCGAAGATCAACCCGCTCGGCGGCGCGATCGCACTGGGCCATCCGCTCGGCGCGACGGGCGCGATTCGTGCGGCGACCGTGGTGCACGGCCTGCGCCGCCGCAACTACAAGTACGGCATGGTGACGATGTGCGTCGGTACCGGCATGGGCGCGGCGGGCATCATCGAGCGTCTGTGAGCCGCTGATCGAACGGGGGATCCTTCGGTGATCCACTAAGGACCGCGCAACGGTTCGCAGGCCGCCCGGCTTGCGAACCGTTTTTACATTCAGCAGGAGCACAAGGAGATGAGCGGGATGACGACGGATATTCTGGTCGAGCGCGCCGATGCGGTGCTGACCATCAGCTTCAACCGGCCCGGCAGGAAAAACGCGATCACGGCCGCGATGTATCAGACGATGGCCGACACGCTCGTAGAAGCGCAGGGCGACACGTCGGTGCGCGCGATCCTGATTCGCGGCAGCGCGGGCATTTTCAGCGCCGGCAATGATCTCGAAGACTTCATGAAGACGCCGCAGGTCAGCGGCAACCCGCCGGTGATCCAGTTCCTGCGCGCGATCAGCGCGGCGGAGAAGCCGCTCGTGGCGGCGGTCGCGGGGCCGGCGGTTGGCGTCGGCACGACGCTGCTGCTGCATTGCGATCTGGTCTACGCGGCCGACACCGCGAGCTTTTCGCTACCGTTCACGCAGCTCGGGCTGTGCCCGGAGGCGGCGTCGAGCCTGCTGCTGCAACGCGTAGCCGGCTATCAGGCGGCGGCGGAAAAACTGCTGCTCGGCGAGGCGTTCGACGCGGCGGAAGCGCTCCGCATGGGCTTGGTGAATCGCGTGCTGCCGGCGGGCGAAGTCGATGCGTTCGCGGCGTCGCAGGCTGCGAAGCTGGCAGCGCTGCCGGCGTCGTCATTGCGCGCGACGAAGAGCCTGATGAAACGCGCGAGCCAACAGGAAGTGCAGACGCAGATGAGCGAGGAATTCGTGCACTTCGGCAAGATGCTGCTCGCGCCCGAGGCGCGCGAGGCTTTCAAGGCGTTCTTCGAAAAGCGCAAGCCGGATTTCCGGCAGTTCGACTGAGGGACGTACGGTGCAGCCCTGCTTCGTGGCGGGTTAGCCGCGAGTCGCCGCTGCGCCGCTTCAATCGCTCAAACCCGCGGCTGCCACGTGTCGTAATCGACGTAGCTGCCTTCGCGGCAGAAGCTCACGAGCCGCACACCCGCCTCGCGCGCAATCGCAATCGCGAGCGACGACGGCGCCGAGATCGTCGCGACCATCGGCACGTCGACGCGCGCGGCCTTGCGCACCAGTTCGTAGCTCGCGCGGCTCGACAAAAACACGAAACCGTCGCGCGTATCGGCGCGCTCGAGCACGAGCTGGCCGATCAGCTTGTCGAGCGCGTTGTGGCGGCCGACGTCCTCGAACGCATAGCGGATCGCGCCTTGCGCATCACACCACGCGGCCGCGTGCAGGCCGCCCGTCAAACGCGTGAGCGCCTGGTGCTCGGGCAGCGCGCGCGCGGCGCGCGCGATCGCATCGGCCGCGAGCCGTTGCAGAAAACCGGTGTCCGCTACACGCTGCGGTTTCAGATCGAGCAGATCGATGCTTTCGATGCCGCACACGCCGCAGCCGGTGCGCCCGGCGAGCGCGCGGCGCTTTTCCTTCAAACCGGCGAACGCCTGTTGCACGACCTGCAACCGCACCTCGGCATGCGGCAGTTCGCCATGCCCGTGCAGTTCGACCTCGATGTCCTGAATATCGCTGCCGCGCTCGACGATCCCCTCGGAAATCGCGAAGCCGACCGCGAACGCTTCGAGATCGCGCGGCGTGCACATCATCACCGCGTGCGAGATGCCGTTGAACACCAGCGCGACCGGCCACTCCTGGCCGACGTGATCGGTGGCGGTTTCGATCGCCGTGCCCCGATGGCGGCGCACCTCGAGTTGCACCGCGCCGGGTTGTTCGTCGCTGTCGAGGTCGTGGGGCTGCCCGTTTGCCGCCTCGGTTGCGCGTCCGTTTTCCTGTCCGTTCAAGCTGCTTCACTCCTGTAGCATGCCGTGCATTCAAATGCCCGCCCGGCTCGCCGTATGCTTCACGGCCGCCGCCGCGCGGGCCGCCGTCGCGCGAATAAGGTTCTAAAATACCTCAAGCGACGCCCGCATGCTGTCCGCCACCGACAAGGAGCACTGACATGGGACTCAACGAAGCACCGCTTCTGTTCGACTTCGAAGTCGCGTCTTCGGAGAATTTCACTTATATCCCGATGTCGGTGCGCTTCAATCTCGACCGTTTCGGGCTGCGCATCACGCTCGCGCAGTGGCAGCAACTGCCGCTCGAAGACCGCAAGCTGCTCGCGCGTTTCCCGGTCGAAGAGGACACGCAGATCGAACCGAACTTCGATCACGCGCTGTTCGAGATGCTGCGCACGCACGCGAACATCGAACCGGAGTGGTTCACGCCGGAGGAGTCGCCGGCCTGGCGGCAAACCGACAGTGTGCCCGACGGCGTCGCGCATCAGGCGGGGCTGGCGGGGCTCGCCGCGCCGAGCGTCGCGCGCTGGGCGGAGCTCGATCCATTCAAGCGCTACGTGCTCGCGAAGCTGTCGCGCAAGCCCGAGGCGAACCACGATTTCGTCCCGGCGATGAAGGAGTTTGGAGCGGCCGGCTAGGTGCGGCCGGCTAGGCGCGGCCGGCCAGGAGCGGGCCGCTCCGCAACCTCCCCCCAATCCTCAGATTTTTTTCACGCCGACCCTCAACCTGCTTCCGATCGCTGCCGATATCCAAAGGTTGGCGCGTAAAAG
Source organism: Paraburkholderia sp. BR14320 (assembly GCF_040948665.1). NCBI lineage: Bacteria > Pseudomonadati > Pseudomonadota > Betaproteobacteria > Burkholderiales > Burkholderiaceae > Paraburkholderia > Paraburkholderia sp. BR14320. The sequence continues at coordinate 106,983 of NZ_JBFPKG010000017.1, forward strand.
ATTTGCATCGATGCGGCCCGACGCACCGGTAGCGAGCGCGCTCTCCCGCCCTCGGAACGATTGACGTTCGGAACCCATGAATCCTTTTTTGTCGAAGCGACTGCTGATCAATATTGCGGTCGTGGTCGTCGCGGTCGGTGCAAACGCGTTCGTCGCGTACACGCAGATTCGCGGGCAGCGAGACGCCGATGCGCGCCTCGCGCGCTCGACCAGCGTGCGCCAGAACCTCGATGCGTATCACGCCGCGCTCGGTAAAGCGCTCGCCGCGGTGCACCGCCTGAAGGAATCGGGCGATCCGGTCCCGCCGGACGCGGCCGCTTCGATGACGAGCACACTCGCGAGCCGCGAGGATGCATTGCGCGACGAGCTCGCGACCGAGCCGCCCATGTCGGCGGCGCTCGCCAGCCTGAGCGCGGCGCGGCACGCGCTGCAGCACGATCTAGATGAGACGCTGCGCAACCACGCGAGCGACTTACCCGGCGCGGCCAGCGTGACGTCGGGCGCCGCATCGACCGAAGCACCGATCTCGGCCTCCCCCGACGCATCCGTCGACTCCGCGCCGTCCAACCCGCAGCTTGCCCCCTCGCTAGAGCGTGTCGAAGCCGCGCTCGCCACGTTGCGCAGCGAGGAAAACCGCTCGTTGCAAGCCGCGCTCGCGGCATCGGCGAGCGACAGCCAGCGCGCGATGTTCGTACTGCTCGTGACGATGCTCTCCGGCAGCGTGCTGCTGATGCTTACGTTCGGCGTGCGCGAGAACAGCGCGCGTGAAAAGCTGCGCAGCGCCCGCGCGCTGGCGCGCAACGACGAGCGTTTTCGCAGCCTGTTCGACGATCACCGGGTGCCGATGTACATCTTCGATCGCGATACGCTGCGCTTTCTCGCCGTCAACACTGCCGCGATCGAGCAATACGGCTACACGGAAAGCGAGTTTCTGCGCATGACGATCCGCGCGATTCACCCGAATTCCGAAGTTGCGCGCCTCGAGAGGCATCTGGCGCGCAGCGCGGATTTGCGCCAGAGCCACACGATGGCAGGCATCTGGCGGCATCGGCGCAAGGACGGTTCGATCGTCAGCGTCAACATGTCGTATCACGCGCTCAGCTTCATGAGCCGCGACGCGTCGTTCGTGCTGGCGGACGACGTGACCGATCAGATCAACGCCGAAGCCGAAGCGCTGCGCTCGAATCAGATGCTCGAAGCGGTGATCGACAACATTCCGCAGCGGATCTTCTGGAAGGATCTGAACTCGCGCTATCTGGGCTGCAACATGGCGTTCGCGCGCGACGCGGGGCTCGCGTATCCCGAGCAGGTGATCGGCAAGAGCGACACCGATTTGCCGTGGCGCGCGTTCGCCGACCTGCTGAACGAGCACGATCGAGAAGTCGCCAGCACCGGGGTGCCGAAGATGAACTTCGAGGTCGACTTCGTGATCGACGGCGTGCATCGCACGAGGGTCACGAGCAAGCTGCCGTTCACCGACGGCGACGGCCAGGTGATCGGCGTGCTCGGCTCGTACACCGACATCACCGAGCAAAAGCGCGCCGATCTCGCGCTGCGTCTGCAAAGCCGTGCGCTCGACGCGAGTGTCAACGCGATCCTGATTACCGCGCCGTCACCGTCGGGCAATCTGATCGAATACGTGAATCCGGCGTTCATGCGCATCACCGGCTACGATCTCGATGAGGTGATCGGTCACGACTGCCGCGTGCTGCAGCGCGACGACCGTGATCAGGAAGGCGTCGCGTTGATCCGCGAGGCGCTCGCGGCGAATCGCGAGGTCAGCGCGGTGGTGCGCAACTATCGCAAGGACGGCGCGCTGTTCTGGAATCAGCTGTTCATCGCGCCTGTGCCGAACGCGGAAGGCGTGATCACCCATCATATCGGCGTGATCAACGACGTCACCGAGCTGATCCGCTATCAGGAACAACTCGAATACCAGGCCAACTACGACGGCCTCACGCGGCTGCCGAACCGCAACCTGCTGCGCGACCGGCTCGAACATGCGCTCGTCGTCGCGCAGCGGCATCACACGGGCGTGGCAGTCGTGTTCCTCGATCTCGACGGCTTCAAGAACGTCAACGACAGCCTCGGTCATAGCGTCGGCGACCGGCTGCTCGGCGTGGTCGCCGAGCGGCTCGCGCGCTGCTCGCGCACCAGCGACACGGTCGCGCGCCATGGCGGCGACGAGTTCGTGATCGTGATGACCGACACCGTCGACGAGCAATCGCTGATCACGTGGATGGAGCGCGTGCGCGCCTCGATCGCCGAGCCCGTGTGGCTCGACGGCACGGAGCTGTACGTCGGCTGCAGCATGGGTGCGAGCCTGTTCCCGCAAGACGGCGAGGACGCCGAAACGCTGATGAAGAAGGCCGACGTCGCGATGTACCGCGCGAAGGACATGGGCCGCAACACGTTCCAGTTCTACCAGCCGGAGATGAACGCGAGCGCGGGCGCGCGCCTGAATCTCGAACGGCGCCTGCGCCGCGCGCTGCGCGACAACGAGTTCCTGCTGCACTATCAGCCGCAGGTCGATATCGTCAGCGGCCAGATCGTCGGCATCGAGGCGCTGGTGCGCTGGCGCGATCCGGAGGCCGGGCTCGTGCCGCCGTCGTCGTTCATTCCGCTCGCCGAGGAAAGCGGGCTGATCGGGCCGCTGTCGGAGTGGGTGCTGCGCGAGGCATGTCGGCAGAACAAGGCGTGGCAGGATCAGGGCTTGCCGCCCGCGCGCGTGTCGGTGAATCTGTCGGCGCGGGTATTCCAGCAGCGCGACATCGCGAAGCTCGTGATGCAGGTGCTCGCCGAGACCGGGCTCGAACCGAAGTATCTCGAACTCGAGCTGACCGAGAGCACGATCATGCGCAACGCGGAAGAAGCGGTGTTGATGCTCAACGAGCTGCACGCGCTCGGCATCGGTCTCGCGATAGACGACTTCGGCACCGGCTATTCGAGCCTCAGCTATCTGAAACGTTTCCCGGTGGACCGCCTCAAGATCGACCGCTCGTTCGTATCGGATATCGGCGTGTCGGGCGACGACGAGACGATCACGTCGGCGATCATCGCGCTCGCGCATTCGCTGAAGCTGCAGGTGATCGCCGAGGGCGTCGAAACGTCCGCGCAACTCAACTTCCTGAAAGAACGCGCGTGCGACGAGATGCAGGGCTTCTATTTCGCGAAGCCGCTATCGACCGAGGGGATTTCCGAGCTGCTGCATGGCGGGTTGGTGCCAGAGCTGGAGCCGGCGTGAAGGGAGCGTGACCCGCGGCGCCCAGGGTCGCCGCGGGTCGCCGCGGGCCGTGTCAAACGCCGGTCACTCCGCTGGCGTGTCCTTGAATACCGGCAGGCTTTCCGCGAACGCGGAAAATTTCTCGAGCCGCGGATGATCGGCCTTGCTGACCGCCTCCGGCAGCAGCATGTGCGTGAACTGCCATGCGACGGCGACGGCCACGTCCGCCGCGCTGAACTGCTGCTGCGTGTCGGGCAGCGGCCCTTCGCCCAACTCGCGTTCGAGTTCGGCATAGGCGGCGAGCAGTTGCGCTCTTACGCGCTCCACCCACGGTTCATGCTGCTTCTCCTGCGGCCGCAGATTGCGCTCGTAGACGATCTGCACGCTCTTTTCGCACGCGGCGAGCGCGAGACCCGTCAGACGCGCGGCGCGCAACGCCGCGTCGGCTTGAGTCGGGAACAGCGGAGTGGGACCGGCGAGCGTCGCCAGATACTGGAGGATCACCGTCGAATCCATCACGACCGCGCCGTTGTCGGCGACGAGCGTCGGCGCTTTGACGACCGGGTTGATCTTTGCGAACTGGTCGTAGGTGCGGAATACCGAAATCGACTCGTGTTCGAAGTCGAGCGCGAGCAGCTTCATGCAGATGGCGACGCGCCGCACGTACGGCGAGTCGAGCATTCCGATCAGTTTCATCACGTATCCATTAGAAGAGCGACTATGGGGCGCCCGGGCCTCGTGCGCTGATCGGCTGCAACGGCTAGCGGGTGGCGCGGCGCGTGACGCGGGGAACCGCTAGCTTAAGCATCCTTGCTGGCTCAGTCCAGCACGGGCAGTGCGCGCGGACGGCGGTCGCTATCGGTGGCGACGTAGGTGAGGATCGCTTCCGTGACCTTGACGACTTCCTGCGACAGGCTCATCCGCTGCGCGTAGACCTCGACCGACACCGTCACCGACGTATTGCCGGTCTTCACGATATCCGCGTAAAAGCTCAGCAGGTCGCCGACGAACACTGGCTGCTTGAACAGGAACGAATTGACCGCGATCGTCGCGACTCGTCCATTCGCGCGACGGCTTGCCGGAATCGAGCCGGCGATGTCGACCTGCGCCATGATCCAGCCGCCGAACACGTCGCCGTGAATGTTCGCGTCCGACGGCTGCGGCATCACGCGCAGCGCGCAAGGCTTGGAAGGAAGTTGAAGAAGATCGGTCATCGGGACATCCTTGGGAAACGTGTTCGAGTGTATTGACGCGCACGGACGCAACGGCTGGGCCAGCCCGACCATAGGCTGCGGAAAGCGCCGCCAGCTGGCTTCTGCGACAATACGGGGGATCACGAATTGTACGGGAAAGCGCCCAGCCAGGCGCGCGAGCCGCGCCGCTGCGAACTCCGGCAGTTCCACACTCTCTCCACGATTTATGCGCCGCGCCCCTTCGTCAGAACCTTCGCCGATTTCCACCGGACCCCGCAACGACTGGCAAACGATCCTGTCGCTGCTGCCATATCTTGCAACCTACAAATGGCGAGTCGGCATCGCGCTCGGCTGCCTGATCGGCGCGAAGGTCGCGAACCTCGGCGTGCCGATCGTGATGAAGCACATCGTCGACAGTCTCGCGTCGATCCGGCATCTGACCGCGCTCGGCCGCGCGCAGGACGCCCCCGGCATCGTGCTGCTCGGCGGTGTCGGTTTGCTGGTGGTCGCGTATGCGGTGGTGCGGCTGTCCACGTCGTTCTTCACCGAGCTGCGCGAAATGCTGTTTTCGAAAGTGACGGAAAGCGCGGTGCGCCAGCTCGCGCTGAAAGTGTTTCGTCATCTGCACGGGCTGTCGCTGCGTTTCCATCTGGAGCGGCAGACGGGCGGCATGTCGCGCGATATCGAACGCGGCACGCGCGGCATCACGCAGCTGATTTCCTATTCGCTGTACAGCATCCTGCCGACGCTCGTCGAAGTGGGGCTCGTGCTCGGCTTTTTCGTCGTCAAGTACGAGGCCTATTACGCGATCGTCACGTTCATCGCGCTCGCGGCCTACATCGCGTTCACGGTGAAGGTCACCGAGTGGCGCACTCACTTTCGCCGCACGATGAACGAGCTCGATTCGAAGGCGAATTCGCTCGCGATCGACTCGCTGCTCAACTACGAGACCGTCAAGTACTTCGGCAACGAGGAGTGGGAGGCGAGCCGCTACGACGAAAACCTGAAGCGCTATCGCGCGGCGGCGATCAAGTCGCAGCGTTCGCTGTCGGCGCTGAACTTCGGGCAGCAGGCGATCATCGGCACGGGGCTCGTGTTCATCCTGTGGCGCGCGACCCAGGGCGTGATGGCCGGGCGCCTGACGCTCGGCGACCTGGTGCTGATCAACACGTTCATGCTGCAGCTGTATATCCCGCTGAATTTTCTCGGCGTGGTCTATCGTGAGCTGAAGCAAAGCCTGACCGACATGGACCGCATGTTCACGCTGCTCGGCGCGCCGCAGGAAGTGCCCGATGCGCCCAATGCGGTGGCCTTGCAGGTCAGCGGCGCGCAGGTGCGTTTCGACAACGTGAGCTTCGCGTACGAGTCTTCGCGACCGATTCTGCACGACGTGAGCTTTACCATCGCGGCCGGCACGACGACCGCGGTGGTCGGCCACAGCGGCTCGGGCAAGTCGACGCTCGCGCGGCTCCTGTTCCGCTTCTACGATATCGACCGCGCGACGGGCGGCGCGATCCGGATCGACGGGCAGGATATTCGCGACGTCACGCAGGATTCGTTGCGCGCGTCGATCGGCATCGTGCCGCAGGACACGGTGCTATTCAACGACTCGATCTACTACAACATCGCGTACGGGCGGCCGTCGGCGACGCGCGACGAAGTGATCGCGGCGGCGCGCGCCGCGCACATCCACGAGTTCATCGAGAGTCTGCCGAAGGGCTACGACACGCCGGTCGGCGAGCGCGGGCTCAAGCTGTCCGGCGGCGAAAAGCAGCGCGTCGCGATCGCGCGGACCATCCTGAAGAATCCGCCGATCCTGCTGTTCGACGAAGCGACGTCCGCACTGGATTCACGCTCGGAGCGCGCGATCCAGCACGAACTCGACCTGATCGCGCGCGAACGCACGACGCTGATCATCGCGCACCGGTTATCGACGGTCGTGCACGCGCAGCAGATCATCGTGATGGACAAGGGGCGCATCGTCGAGCGCGGCACGCACGCCGAGCTATTGCGAGCGAACGGCCTGTTCGCGCAGATGTGGGCGTTGCAGCAGCGCGCCGCGCAGACCACGGACGCGGTGGAAAGGGCGGAAGCGGTCGGCGCGGGCGAGAGCGCGGCGAAGTAAAGCTCAGCGCGAGCGCAACAGCCGATCGAGCGCTTCCAGCTGCGCCTGCGTGCCGACGTTCTCCCACACGCCTTCGTACAGCTCGCCGCTCGCGAGCCCACGCGCGATCGTCGCGCGGTAATACGGGCTCAGCGCGCGCCGCGTGCCGCGCGGCAGATCGCGGAACATGCGCGTGTCGTACAGCCCGAAACTGCCGAACGTGAGGCGCGGCTGCGTGTCGAGCGACAGTACGCCGTCGACGAGGCCAAAGTCGCCGTTCGGGTGAAACGGCGGATTCGGCACCATCACCAGATGCATGCCGGGCTCGGGCAGCGCCTGCAGCGCGCCGGCGTGCGCGTGCAGTGCGGCATAGTCGTAATCGGTGTAGACGTCGCCGGCCACCGCGACGAACACGTGATCCGCGCCGTCGTCGGTCAGTAGCGGGAGCGCCTGCGCGATGCCGCCCGCGGTCTCCAGCGCCTCGTGCTCGGGCGAGTAGCGCAATTCGACCTGCCAGCGCGAACCGTCGCCGAGCGCGGCTTCGAGCTGCGCGCCGAGCCACGCATGATTGATCACGATGCTACGGATGCCGGCCCGCGCGAGCCGTTCGATCTGCCACACGATCAGCGGCTTGCCGCCCACTTCGAGCAAGGGCTTCGGGCACGCGTCGGTCAGCGGACGCATGCGCTCGCCGCGGCCCGCGGCGAAAATCATCGCTTTATTCACGGACATCGTCATCGGTCAGAAGGTGTAGCCGATTTCCTGGGCGCGGCCTTCGAGGTCGTCGAGCAGTTTCGCGAACCCGCGCAGCGGCGCGTAACGCTCGGCCACCTTGCGCGCATAGCCGATGAAGCGCGGCAGGTCTTTCATGTAATGCGCCTTGCCGTCGCGGTAGTTGATGCGGCAGAACAGGCCGAGCACCTTGATGTGCCGCTGCAGCCCCATCCATTCGAGCTGGCGATAGAACTCGCCAAAATCGGCATCGACCGGCAGGCCGGCTTTTTTCGCGCGCTCCCAGTAGTACACGAAGCAGTCGAGCTCGAACTCCTCGTCCCAGCTGAGGAACGCATCGCGCAGCAGCGACACGACGTCGTACGTGATCGGCCCGTACACCGCGTCCTGGAAGTCGATCACGCCGGGGTTCGGCTCGGCGATCATCAGATTGCGCGGCATGAAATCGCGCAGCATGAAGCTTTGCGGCTGCGCGCGCGCGCTCGCGATCAGCAGCGCGAACGTGCGATCGAGCTGCGCGCGCGTTGCGGCATCGACCTCGCGGCCAAGGTGCCGGCCGATGAACCACTCGGGCATCAGCTCCATTTCGCGATGCAGGAACGCTTCGTCGAACGGCGGCAGCACGTCTTCGCGCGAGCTGAGCTGCCAGCGGATCAGCGCATCGAGCGCGTCGCGCATCAGCGTGCGGGCCGCGCGGGTATCACCCGCGGCCTGCGCGTCGATCAGCGCGCCGAGGTACGGCGCGGTGCCGAGATCGGTGACGAGCATGAAGCCCGCGTCGAAGTCGACCTCGAGCACGCGCGGCACGTGCACGCCGGCGGCGTCGAGCAATTGCGCGATCTGCGCGAATTCGCGGCATTTTTCGGGCGGCGGCGCGTCGACGGCGATCAGCGTGGCCACGCCGTTGCCTTCCGGCGCCTTACCGGCGAGCCGGAAATAGCGGCGGAAACTGGCGTCGGACGAGGCCGGAACGATCGTGTCGAGCTCCAGCGCATGGCGTGCGGCGTGGCCTTGCAGCCAGGCCTTGAGCAGGGAGAGGCGGGTGTCGGTGAAGTCTTGGGTGGAAGGCAGCGTCATGAAAAGCGGCGGCAAATTCTTGGGGACAACGTCTTGCCATATAATACCCCACGACTTTTTTGACGCGACTCACACGCCAGCTTTCGCGTGCTCCGTTTTACCGCCCGCCTCATCACTCGGCAAATTGGGATCCAGACGTGCAGCCGACTCTCACGGTCGCGGTGTGCAGGCGGTGGATCGTGACGACGGAAGCTTGCACACGGGTCGACTCGCCAAACGATACATGCCGCCCAGACAGCTTTCCGATACCACTCCTTCCTGTGCAGTAGTGCCGCGCAAAAGGCGGCTCGTCGCGGCGCTTGTCGCCGTTCCGGGCCTGATGCCCGCGCTTGCGCACGCCCAGCTGGTGGGGGAAGCTGCGCAACCGCAAGCGGTCTACCCGCCGTGGGGCATGCAGCTCGCGCCACAGCTCGAGGATCATCCGTTGCAAACGGGCCAGCGGCCGGCCACCTTCGTGCTCGGCGACCATGCGAGCGGCACGGTCGACCAGGATCTGGCCGCCAAGGGCTCGGCCGAAGTGCGCCACAACACGTCCGTGATCAAGGCCGATGGCCTGCACTACGACCAGGACACGGACATGGCCGATGCGTACGGCAATGTCCACGTGATCAACACCGGCAATACCTTCATCGGGCCCGAAGCGCATCTGCGCGTCGATTCGACCGAAGGCTTCATGACCGCGCCGAAGTATCACTTCACGTTGACGGGCGGCTCGGGCAGCGCGCAGCGCGTCGACCTGCTCGACGCCGAGCGCTCGGTGTTCACGAAGGCCACCTACACCGCGTGCGCGTGCACGGACGATCCGGCCTGGTACATCAAGGGCAGCGAGTTCGATTTCGACACCGGCGCCGACGAAGGCGTCGCCTACAACAGCGTGCTGTTCTTCCAGGGCGTGCCGGTGTTCGCGTCGCCGTGGCTGTCGTTCCCGCTGTCGGGCGAGCGGCGCAGCGGCCTGTTGCCGCCCACGTTCTCGCTCAGCTCGTCGAACGGCTTCGAGCTGTCGGTGCCGTATTACTTCAACATCGCGCCGAATCGAGATCTGACGGTCACGCCGCGTCTGATCTCGAAGCGCGGTGTGCAGTTGCAGAGCACGTTCCGCTATCTGTCGCCAACGTATTCCGGTTCGATCACCGGTGAATTTCTGCCTGACGATCGCCTGACGAAGACCAACCGCTACGCGCTGTACATCCAGCACAACCAGAATTTCGGTAACGGCTTCGGCGGCTACATCTACTACAACAAGGTCTCGGATAACACCTATCCGCAGGACCTGTCGTCGTCGGTCAACCAGTTCATGAACGGCCTCCAGCTCCTGTATCAGCAGGAAGCCGGGGTGACCTACAACAACGGGCCGTGGTCCGTGCTCGCGCGCGAGCAGCACTGGCAGACGCTGCAGGAGTCGGTCGCGCCGTACGGCCGCGAGCCGCAGTTGAACGTGAAGTACGCGAAGTACAACGTCGGCGGCTTCGACTTCGGCGCCGAGGCCGACTACACGAACTTCCGCATCACCACCGCGGACCTGACCGAAGGCCAGCGGGTGCTGTTCAACCCGTACGTGTCGTATTCGGTGGTGGGGCCGGGCTACTTCGTCACGCCGAAGGTGCAGTGGCACTTCGCGTCGTACAACCTGAACAACATCGGCACCGATCTGAACGGGGTGCCGAACCCGCAGAAGAATTTCACCGAGTCGATCCCGACCTTCACGTTCGACACGGGGCTGACCTTCGAGCGCTCGGTGCGCCTGTTCGGCCAGGATTTCATCCAGACGCTGGAGCCGAGGCTGTACTACGTCTACACGCCGTACCGCAATCAGAACAACGCGCCGCTGTTCGATACCGCCGAGTCCGACTTCGGTCTCGCGGAAATCTTCACGCCGAACACGTTCGTCGGTAACGACCGGATCGCCGACGCGAACCGCCTGACCGCGGGTCTCACCACGCGCTTCATCAACCCGGCCACCGGCGACGAACGCGCGCGCTTCGTGATCGCGCAGCAGTACTATTTCCGCGATCAGCGTGTCACGTTGCAGCCTTCGCAGACGAGCGCGCAGGCCACGCACTCGGACCTGATCGCGGGTGCGGCGATCAAGCTGGGTGCCGGTTTCGCTTCGGAAACGGCGTTCCAATATAATGCGGACAATAACCAGCTCACGAAGACGAGCGTCGGCTTCGGGTTCAGTCCGGAGACCGGCAAGGTCCTCAACGTGGCGTACCGCTACACCCGCGCCAACACCACGCTCGACAACCAGCCGATCAATCAGGTGCTGATTTCGGGTCAATGGCCGCTGTCGCACCGGATGTACGGTGTCGGCCGGTTCAACTATGACCTCGGTGGCCACCGTATCGTCGACGGCCTGGTCGGCCTGCAATACGACGCGGATTGCTGGACGCTCGGCGCCGGCATCCAGCGCTACGCGAACGGCCTGAACTCGTCGGGACAGAATCAGTCGAGCACGCGGTTTCTGGCGCAGTTGACGTTCAAGGGCTTGTCGAGCGTCGACAACGGGCTGATGACCGCGTTCCGCAGCAGTGTGGCCGGCTACACGCCGTTGCCGCCACCGCCACCGCCGGAGTCGCGGTTCACCAACTACGAATGACGGTCGCCCGGTCATTCACGGCTTGCGAAAAGACGGGCGAAGCGCCCGACATCATTGGAGTATCTGTGGCAATCATGAAACAGCTTCGCTTGGCAATACTCGCGGCGGGTCTCGTCGCCGCGGCGTCCTTCGTTCCAGTCGCGTCGGTACAGGCGCAGGCATTGGGCGGCAATAGCGGCCAGACGGTCGACACCATCGCCGCGGTGGTCAACAACGGTGTCATCACGCAGCGCGAGCTCGACGAGCGGGTCGGTCTGATCGCGCACCGGCTGAACCAGCAGAACGCTCCGGTGCCGCCGACGGACCAGTTGCGCCAGCAGGTGCTCACGCAGATGGTGCTCGAGCGCATCCAGCTGCAAAAGGCCAAGGAAGACGGCATCAACATCGACGACGCAGCGGTGCAGCGCACGCTCGAGCGTCTCGCGCAGGCGAACAACATGCCGCTCGCAATGTACCGCGCGCGCATCGAGGCGCAAGGCGTGCCCTGGGCCACGTTCTCGAACGACGCGCGCACGGAGCTGACGCTGTCGCGTCTGCGCGAGAAGGAAGTGGACAGCAAGATCACGGTGACGGACGCCGAGGTCGCGAACTACATCGCCAGCCAGCGCGGCCCGGGCGCCGGCCAGACGAGCGACCTGCATATGCAGCACATTTTCGTGAGTGCGCCGCTGAACGCGCCGGAAACCGACATCGAGGCGGCGCAGAAGAAAGCCCAGGGGCTGCTCGCCGAAGCGAAGGGCGGCGCGGATTTTGCCAAGCTCGCGAAGGCCAATTCGCAGGCGCCGGACGCGTCGAAGAACAGCGGCGATCTCGGCTTCCTCGCACCGTCGAAGCTGCCGCCCGAGTTCGTGAAGGCGGCCTCGACACTGCGTCCGGGTGAGATCAGTCCGGATCTGATCCGCACCAACGACGGCTTCGAAATCGTGCGTCTGGTCGAGCGCCGTGCCGGCCAGGGCAGCAGCGCGGATGCGCCGAAGCTCGTGCAGACGCATGTGCGCCACATTCTGCTGCGCGTCGGCGACGGCCAGTCCGAACCGCAGGCACGCCAGAAGCTGATCGACATCCGCAATCAGATCGCCGCGGGCGGCGACTTCGCGAAGTTCGCGCACACCTACTCGCAGGACGGCTCGTCGTCGCAAGGCGGCGACCTCGGCTGGATCAGCCCGGGCGAGACGGTGCCCGAGTTCGAGCGCGCGATGAACGCGCTGCAGGACGGCCAGATCAGCGAGCCGGTGCGCAGCGAATACGGCTACCACCTGATTCAGGTGCTCGGCCGCCGCGATGCGGAAGGCTCGATTGCGCAGCAGATGGATCTCGCGCGTCAGGCCATCGGTCAGCGCAAGGCGGAACAGGCGTACGCCGACTGGCTGCGCGAGTTGCGCGATACCGCGTACGTCGAAGTGAAGCCGACCACGGCGAACGTGCAGTAACCGGAGCCCATGCCATGACGAGCGCTGCTGAGCCCACCCACCGCCCGCTGCAGATCGCGATCACAACCGGCGAGCCCGCCGGCGTCGGTCCCGAGCTGACCGCGCAGGCGCTGGCGGGGGCGGCGGCGCACTGGCCTCACGCACAGTTCACCGTGCTCGGCGATGCGCAATTGCTCGTTGAGCGGGCGCGCGCGGTCGGCGTCGATTGGGCCGCGCTGCTCGCGCAGGGTCCGCGCGTGCGGCTCGAACCTCACCCGCTCGGCGCGCCTGCACAGGCAGGCAAGCTCGACGCCGCGAACGGCCGCTATGTGCTCGATCTGCTCGATGCGGCGATCGACGGCGCAGTGGCCGGCAGGTTCGACGCGATCGTCACCGCGCCGCTGCAAAAAAGCACGATCAACGACGCCGGCGTGCCGTTCACCGGCCACACCGAATATCTGGCCGAGCGCACCCATACGCCGCGCGTCGTGATGATGCTCGCGGGCACCGGCAAGCGGCCGCTGCGCGTCGCGCTCGCGACCACGCATCTGCCGTTGAAGGACGTGTCGGCGGCCTTGACGATCGAAAGCCTCGTCGCGACGCTGCGCATCATCGATCACGACCTGCGTCATCACTTCGGTTTGCCCGCGCCGCGCATTCTCGTGACGGGGCTCAATCCGCACGCGGGCGAAAACGGCTACCTGGGCCGCGAGGAAATCGACGTGATCACGCCGGCGTTGCAGCAGGTGAACGGCGAGGGCATCGATGCGCGCGGTCCGTATCCGGCCGACACGCTGTTCCAGCCGCGTTATCTCGACGAAGCCGACTGCGTGCTCGCGATGTTCCACGACCAGGGCCTGCCGGTGCTGAAATTCGCGACGTTCGGCGAAGGGATCAACGTGACGCTCGGCCTGCCGATCATCCGCACCTCGGTCGACCACGGCACCGCGCTCGATCTGGCCGGCACCGGCCGCGCCGACGCGGGCAGCCTGATGGCCGCGATCGAGACGGCTGTTTCGATGGCGCAGCACCGTCGCGCGGGCTGACGCGCGGGCGACGTGAGCGCTTGCGGTGCGCTTGACGCGCCGCGTGGCGTCGTATTTCCATACGTGACGTCTTTCATTCTCAAGCAGTTTTCTTTCTAGCGTTTCTTCGATGTCCACCAGCAGACAGCAAGGCCGGCACCAGGGCCATCTCGCGCGCAAGCGTTTCGGTCAGAACTTTCTGGTCGACATGGGCGTGATCGATTCGATCGTCGACGTGATCCGGCCGCAGCGCGGCGAGCGCATGGTCGAGATCGGTCCGGGCCTCGGCGCGCTGACCGAGCCGCTGATCGAGCGGCTCGCGACGCCCGAGTCGCCGCTGCACGCCGTCGAACTCGACCGCGACCTGATCGGCCGTCTGAAGACGAAGTTCGGCGACCTGCTCGAACTGCACTCGGGCGACGCGCTCGAGTTCGACTTTGGATCGCTCGCGGCACCGGGCGAGAAGGCGTCGCTGCGCATCGTCGGTAATCTGCCGTACAACATTTCGAGCCCGCTGCTGTTTCATCTGGCGACCTTCGCGGATCGCGTGATCGATCAGCACTTCATGCTGCAGAACGAGGTGGTCGAGCGGATGGTCGCGGAACCGGGCACGAAGGCGTTCAGTCGCCTGTCGGTGATGCTGCAATACCGCTACGTGATCGACAAGCAGCTCGACGTGCCGCCCGAGTCATTCCAGCCGCCGCCGAAGGTCGATTCGGCGATCGTGCGGATGATCCCGTACGAGCGGCACGAAATGCCGGCAGTCGATGAAAACGTGCTCGGCGAGGTGGTGACGGCGGCGTTCTCGCAGCGTCGCAAGATGCTGCGCAACACGCTTGCCGCGCTGCGCGATACCGTCGATTTCGATGCACTCGGCTTCGATCTGCAACGCCGCGCGGAGGACGTGCCGGTTGCCGAATACGTGAGCGTGGCGCAGGCGGTGGCGGCGCGCTCGGCCGCGGCGCCGGAGTAGCCTCAACGTTTGACGACGGCGGCGCGCCGCCGTCGAGCCGCTTATCGTTTCGCCGGCGCGTTGACGAGCGCGATGCCGGTCAGCACCAGCAGCGCGGCGATCAGAAAGCGCGCGCTGAACGACTCGCCGAGCAGCAGCACGCCGAAGGTCACGCCGAACATCGGCGTCAGAAAAGAAAAGACCGACAGCCGCGATGCGATGTAACGCGTCAACAGCCAGAACCACAACAGATAGCTGACGAACGCGACGATCACGGCCTGATACGCGAGGCTCGCGAACGCGAGCGGCGTCACGCTTTCCACGCGCACTTCGCCGAGCGTGAGCGCCAACGCGAGCAGCACCACCGCCGACACCGTCAACTGATAGAACAGCGTCTTGCTCGCGCTCGTCTGCGCGAGCCGCGAGCCGCGCACGACCACCGTGGTCGCGGCCCATGCGATGCCGGCGAGCACGCCGAGCGCATCGCCGGCCGCGCCCGCTAGCGTCGAGCCGTGGGCTACGCTTGCTGCCGCGCCGGTGTCCGGGTGCAGGAAGCCATCGGCGAACGCGAGTGCTATCCCCGCGAACGCGACAACGATGCCGAGCCATTGGATGCGCCGCATGCGTTCGCCATCGACGAACCAGTGCAGGCCGAGTGCCGTGAAACACGGCGCCGTATACAGAAAGACCGCCATGCGCGACGCGCTCGTCAGCGTCAGGCCGAAAAAGATGCAGACGAACTCGGCCGCGAACAGCACGCCCGCGAACAGGCCCGCACCGAGCGTGCCGTCGTCGCGAAAGAGCGGCGTGCCGCGCGAGCGTGCCCATGCCCACACGAGCAGCGCCGCGATCGTCGAGCGCAGCCCCGCCTGAAAGACCGGCGGCACCGCGGCATTGGTGGTCTTGATCGCGACCTGTTGCAGTCCCCAGATTGCGCATAGGCCGATCATCAACAGGATCGCGAAGCTATCCGGGGCGCGGCGCGCGGGCAGAGCGGTGGTCGTGCTCATCGTGAATAGTCGGCTTTATTTTTGATAGTGCCGGCGCGAGACAGGATTGCCGGGCGAATACGCCCGGCAGCACATCCCCGGGTACAACGTGAAGCCGGGCTTTATGGTCGTTCTGGCGCCTCGCCCGAATCTGGGCAGCGGGCGCATGCGTTTCGGGAAGTGTCCAGCGTGAACGGTTGAACTCGAGTCAGTCGACTCGTCCCTTCTTCTGGATCAGTTCGATCTTGTACCCGTCCGGATCGGCGACGAAGGCGATGACCGTCGTGCCGTGTTTCATGGGTCCCGCTTCGCGCGTCACGACGCCGCCACGTTTCTTCACCTGTTCGCACGCCGCATAGGCGTCGTTGACTTCGAGGGCGATGTGACCGTACCCGGTTCCGAGCTCGTACTTGCTCGTGTCCCAGTTGTAGGTCAGTTCGATTGCCGCGCCTTCGGATTCGTCCTCGTAACCGACGAATGCAAGAGTGAACTTCCCGTCCGGGTAGTCGTTCTTTCGAAGCAGGCGCATGCCGAGAACTTCGGTGTAGAAACGGATCGAGGCGTCCAGATCACCGACTCGAAGCATGGTATGCAGGATACGCATGAGTACTCCTTTGACAGTTTGTCGATAAATGCATTGACCTGCGTGAATTGTAAATGATTGCCTGATAGGTCGAGACGGCGCGGGCCAGCCCGGACAGGATGCGCCTCATGGAATCCGCTCGGACTTATTTCAACAAAAAGGTGTGGGCAATAAGGGTTTGTGTCCGGTTGCGGGTTCGATATTAGTGTCCAACACTCAGTATCAATCCGGTTCGTCAGATATCAGTCTGATATATCGGACAAACGATGCGTGACCCGGCGAATTTTCAGGCATGCCGAAAGGCGCTGAAGCCGATATGTCCGCCCCGGAACTCTCTTCTCCGCTTAGGACCCCCGCCCATGAAGCTTGCCAATCGAGGCGCCAAGACCGCCCTTCTGTTCGCTGTTGCTGGATTGCTCGCAATCACTGGCTGCACCAAGGTCGCCACGCCGGAGCAGAGCGCGGCGGCATCTCCGTCGACGCTTCAGGGCGTGTTGCAGCGAGGCACGCTGCGCGTCGGGGACTGCCTCACGTTCGCGCCGTTCGGGTTCTATAACAAGGACGGCCAGCCGGACGGCTATGACGTGGACCTCGCGAAGGAACTCGCGAAGCAGATGGGCGTGAAGCTCGAGGTCGTGAATACGACGAGCGCCAACCGGATTCCGAATCTGCAGACCAGCAAAGTGGACGTCGTGTTCTGCAACTTCACGCGTAATCTGGAGCGCGCGAAAGTGATCGAATTCACGACGCCCTACGTGGTTGCCAGCGAAGCACTGCTGGTCAAGAAAAGCAGCGGCATTCAGTCGATCAAGGACATGGGCGGTCGCACGATCGCGACGGTCAAGGGGTCGACCAATGGCGATGAAGTTCGCTCGCTGAATATCCCCGTCAAGATCCAGGAATACGACAGCTCGCAGGCCGCGATACTTGCCGTCAAGCAGGGGCAGGCCGACGCGATGATCGAGGACAACAACTTCCTCGCGTATCAGGCCAAGCTCGATCCTGAGCTTGCCGTCACGAACGAAGCGCTGGTCCCGCTCGAATACAACGCGTTCGGCGTCAAGGCCGGCGATCAGGAATGGCTCAACTATCTGAATCTGTTCCTCTTCAACGTCAATGCGTCGAAGCTCAACGCGCAGCTCTACAACAAGTGGTTCGGCACCGATCCGCGCTATCCGCTCAATCCGCAGTTTTGAAGCGCGGCAGTGAAACCCGCACGATGGGGAGCATGAGATGAGTTACGAGTGGCTGACTTTGTGGGGCTACGTGCCCGAGTTTTTGAGCGCGAGCTGGCTGACGTTGCAGGTGACCGTGCTGGCCTTCGTACTGGCGCTAGTCCTCGGGTTGTTGACCGCGCTCGCCGGCGCTTCTCCGCTCGCACTGCTTCGGTGGATCGCCCGTGGCTACGTTGAAATCATCCGCAATACGCCTGTCCTCCTGCAGATTTTCATCGTGTTCTTCGGTCTGCCGTCCGCGGGTATTTCGCTCGACGCATACTGGGCCGGCGTCATTGCGCTCGGCCTCAATGTCGGTGCTTACCTGTCGGAAGTGTTCCGCGCCGGCATACAGTCGGTGCCGCGCGGCCAGCTCGAGGCTGCCGGAATTCTCGGCCTCGAACGTGCGCAGATCTTCGTCGAGGTCGTGCTGCCGCAGGCGACGCGCGCGGTCTATCCGGCCATCGTCAACTACCTGATCCAGTTGCTGCTCGGCACGTCGCTGCTGTCCGCCATTGCATTGCCGGAGTTGACCGGCACCGCGACCGTGATCAACTCGCGAACGCTTCTCTACCTGCAGACGTTCAGCGTGACGCTCGTCGCGTATCTCGTGCTCAGTAACGTGCTGTCCTGGCTTGCGGGCCAGCTCGGCGCGCGGATCTTTCATCCTCCCCTCGCCCTGCCGGCGCGCACCGGCTTCGGGACAGGCTTTCTGCGCCGGACGAAGCGGGCCTGATTCCCGGATTGGAGTTGGATCATGTCAGTCGAATTGCTGAAAACCAGTCTATCGATCCTGTTGCAGGGTCTGGTGACGACGCTGTTGCTCTCCATCGCGTCCATCGTGGGCAGCACGCTCATCGGCCTGTTCGCCGCGGTGTTGCGATCGTTCGGACCGTGGGGCACGGACCGCATCGCCAGACTCTATACGGAGCTGTTTCGCGGCACGCCGGTGCTGATCACGCTGATGTTGATCTATTTCGGCGTGTCCTACTTCGGTTATGCGATCGATGTGTTCGCTGCCGGCGCGATTGGCTTGAGCGTCTATCAGGGTGCCTATATCGCCGAAATTTTCCGCTCGGGGATCGAGGCGGTACCCAAAGGTCAATGGGAGGTATCGCAGATCCTCGGCCTCACGCGGGCTCAGGCGTTCTCGTTCGTCGTGCTGCCCCAGACTGGAAAGATCGTGTTGCCGCCTCTCATCGGTCAGTATCTGTCGCTCATCAAGGACACCTCGATCGTCAGCATGATCGGAATGTCCGAGCTGATGCACGGTGGCCAGGCGATCGTCGACCGGATCGGCAAGCCGGTGGAAATCTATGGACTCGTCGCACTCATTTACTTCGCCGTGTGCTTCCCGCTTTCGCAATGGGTGCGCCACCATGACCGCAGGAGATTGTCGTGAGTAACCAAAGCCAAACCAGGCCGATCATTTCACTGACAGGTGTCAGCAAAGCATTCGGTTCGACCAGGGTGTTGAACGAAATCAATCTCGAGGTCCGCTCGGGTGAAGTGCTGGTGCTGATCGGCGCGTCCGGCTCGGGCAAGAGCACGGTCCTGCGAATCATGGCGGGATTGGAGACCACCGATTCCGGCGAGGTCTGGGTCAACGAAGTGCCCTTGCATGATCCGCGTCGGGCACGGGAGATTCGTGGCCACGTCGGCATGGTCTTTCAGCAGTTCAATCTGTTTCCTCACAAGACCGCGCTCGGCAATGTCACGCTCGCGCTGATCAAGGCGCGCCGCATGAGTCCGGCCGACGCGCGCAAGCGCGCGATGGAGACACTCGATCGCGTCGGGCTCGCGGACCGCGCGGAACACTATCCCAGCCAGCTCTCGGGCGGCCAGCAGCAACGCGTGGCGATTGCGCGAGCGCTCGCGGTCGAGCCCGGCATCATGTTCTTCGACGAGGCGACGTCCGCGCTCGACCCGGAACTGGTCGGCGAGGTTACCGAGGTGATGCGCGGGCTCGCGCGCGACGGCATGACGATGGTCGTCGTCACGCATGAAATGGGCTTTGCCCGCAAGACCGCTGACCGCGTCGTCTTCATGGACAAGGGCGTCATCGCCGAGCAGGGGGATCCGGAGCAGATCTTCGTCAATCCGTCGAACGAACGCACCCGGCAGTTTCTGCATCGAGTTCTCGACCATTGACGGTCGGATCAACGCGGATCAACGCATTACGGAGTGAACGCATGGCTGTTACTGAATCGTCTCGGGCGAGAGGCGTGGACCGCGTAATCGCGATGTTCCGGCAATTGCATATCGCCCAACGCCCGCTGACGATGCGCGAACTGATCGAGGCAACCGGTGCGCCGCGATCGAGTATTTACGAGCTGGTCGCGATTCTCACGGAAGTGGGCTGGCTCGAGACCGCCACGGATGGCAGCGTGTTCTTCGGGCGCGAGATGCACTACTACGGGTCCGACTACGCAACGCACAACGATCTGATCAGCCGCGCGCATCAATCCATTCTGGGACTGGTGAGGAAGTACGACGAGACCACGCAGCTGTGCATGCTGGAAGGCAACAAGTACACGGTCGTGTTGTCCGAGCACAGTGCACGGCCATTCAACATCAGTTCGGACATCGGCGTGAGAGTGCCGATACCCTGGACCGCGACGGGACGTCTGCTGCTAGGTCACCTGAGCGCCGACGAGATCCGCGCGCTGATTCCGGCGGAAGACTTCATTCTCGACAACGGGGCGAGCATCGAATTCGACGAATTCCTGAAGGACGTGCAGGCCGCGAAAGAACGAGGCTACTGCTGCACCGAAGGACTTTCGAACGCGTTCAGGCTTTGTATGGCAGCGCCGATTCGCGACCGTGCGGGACTGCCGATCGCAGCGCTATGTTTCATGACTGGCCGCGACACGAGCCCGGACAGGCGCGGCGTGATGCTCGACGATCTGTTGCAGTCCGCGAAAGCGCTCTCGCAGAGATAGCGCCCGGCCTTAAAGCGTCGGCAACAACTCCGGCGGATGCGACTTCAGTGTCTGACGCGCCTCGCGGAATTCGGGAAAAATCGATTCGACCGTCTGCCAGAAGCGCGGACTGTGATTCATCTCGCGCAGGTGCGCCAACTCGTGCGCGACGACGTAATCGATGATCGATAGCGGAAAGTGAATGAGCCGCCAGTTCAGGCGGATCTTGCCGTCGCTCGAACAACTGCCCCAACGTGTCGCCGCCGAAGACAGCGCATACGAGCGATAGTTGACGCCGAGCTTCTGCGCGTAGATCGCGAGACGTTCGCCGAACAGCCGCTTCGCTTCGCCTTGCAGCCAGCCCTGGACGCGATCCTTGATCTGCTGCGGATCGGCTTGCAACGGCAGCGGCAATTGCAGCGCGCCGTGCTCGGCGCTGAACGCGAGCATGCCTTGCGGCGCGCCGAGCGTCACGCGCACCGGCTGACCGAGGTAAGGCACTTCGGCGCCATCTTTCCAATCGATCTTCGGCAGCGCGCGCTGTTCGACGCGCGTTTGCCATTCGATCAGCTTCGTAAAAATCCAGCGCTGTTTTTCGGTGATCGCGGTTTCGATATCGGCAAGCGTGACCCAACGCGGCGCGGTGATGGTGAGGCCGGTGCTATCGATCGCAAAGCCGATCGAGCGGCGCGCGGAACGCTTGAGCGCGTAATGCAGCGTGCGTGAACCGATGGTGAGGCTGCGCAGCTTGCTGCCGTCCGGCGCGAGCGGCGCGACGGGCGGCCGGGCCGGAGCGGTGCCGGACGAGCCCGGCGTGGAAGGTGAAGGAGTCGACGACGTCGACCCCGGCTCGGCGAAGAGCGGGAGATCGAGCTGCCGGTTTTCGAGCGCCGCGGCGGGCTGCGGCGTGGGAGACTTCTGCATCGGCTTCGCTTCGCGCAAGACGCCCTCGGGCTTCGAGGGCGTGGCGCGTCAGATGGGAGCGGCGGCGGAGTCGTTAGCCGCCGCGCTGTAGGCAGTTGGATCGATGCGGCGCATTTCGGCTTCGATCCACTGTTCGACGCGCGTGTTCACTTCGTCGGGCGTGAGCCCCGTCGTTTCGATCGGCTTGCCAATCGACACCGTGACTATACCCGGATATTTCGTAAACGAGTTGCGCGGCCACACACGACCCGCATTGTGCGCGATCGGTACGACCGGCGCGCCGGTTGCGATCGCAAAGCGCGCGCCGCCGGTCTTGTACTTGCCCTGCTTGCCGGTCGGCGTGCGCGTGCCTTCCGGAAACATGATGACCCATGCGCCTTCGGCCATGCGCGCCTTGCCCTGGTTCGTGACCGATTCGAACGCGTACTTGCCTTCCTTGCGGTTGATGTGGACCATCTTCAGCATGCCGAGCGCCCAGCCGAAGAACGGCACATACAACAGCTCGCGCTTGAACACGTAGCACAGCGGGCGCGGCATGATCGCCGGAAACGCGATCGTTTCCCACGCCGACTGATGCTTCGACAGCAGCACGGCCGGGCCGTTGGGCAGGTTCTCGAAACCTTCGATGCGGTAGCGGATGCCGTTCAGGAAGCGCACCGCCCACAGCGTCAGGCGACACCAGCCGGCCGCCATCCAGTAGCGGTTTTCCGCGCGCAGGAACGGAAAGGCGATGATGCACGCGGTCGCGTACGGCACCGTGACCACAACGAAATAAATCAGCAGCAGCAGGGAACGGATAAAGCGCATCGGCGTGGTCGGTGAGGGTTGGGAGCGCGTGGTGCGCGTTTATTCCTGCGCGTCGGCGAGAAAGTCGAGCGCGAACGCGCGCAGGTCGTCGTGCACGATCGTGCCTTCGGGCAGGCCGCCCGCGGCGAGGGTCTTGCGGCCCTTGCCGGTCAGCACGAGGTGCGTCGGATGACCGAGCGCCGCGCCCGCTTGCAGATCGCGCAGCGAATCGCCGACGGTCGGCGTATGCGCCGGATCGACCTCGAAACGCTCGGCGATCATCTTCAGCATGCCGGGCTTCGGCTTGCGGCATTCGCAGTGATCTTCTGCCGTATGCGGGCAGAAGAACACCGCTTCGATGCGCGCGCCGACCGCTGCCGCCATCCGGTGCATCTTCAGGTGCATCGCGTTCAACGCGTCCATGTCGAACAGGCCGCGGCCGATGCCCGACTGATTCGTCGCGATCGCGACGCGATAGCCCGCCTGGTTCAGGCGTGCGATCGCTTCCAGCGAGCCGGGCAGCGCAACCCATTCGTCCGGCGACTTGATGAACGCTTCGGAGTCGACGTTGATCACGCCGTCGCGGTCGAGGATCACCACTTTCTTGATCGGCATGGCGCGGTGCTCAGGCGGCGAGTCGGGAAATATCGGCGACGCAGTTCATCTGCTGATGCAGCGCGCCAAGCAGAGCCAAACGGTTCGCGCGCAACGCCGGGTCTTCCGCGTTGACCATCACGTCGTTGAAGAACGTGTCGACCGGCTCGCGCAGCGCGGCCAGTGCCGTCAGCGCGCCGGTGTAGTCGCGCACGGCCAGTTGCGATTGCACGCGCGGCGTCACCTGTTCGAGCTGCTCGTTGAGCGCCTTCTCCGCTGCTTCGGTGAGCAAGCCGGGCTGCACGCCGCCGTTTGTCACGCCTTCCGACTTCTTCAGGATGTTCGAGATCCGCTTGTTGGCCGCCGCCAGCGATGCCGCTTCGGCGAGCGACGCGAATTCGCGCACCGCGTCGAGGCGCGCGACGATGTCGTCGAGCCGCGTCGGGTTCAGCGCGAGCACCGCGTCGATTTCGCCGGCCGCGTAGCCGCGTTCGCGCAGCAGGCCGCGCAGGCGGTCCATGCTGAACTCGTAGATCGCTTCGGTGGAATCGGCGACGTTCGGCATGCCGGCGAATTGCGCATAAGCGATGCGCAGCAGATTGACGAAGTCGACGTTCAGCTTCTTCTCGACCAGGATGCGCAGCACGCCGAGCGCATGACGGCGCAGCGCGAACGGGTCTTTCTCGCCGGTGGGCTGCAGGCCGATGCCCCAGATGCCGACCAGCGTTTCGAGCTTGTCGGCGAGCGCGACGACGGTGCCGGTCTCGGTGGTGGGCAACGCGTCGCCCGAGAAGCGCGGCTGATAGTGTTCCGAGCACGCGAGCGCAACTTCTTCCGGCTCGCCGTCGTGGCGCGCGTAGTACGTGCCCATCGTGCCTTGCAGCTCGGGGAATTCGCCGACCATGTCGGTGATCAGGTCGGCCTTCGCGAGACGCGCGGCGCGCGTGGCGCGCGCGACGTCGGCGCCGGTCATTGCGGCAATCGCGCCGGCCAGTCCTTCGAGCCGCTCCACGCGTTGCAGCGCCGAGCCGAGCTTGTTGTGATACACGACGTTCGCGAGCAGCGGCACGCGATCCGCGAGCGGCTTCTTCATGTCCTGCGTGAAGAAGAACTTCGCATCGGCGAGACGCGGACGCACCACGCGCTCATTGCCTTCGACGATTTCGACCGGCGTCGCCGTCTCGATGTTCGACACGATCAGAAAGCGCGAGCGCAGCTTGCCATTCGCATCGGTCAGCGCGAAGTACTTCTGGTTGGTCTGCATCGTCAGGATCAGGCATTCCTGCGGCACCTGCAGGAATTCGTCCTCGAAGCGGCACTCATAGACGACCGGCCATTCGACCAGCGACGTCACTTCGTCGAGCAGCGCTTCGGGCATCACGACCTTGTCCTCGCCGGCATGCGCGAGCAGCTGCGAGCGGATCGCTTCCTTGCGCCTGGCGAAGCTCGCGATCACGCGGCCGCGGTGTTCGAGCGTTTCGGCATACGACTGCGCGTGCTGGATCTGCACGAAGCCTTCGGACAGGAAGCGGTGGCCGAGCGTGGTGTCGTCGGCGTCGATGCCGAGCGCGCTCACCGGCACGATCTCTTCGCCGTGCAACGCAGTTAGACGATGCACCGGGCGCACGAACTGCACGCTCGAGCCGTCCGGGCGCTGATACGTCATCACCTTCGGAATCGGCAGCTTCCCGAGCGTTTCGTCGAGCGCGGCTTGCAGGCCGTCGGCGAGCGTCGCGCCCGGCGCCGCGTAGCGCAGGAAGAACGCTTCGGCTTTACCGTCCTGCGCGCGTTCAAGGTCGCTTACCGTGAAGTCGGGGAAGCCGAGCGCGGCGAGTTTCTTCGCGAGTGGCGCGGTGGGCTGGCCGTCTTTATCGAGCGCGACGGAAACCGGTAGCACTTTTTCGCGCACGTGTTTTTCGGGCGCGACCGCGCGCACGTTGTGAATCGTCACCGCGAGACGGCGCGGCGTGGCAAAGCGTTCGAACGACGGTTCGCCTTCGATCAGGTCGCGCGCCGCGAGGCGCTGCGCAATGCCTTCGGCGAAGGCGTCGCCGAGACGCGCGAGCGCCTTCGGCGGCAGTTCTTCGGTCAGCAGCTCGACGAGCAGGGTAGCGTGTTGAGATTGAGTCATTGGTTGAAGTTCTCGTCAGTCCTGGTCGATCTTGCGTTCGACTTTCAGCGGCGGCGCCCACGCGGGCATCGCGGCGTCCTGCTCGTCGGTGGTGAGGCCGGGCACGCCATGCACCGGATTGCCGAGCATCGGGAAGCCCAGCTTTTCGCGCGAGTCGTAGTAGGCCTGCGCGACCAGACGCGACAGCGCGCGAATCCGGCCGATGTACGCCGCGCGTTCCGTGACCGAAATCGCGCCGCGCGCGTCGAGCAGGTTGAACGTGTGACCGGCCTTCAGCACGAGTTCATAGGCGGGCAGCGCGATCTGCGCATCGATCATGCGCTTCGCTTCCGCTTCGTAGCTGTTGAAGAACGTGAACAGCAGATCGACGTTCGCGTGCTCGAAGTTGTAGGTGGACTGCTCGACCTCGTTCTGGTGATACACGTCGCCGTAGGTCAGGCGGCGCAGTTCGGGGCCGTTCGGGCCTTGCTCTTCCCACTCGGTCCAGACGAGGTCGTAGACGTTCTCGACCTTCTGCAGATACATCGCGAGGCGCTCGAGCCCGTAGGTGATTTCGCCGAGCACCGGCTTGCAGTCGAGACCGCCGACCTGCTGGAAGTACGTGAACTGCGTCACTTCCATGCCGTTGAGCCACACTTCCCAGCCGAGACCCCACGCGCCGAGCGTCGGATTTTCCCAGTCGTCCTCGACGAAACGCACGTCGTTCTGCTTCAGGTCGAAGCCGAGCGCTTCGAGCGAGCCGAGGTACAGGTCGAGAATGTTTTCCGGCGCGGGCTTGAGCACCACCTGGTACTGGTAGTAGTGCTGCAGACGGTTCGGGTTCTCGCCATAGCGGCCGTCTTTCGGGCGGCGCGACGGCTGCACGTAGGCGGCGCGCCACGGCTCGGGGCCGATTGCCCGCAGAAACGTATGGACGTGGGACGTGCCCGCGCCGACTTCCATGTCGATCGGCTGGAGCAACGCGCAGCCCTGCTTGTCCCAGTAGGACTGCAAGGTCAGGATGATTTGCTGAAACGTGAGCATGAAGTGCCTTTCGGGCATGGGGGGCCGTGCGGCGCGCGTAAGCGCGCGAGCGGGCCGTGGAGCGAAGTGCTAAACCCGAGATTTTAACGGAAAGGAAGGGGGGCGGCCCGTTTTGCGGGGGCGGACGGACCGCGGTGCGGCTTTTGGGCGACAGGCGGCGCGGCGAGGCTCCGCGCGCACTCAGCTCGCCGCCAGCTCCGCCTTCGGCGAGAACGAATCGCTTTGCGCGATCGGCCAGTACTTCTCGAACAGCGTATAGCGAAAGTTGCCGTTCAGCAGGTCGTTCGGTTCGAGATACTTGAGCAGCTCCGACATCAGCCGCACCTCATGCGACGACACGCGCCGCACGATGTGATGCGCGCGCAGTTCCGCCGGATGCCGAAGCCCGGCGGCCTGGATGATCTCCTGCAACGCGTGCAGCGTGTTGTGGTGGAAGTTGAACACGCGATCGGCCTTGTCCGGCACTACCAGCGCGCGCTGGCGCACCGGGTCCTGAGTCGCGACGCCGGTTGGACAACGGCCGGTATGGCAGGTCTGCGCCTGGATGCAGCCGACCGCGAACATGAAGCCGCGCGCCGCGTTGACCCAGTCGGCGCCGATTGCGAGCGTCTTGGCGATATCGAACGCGGTGATCATCTTGCCGCTCGCGCCGATGCGGATGCGCTGCCGCAAACCGATGCCGACCAGCGTGTTGTGCACGAGCAGCAGACCTTCCTGCAACGGCACGCCGACGTGATCGGTGAATTCGAGCGGCGCCGCGCCGGTGCCGCCTTCCGCGCCGTCCACGACGATGAAGTCCGGCAGGATGCCGGTTTCCAGCATCGCCTTCGCGATCCCGAAGAATTCCCACGGATGTCCGATGCACAGCTTGAAGCCGGTCGGCTTGCCGCCCGACAGCGTGCGCAGCCGTTCGACGAATTCGAGCAGCTCGCGCGGCGTCGAGAACTCGGAGTGCGTCGCGGGCGAGATGCAGTCGCGGCCCATCGGCACGCCGCGCGTCTCGGCGATTTCGGGCGTGATCTTCGCGGCCGGCAGCACGCCGCCATGACCCGGCTTCGCGCCTTGCGACAGCTTCACCTCGATCATCTTCACCTGCGGCTCGGCGGCCTGCTTCGCGAACTTTTCGGCGTTGAAGGTGCCGTCGTCGTTACGACATCCAAAATAACCGGACGCGATTTCCCAGATGATGTCGCCACCATGTTCGCGATGATATTTGGACATCGAGCCTTCGCCGGTGTCGTGAGCGAAGTTGCCTTTCTTCGCGCCGAGGTTCAGCGCCATGATCGCGTTGGCCGACAACGAGCCGAAGCTCATCGCCGATACGTTGAAGATCGACATCGAATACGGCTGCGCGCGATCGGGACCGACGACGATGCGAAAGTCGTGACCGTCGAGCCTGGTCGGCGCGAGCGAGTGGCTGATCCATTCGTGTGCGACCGCCTTCACGTCGAGCTCGGTGCCGTACGGGCGGCTATCCACATCGTTCTTCGCGCGCTGGTAGACGATGCTGCGTTGCGCGCGCGAGAACGGCTTTTCGTCGGTGTCGTCTTCCACGAAATACTGGCGGATCTCCGGCCGGATGAATTCGAAAATGAAACGCAGGTGGCCCCACAGCGGGTAGTTGCGCAGGATCGCGTGGCGCTGTTGCGTCAGGTCGAACACGCCGAGCGCGACGAGCGCGGCCGGCACGATGATCCAGAACCACGACAGGCGATGCGTCGTGGCGAGCGCGGCACATACCGCGGCGAGCGCGATTGCGCACCACATGGCCAGATAGCGTCGAGAAAACATGGGGACTCCAGTGCGGTGAAGATCATTGCGGCGGGATCGTCCGCGCGAGGGGCGCGAGCGGAATCCGTCACGAAGGAAAACTGGCGGCTGCGGGTCACGGCGCGGCGTGGACCGGCGAAGCCCGAAGATGAGTCCTGCGAATGGAAGCCGAGCGTCGCACGCGAAGGTGAAGCGGGTGTGACCGCGCCAGGTGGGGAAAACAGGATGAACGGCGCGCGCGTGTCGGAGTGGCGTGACCCGCCGCGCGCGCCGCTACGCATCGCTCAACGCGCGCCGAGCAGCGCCGCTTTTTGCCGCGGGGTCTGCGGCTCGTCCTGCGATGCGCGGTGCGGCTGCTTCGGCTTTTGCGCCTGCTTGCGACGCTGCGCGCGAGTTTGCTTCGGCGCCTGATCCAGCGGCAGCTCGGCCGGTTGTCCGGTCATCGCGTGTTCGATGATGCCGCCGCCGAGGCACACGTCGCCGTCGTACAGCACCGCCGATTGTCCCGGCGTGACGGCCCATTGCGCGGCGTCGAAGGTCAGCTCGAACAGGCCATCGCCCGAACCGCCTGCCGCCGCGGCGTTGAACGTGCACGCCGCATCGGCCTGCCGGTAGCGCGTCTTCGCGCCGCACGCGAAGCCGTCGGCCGGCGGCTCGCCCGCGACCCAGCTCGTGTTGCCCGCCGACAGCGTATGGCACAGCAGCCACGGATGATCGTGCCCCTGCGCGACGTACAGCGTATTGGTCGGAATATCCTTGCCCGCGGCGAACCACGGCTCGCCGCTGCCGTCCTTGCTGCCGCCAAGACCGATGCCCTTGCGCTGGCCGAACGTGTAGAACGCGAGGCCGATGTGCTCGCCGACGATCTTGCCGTCGGTAGTCTTCATCGGACCCGGCTTGGTCGGCAGGTAGCGGTTCAGGAAGTCGCGGAACGGCCGCTCGCCGATAAAGCAGATGCCGGTCGAATCCTTCTTCTTCGCGTTCGGCAAGCCGATCTGCGCAGCGATCTCGCGCACTTTGGTCTTGGGAATTTCGCCGAGCGGGAACAGCGTCTTCGACAGCTGCGCCTGGTTCAGCCGATGCAGGAAGTACGACTGGTCTTTCGTATGATCGAGCGCCTTCAGCAGCTCGAAGCGGCCGTCGCGCTCGTGGTTCTGGCGCACGCGCGCATAGTGGCCGGTCGCGATGGTTTGCGCGCCGAGCGACATCGCGTGATCGAGAAAGGCCTTGAACTTGATTTCGGCGTTGCACAGCACGTCCGGGTTCGGCGTGCGGCCGGCCGAATATTCGCGCAGGAACTCGGCGAACACCCGGTCTTTATATTCGGCCGCGAAGTTGACCGCCTCGACGTCGATGCCGATCAGGTCCGCGACCGACACCACGTCGATCCAATCCTGGCGCGTCGAACAGTATTCGCTGTCGTCGTCGTCTTCCCAGTTCTTCATGAACAGGCCGACCACGTCGTAGCCCTGTTCCTTCAGCAGCCACGCGGTAACCGACGAATCGACGCCGCCCGACATGCCTACCACGACTTTACGCTTGCTCATAAGGTACTCACTGGGTGCTGCATGACTGCATGGATCTTGTGGGGGGCCGCTCGTGACGGCCTTATCGCTTCGGCCCGACCGAATGGGTATGGACGAAGTCGAGCGGGAAACGCCGGCCGGCCAGGTAATCGTCGATGCACTGCATCACGAGCGGCGTGCGATGCCGCTCGGGGCACTCGCGCAATTCATCGGCGCTCATCCACAGCGTGCGGACGATGTCGGGATCGAGCGAACTCGCCGGGTCCGGCTCGCCGCCCGCGCCGCAATAGGTGAAGCGGAGGTACGTGGTGCCCGCGCGGTCCGGCCGCTCGAAGTGGGTCATGTACATGCCGACGAGCGCCTCGGGCGCGAACGGATGGGCGGTTTCCTCGAACGTTTCGCGGACCACCGCTTCCAGCAGCGATTCGCCCGCCTCGAGATGGCCGGCGGGCTGGTTCAGGCGCAGGCCGGCGGCCGTGTGTTCCTCAACCAGCAGGAAGCGCCCGTCACGCTCGACGATCGCCGCGACGGTCACGTGCGGCAGCCAGGTTTCCGGTTTCATGGGTGCGCATTTTACCGGTTATGCGCGCCGGCTGCCGGGCGCCGCACCGACCCCTGCCGGGCAATGGCCGGCGCAAGCTCCCGGCCGGTTCGCGGCGGGTTCGCAGCACGTTCGCGACCGAATCGCAACAGTTTGGCGGGCTGCCGCGCATTCGCATCGACCCCGATATTGGCGGCGTGACGGTTTCGGTTAAAGTGGGGCCTGCGTTAGCCGTTGCATGTGCAAGCCGGCGAGCCTCGTCGGCAGATCTGTCGTCAAACAGGAAGTCGAGGAGGAACAACGATGCACATCGGAGTGCCAGCCGAAACGCGCGCGCATGAAACCCGCGTTGCCGCGACGCCCGAAACGGTCAAGAAATACGTGGCGCAAGGCCACCGGGTCACGCTTCAAAGCGGCGCCGGCGCCGGCGCGAGCTTTCCCGATGACGCCTATACGGCCGTGGG
>NZ_JBFPKG010000180.1:0-1453 GCF_040948665.1 Paraburkholderia sp. BR14320
TGGAAGACCGCACGCCGGATGAGGCATACTTCGCGACACTGTCTGCGATCAAATCGGCAGCATGAACGCCCCGGTGGTTCCACTTAAAAATCTCGGGACCCTGCCCGAACAAGCGGCGCCACCTCTCAGCGCCTTGACCTGCATACCACAGGCAAATGAATTAGAATGCACGTTTCGCCCTCTGGCCCATTACCCCTTCCGGGTCTGACGCGCGAGTTCGTTCGACTACGCATGCTCCTGCTCATTGGCCGATGTAATGTGCACCGTGCAAGCATCTCGGCCGGTCGATGTGGTGTAACTTCGAAGGATGAGCATTGCATCGCGCATCCGTGTGTCATCTAGGGCCGGCGATAGTGCAAACAACGGATCTGAGTGAATCACGGGCAACACGTCGCTCTCGGTCACCGCTTTGATCGCGGCGTCCGGGTGCCGTTCGACCAAATGACGACGAGCCGATCCAAACAGTCGATCAGTAGCCAGAGGTACATCTTACTAGCCCGAAACTGGAACTCGGTATGTCGCCCTTTTGATCTGAACGCCAGACCGCTGATGACTTAGCAGGCGATTGAAATATCTGCGCGCACGTCATCCGCTCGGCAGGGGTAAACCTAGAAAACGAAGAATCGGACAACAAACTGAGGCTGAAGCGATGCGCAGA
This sequence comes from Paraburkholderia sp. BR14320, assembly GCF_040948665.1. Classification (NCBI taxonomy): domain Bacteria; kingdom Pseudomonadati; phylum Pseudomonadota; class Betaproteobacteria; order Burkholderiales; family Burkholderiaceae; genus Paraburkholderia; species Paraburkholderia sp. BR14320. The sequence continues at coordinate 659 of NZ_JBFPKG010000180.1, forward strand.
GCGGACGGCTATACCGAGTCGATGTTCACAGTGTCCAGGCTGGATGATTTCCTTCCGGCAATCACCCGTTGCGACCGATTCGGCTGTGGTTGAACGATGCGCTCACTCGCATGGATTCGGTCTTTTCGCGCATGTACGAGAGCGACGCGAAGGGCGGACGCCCGAGCATCGGGCCGCAGCAGCTGATTCGCGCGCTGCTGTTGCAAGTGCTGTATTCGATTCGCCGCGAACGCATGCTGACGGAGCAAATCTCCTACAACAGGCTGTTTCACTGGTTCGTCGGACTGGCGATGGACGAAGCGGTTTGTGACCACTCCACTTTCAGCAAGAACCGAGCCCGACTGATGGCCCATGATGTTGGTCCGTTCAAGGAGACGGTCGAGACAGAGCGCGCGCGGCCATCTGTCGGGCGAGCGTTTCAGCGTCGAAGGCGCGCTCATTCAGGCTTGGGCCTTTCTGCCCCGGACGAAGTCGGATGACGACTCGCCACCTGACGGCGGTGCCGGCTCTCACGAGCACTGGCATGGCGAGAAGCGTAGCAACGACACGCATGAATTCAGCCCGGACAGTCAGGCCCGGTTGTTTCGCAAGAGTCGGGCCATGGGCGCGATGCTTTGCTAGATGGGTCACATACTGACTGATAGCCGGCACGGACTCGTGTTCAACCACAGGTGTTGCCTTTCGCCGTAAAGGAGCCGGGTGTTTTCGGCGTAATGGCGCCAGCGACAGGCGCCTGATTCGGGGCTCGAACGGGTATCAAGAATCCTTGTTTTTACCTCCTCTCGCAAGTGCTGA
>NZ_JBFPKG010000181.1:0-1447 GCF_040948665.1 Paraburkholderia sp. BR14320
CCAGGTTTGCCGATGATCAGCCCGTTCTCGCCCGCGGCGATGAACTTCAGCGCGTTGAGTTGGAAGCAGGCCTGACGCGGGATTTTCGGATTGAACGACCAGTCGAACTCGGCCAGCGTGAGTTTTTCCTCGAGGCCCGACTGCTGGTAACGCCGCTCGATGAGCCGCGACTGACGCCGGTCGAGCTCGTCTTGCAGGATCATGGCAAAGATCTCCAGGAACGGCTGCTGGGTGCCCTGTGCCTGCAGCACGCGGGTCTCCAGTGTGTCGCGTACGCCGGACAGGCGCAGCATCCTGAGCGCCCGCTCGATATCGGGTAGCGTGGTGGTCATACAGTTTCTCCTGTTGTGGGAGGTTGAGAGCTGGCGCTGTGCTGCGCGCCGACGTTGAAGAACTCGCCGTATTCGTTACCCGGGCGGATCAGGGGATGCTCCTGCGTGAGCGGCAAGGCCAGTTGCGGCGCCCGGTCGAGGCGCTCAAGTGCCTGTTCGAACAGCCGCTCGACGACGGCGCGTAGCTGCCGGTATCGATAGAGGTGATGACGCAGGGCGTGATCGCAGGCTTGCTCGACCAGCCAGGCGGGATACTTCTTCGCCAGCGCGACGATGCCCCACATGCCGCGGTGGCCAACGCGACCTTCGGCGTCAAACAGATGCTGGCACAGCGCCTTCGTTTGTGGACCGATGTCGCCGGCGCTGGCTAACGCGACGCTCATCTGGCGCGACGGATTGAATGGCCGCTCGTTCTCGGGAAGCTCGAGCGACCCCGGCTCGGTGTGGCGTGGATGGGTGCGCAGCAGCTCCTGCGAGCGACGATCGCGGATCTCGATCGTGGTGTCGTAGATACGCACGCACACGAGACTCCCGATGGGCGCGCAGGCCGCGCCGCATAGTTGCTGCGATCGACACTCACGGTGGTATCGTCCCAGACAGTGCGCACGACCTCGGTGAAGTAGCGGAAGCCCGTCGCAGGCAGCGGCCGCAGGTGCGGTCTTTCCTCCTGGAACATCGCTTCGACCTGTCGCCGGGCGCGACCATGGATACGTTTGGCGGCCCAGTTCTCTTCCCAGTGCATCAGGAATTCGTTCTGGGCCTCGAGCGATTCGAAACGCCGGCCGGCGAGCGCAGTGTTCTGCGTGTGCTGGATTGCATTCTCAACGGTGCCCTTTCGATTCGGATCACGCACGCGGGCCGGGTCGGCGACGACGCCGTAGTGCTCGAGCATCGCGGCATAGAGCCGGTTGATCTCGGGCTCGTACAGGTCGGGCGTGATGACGCCCTCGCGGAGGTTGTCGAGGACGACGTAACTGATGCTGCCACCGAAGTACCGGAAGGCCTCTTCGTGGAGTTGCGCCCAGACCTGTTTGCTGGACTTCCAGACCACGCGCCTGAAGCTGCGTCGCGAATACCTCAACGTCATGACGAACAGGCGTGGCCGGCGGTAGCGG
>NZ_JBFPKG010000182.1:0-1446 GCF_040948665.1 Paraburkholderia sp. BR14320
GCCTCAAAACGCTTAAAGGGACGGTGAATTCGCATTGAATCTGCACAATGCGAAAAATCTTGCGACGAGAGTCGCGTAATTGGAGCGGGGCCTCTTCAACTCGGGTGTACTTCAGCAGCCTGCTAGGTCACACATAAGACGGATTTTTGAATATGCGTTTCAAGGGCTTGGATCTCAATCTTCTGGTTGCGCTGGATGCGCTCATGACAGAGCGCAATCTGACGGCCGCGGCCCAATACGTCAATCTGAGCCAGCCTGCCATGAGCGCTGCCGTTGCACGGCTACGTGACTATTTCGGAGATGACCTGTTCGTCATGAGGGGCCGCGAGTTCGTCCCAACAGCGCGCGCGGCGGAACTCGTCGCACCGGTTCGGGAGGCCTTATCGCACATACAGCTTTCCATCATTTCGCGCGACGCGTTCCAGCCCAGCAAATCTCATCGCCGCTTCAAGGTCTGCCTGTCCGATTTTATGACGCTCGTCTATTTCCGGAAGGTCGTCGAACGCGTTGCGCGGGAGGCGCCCTCTGTTAGCTTCGAGTTCGTTTTCCCAGATGATGAACCCGGTGTGCTACTTCGGCGCGGCGAAGTCGATTTTCTGCTCCTGCCGGAGTTGCTGCTGGCAGATACCCATCCCAAGACAGCTCTTTTTGAGGAGAGGCTCGTTTGCGTAGGCTGTCCGACAAATAAACAGCTATCGCACCGCATTGCGCTGGAGAAGTACATGTCGATGGGACACGTAACGGTGAGGTTCGGGCGGGCGCGCAGGCCCTCGATCGAAGAGTTTTTCCTGCTCGATCTCGGTCTGAAAAGGCGCGAGGAGGTTGTCGTGCCCACGTTCAGTGTCGTCCCTTCCATCCTGTCGCGTACCGACCGTATCGCTACGCTCCCCTTGAGATTGGCCGAGCACTTTTCAGAACTAACCCCTCTGCGGATCGCAGAAGTGCCTCTGCCACTTTCTTCATTTACCGAAGCAATTCAATGGCCTTCGCTACACAATGGTGATCCTGCAAGCATCTGGATGCGCGAGATCTTACTCGAGGAGGCGCAAAACTTCGCCTAGACATCAGGTATGGACCTGCCGCACTCCAGGTACGCGGATTAAGCTTGAGGTGGGTTACACGGCGGCTCAAAGCCGCATTGAGCGGTATAGGTCATGAACAAGTTTAGCAAGTACGTGGGCTTGGATGTACATCAGGAAACGATTGCCGTGGCGGGTTGCCGACACGGCTGGCGAGGTGCGGTATGTAGGCGAAATCGTGAAAACCCCTGGAGCCATTGCGAAACTAGTTACGCAGCTCAGGCGGAGGCATTGTCGGGTTAGAAGGTGTTATGAACTTTCGGCCAGACCTGGTACCCTGGCGGAATGAAAGAGCGCAGACCTTACCCAACGGATGTATCGGATGAAGAGTGGTACTTTGCCGCTCCGTACCTGACATTGATGAACC
>NZ_JBFPKG010000183.1:0-1318 GCF_040948665.1 Paraburkholderia sp. BR14320
GGGAGTGTCTGAATTTTTGTGTGCAAGGCGTCTGAACATTTCAGGCGTGGCAGGCGATCAATTTCATTCTAGCTGTTGGGTCGTGTGAAGCGATCCTCGTAGAGGATCGCGAACTGCCGCATGGCGGCCTTCCAGTCGTGGGCCGCACGGTGCCAGTCGCTGGTGATTTTGCGCAGCGCAAGCCAGAGCAGTTTGGTCGCCGCTTCATCGGACGGGAAGTGTCCGCGCGTCTTGATGATCTTGCGCAGCTGTGCATTCACGCTCTCCAGCGAATTGGTGGTGTAGATGACCTTGCGCACCTCAGGCGGAAACGCGAAGAACGGAATCACGCGAACCCATGCGCGGCGCCAGGCTGCCATGACCGTCGGGAACCTGCTTCCCCACGGGCCCCGTTCCAGGGCAAGCAACTCCGCCTGGCTGCAGCAGCACTGGCCGCCGTGTAGATTGGACGCAGGGCTGCGGCCAGCTCCCGACGCTCCTTCCAGCCGGCATAGTCGAGCGAATTGCGGATGAGGTGCACGATACAGGTCTGCAGCGTGGTCGCCGGGAAGACCGCTTCAAGCGCGTCGGACATGCCCTTCAGTCCGTCGGTGACGGCAATCAGGATGTCCTGCACGCCGCGTGTCTTCAGATCGCTGAAGACCTTCATCCAGAACTTCGCGCCCTCGGTGTTCTCGATCCACAGTCCGAGAATGTCACGCGTGCCGTCGGGCAGGATCCCCAGCGCCAGATAGATCGCCTTGTTGCGCACCATCCCTTCGTCGCGGATCTTCACACGCAGCGCGTCGAAGAACACCACCGGATACATTGGCTCGAGCGGACGGCCCTGCCAGGCTGTGATCTCCTCAGTCACCGCATCGGTGACACAGCTGATGAACTCCGGCGATACTTCGGTGCCGTACTGTTCGGCCAGAAAGCCCTGTATCTCACGCACGGTCATGCCTCGCGCGTACATCGCAATGATCTTGTCGTCGAAGCCGGTAAAGCGGCGTTCGTGCCGTGGTATCAGGATCGGTTCGAAGCTGCCGTCACGGTCGCGCGGAATGTCTACCCGCAACGGGCCGTCCTCCGTCAACAGGGTCTTGCCGCTCCTGCCGTTGCGCTGGTTGGTCGACTCCGGCGGGCGTTGGCCTCCGCTCGGATAGCCCAGGTGATGTTTTAGCTCGGCGCCCAGCGCACGCTCGATCAGCGCCTTCTTGAACGCGATCGAGGCTGCCTGCACCGCTTCCGCCGTCATCGGACCCTTCACGAACTGATCGATGAGCTCCTCTGGAATCGCGGGCAGCTCAGGCGGGGGCGCAGACCCTGCTTTTGGTTT
>NZ_JBFPKG010000184.1:0-1305 GCF_040948665.1 Paraburkholderia sp. BR14320
TTCCACGATTTGAGCGCCCACCGTCGCTAAATCTTTCGCATTGTGCAATTTCAACGCGCATCAACCTTTTTAAAGCACTGTGAGGCCGACTTCTGGCCTCATTGCCGCCTTTTCCAGCCACTATGGGCGGATTTGTGCCAGGGATCGCATGCGCACGAGGTTATAGGCCGTCATGTTCAACACGAACATCTGGTCCACCTTCTTCAAGCCGCGCACCATCACCTGGCGCATGCGTCCTACGGTCTTGGCCCAGCCGAAACCTTGTTCGATCAACTTGCGCTTTTGCTGCGAAATGGCGTAGCCCGCGCTCGAGGCAATCGTGTCGGGCACTGCCGAACGTCGCCCCGTGGTGTTTTGCGCAACGTGCGGTGTGACCTTCATCTGTTGGCACGCCTCGATGAATTCCTGAGCGTCGTAACCCTTGTCTGCACCCAACGTAATTTCTACGTTCGGATCCTCTGCCGCTTGCCGCGCGTCGTGGATCATGATCTTGGCGGCTTCACGCTCTGCATGCCCGTCGGCGCGTGTCACGCGCGCATTGACCACCAGGCCGTGCCGGTTATCGGTCAGCGTATGGCCCATGTACCGCAATTCGCTGGCCGTTTTGCCTTTGCGATAGAGCTGCGCATCTGGATCGGTCCTCGACTGATGTGTCTCGTTGCTGCGTTTCTCGCCCTTGAAGTCGCCCGCGCCGCTACCATCGTTGTCCTGATCGTCACCGTTCTTGCGTACGAAGCTCTTGTGTCCGGCCCACGCCTGGATCAACGTGCCGTCCACGCTGAAATGCTCCCCCGAGAGCAGGCACTTCTTCTCGGCGATGGCCACTACGGCGTTGAAGAATTCGATCACGGCATCGTGCTTGATCAGACGCTCCCGGTTCTTCGTGAAGACCGTGGGCACCCACACCTCATCATCCATGGCCAGGCCGATGAACCAGCGAAACAGCAGGTTGTACTGCACCTGCTCCATGAGTTGGCGCTCCGAGCGGATGCTGTAAAGGATCTGGATCAGCATGGCTCGCAGCAACTTCTCTGGCGCGATGCTCGGCCGTCCACCCTTTATGTCAGCTTCGTACATCCCCGCGAACAGTCGATCCATCTTCGCCAGCGCTTCGTTCGCCATCACGCGGATCGAACGCAACGGATGCGACTTGGGCACGAAGTCGTCCAGCTTGCGTACGGAAAACAAACTCTCGGTGAACGTGTCGGCGCCGCGCATGATCTCCAGTGGGCAAGTGGTGGTTCATCTATCAACGCTTCACGAACTCTGCGCGATGACGTGTTTCAGCGGTACTTCAGCAACCTG
>NZ_JBFPKG010000185.1:0-1305 GCF_040948665.1 Paraburkholderia sp. BR14320
GGTTCATCGAGGATTTCCGGGGAACGCGGCGCGGATTTTGAGGAAGAAGTACTCCTCGTCGCGGTACCCGTAAGCTCTGCGCTTGATGACCTTGATCGTGTTGTTGATCCCTTCAACGATGCTGGTGTTCAGTGGGTGGTGGCAGCGCGCCAGGATTCCATGCCAGTAGCCTTGCAGGCGCTGCGCAAACAGTTGCAGGGCGGCGATACCGCTCTGGCTTGCCTGCTCGCACCATTGCTCCCAGGCCTTCTGCGCCCAGGCAGGCTTGCGATAGAACCAGAGCCGTTTGAGTTCGTCACGTAGCACATAGACACACAACAGCGATTGGTTGGCAGCCAGCAGTTCCTTCAGATGCACCGACTGCTCAGGTTTCAGGTTGCGGCGGTTACGCAACAGCAGCCAGCGGCTGGACTTCAGGACCTTGCGCGCTGGCCTGTCATGGCGAAGCTGGTTGGCCTGATCGACGCGCACGCGATCGATGACTTCGCGCCCGTATTTGGCCACGACGTGGAACAGGTCGTAGACAATCTCGGCCTGCGGGCAATGTGCGTTGATCTCCAGTTCATAGGCCGTGGTCATGTCGATTGCGACGGCCTCGATGCGTTCGGCGACGCCTTCCGGTAGCTGCTCAAAGAAGGCCCTGGCTGTCTCGCGGGAGCGTCCCGCTCCTATCCACAGCACCTGTCGGCCGATCGGATCGACCACCACCGTGGCGTACCGATGACCTTTATGGAGCGCGAACTCATCCATCGCCAGATAGCGGATCGTCGACCAGTCCGGTTCGGCCACGCGTGCGCGCAGGCGCAACTTGTCGATCGATTTGACCGTGTGCCAGCCCAGATCGTAGAAGGCCGCCACCGCCTGTACGCTGGCCGCCTGCAGCAGCTTCTCGCACGCCTTGGCGAAGCGCTCAGTCACCCGCTGGTAGCGGCCCAGCCACTCCAGCTTCTCCAGGCGCGGGCCACCGCAGTGTTCGCACCAGACCCGGCGGCGGGGCACGTGCAGCACCACCCGATACTCGAACAGTGGCAGGTCGCGCACCCGGCGAACCGCCGTCTCATGAATCTGCGAACAACGCGCTCCGCATTGCTCGCAATGCATGACCCTGCTCACCGGTTTCAGATAAAGCGAAAGCGTGTGGTTGTCCCCCTGCGGCCACTCTACGCGTTCCAGCCGGTAGCCCTTCCAGCACCCCAGCGCCTGCAGTGCCTTGCGATCGAGCAATTCTCCCCCTGATGTCCCCTCAATTCAGGCATCAGATTACGCAATTGGCAAAAATCGCTCCACGCTTTTCTACGAAGAACC
>NZ_JBFPKG010000186.1:0-1268 GCF_040948665.1 Paraburkholderia sp. BR14320
TCTTCGGCCCCATCGGCAACATTCCACCTGCCGAGGCAGAAGCCGCTTACTATGCAAATCTCGCTGAGTCTGTCACTGTGGCATGACGCAAGCAAAACGGTCTCCGGAAAACCCGGGGCGGCTCAGTTCAGGCGGCTCCACTATGCGCGCAGCCACGAGAACTCTCCCGCGACGATCCCTTCGAACATCTCTTCCGTCGATTCGATGATGCTCTTGCGCCAATAGCGGCCATGCTCGGCATAGTGCGAGAGCAGATCGGCGAGTGCGGCGCCGTCGACGTCGTCGCTCATGGGCACGCGCAGCACGAGCACGATACTTCCAGTGTCCGTATCGAGTCCGAGTTGTGCTTGGTCCTGGGCGTAGATCAGGAGGTTGGCCTCAAGCATCAGCCGGAATACGACGAGCGTGCGGCCGGACGTCACCGTGCCGTAATGAAAATTCACGTACAGTGCGTCCAGATCGTTCTCGAAGTGTTCGAGCCGGACGTCAAAGCCTTCGACCTCGATCGAGCGAGTGCGCAGCACATAGTCGGCATCCGCGAGGCCGACCGTCGCGCACAGGTCACGCACCAATGCTGAGTAGCGCTCCGAACTATCGTTGACGTGCAACTAGTGTCCCGGGTTAGAAATTCGTACAAGTGGTTGCGGGTTTCAGCGCAGGTGATATTCGTTTCCAGTTGAAGGAGCCGATGATGCAGAAAGTGGTGGACGCGGCAAGACCGCCGGTGCGAAACGGAGATTTGGTATGCGAGGTGATCCGCATGGCAGAAGCAAACGCGATCACGGCGCGAAGCGCCAACGATGTACCGCAAGATCTGGTTGTGTCGCGTTAAGGACGATGCGACGATCAGGCGCCTGAGATGAAGAGGATTGGTTACATCACGAGAGAATAGAATTGTTCGGCTGCAGTCGAGGCGACGCCATCGTCACACATCTGCCCCTTGCGGATCATGTGTGCGATCTCTATGCCAGACAGGGTGATGCGCGCACAGCGGAAATCCTTGAACCCCATCATTGGTTTGATGATGCGGTTGATGGCACGGTGATCCTGCTCGACGAAGTTGTTTAGGTATTTGTTTTGCCGGACCTTGATCGGCGTTAAGCGCTCGGCATTGAGCGCTTCAAGCGCAGCCAGATTGGCGCCGCTCCTGTCCACGGTGATTGTCTCGGGCTCGCCGTTCTGTTCAATCGCCTTCTCGAAGTAGCGGCGCGCCGCGGCCTTGTCCCGATGGGCGCGCAGCAGGAAATCCACCGTGTTGCCCGCCTTGT
>NZ_JBFPKG010000187.1:0-1260 GCF_040948665.1 Paraburkholderia sp. BR14320
TGAGCAAGAACGGTATCCGGGCACGCCACAAACGCCGCTACCGCGTCACGACTGATTCCCGGCACAAGCTGCCCGTCGCGCCGAACCTGTTGAACCGCGAGTTCGCGCCGGCTGCGCCGAATCAGGTTCAGTTCGGACATCACGCATATCTGGACCGACGAGGGCTGGCTATATCTGGCGGTCGTGCTGGACCTGTTCAATCGAGAAGTCGTGGGTTGGTCCATCAAGCCGCGCATGACGGTCGACATTGTGACCGACGCGCTGACGATGGCATGGTTTCGCCGGAAGCCCGCGCCCGGCGCGCTGCACCACTCGGACCGTGGCAGCCAGGGCGCGAGCCACGAATTTCAGTGCAGGCTGGCTGACTATGGCATGCGTTGCTCCATGAGCCGCAAAGGAAATTGCTGGGACACGCGCCGACGGAGAGCTTCTTCAACAGCCTGAAAAATGAACGGGTTCATGCAGCGCGCTATCGCACGCATCGCGAAGCCGCAGCGGACTTGTTCGAATACATCGAAGTGTTTTACAACCGCAGTCGTCGTCATTCGTCGCTCGGCTTTGTGTCGCCGGCCCAGTTCATGCGAGACTGGCTCGTGGCTTAGCAGGCAACGGATGTAGCTGCATAACCCCGGGCCTCTGGAAGGCGAAAAACAGAGGGAAGGTCAGTACCAGTGTTCATCTGTTGCATCCGTTGGGGTCTGGGTTTCTTCTTCTTGCCATGGGTGCCAAGCCTGACGGAAAGGTCATAACGGATTGTAAAGAATATTGAGTTTGAGAATGTTCCCTATTACTGATGAGGACTGCATGATAATCAACATGGCGGTCTACTCAAGTAGAAAGCTGCGCCGAACGTTGTGAGCGCATCGCAAACGAGCTTTTAGGGCAACCTCATCAATGAGTTACTCTCGGGACCAAACAAGGGAGGTGTTAGCAACCGACGCACGTTTCCATGATTTATCGACCGAGCGAGGTTCTTGAAACAGTGCCTTCAAGGTAGCTTGGGTGTGTATTTTGCCGAAAGCAGCCTAACGCGCCATGTCTGTAAGAAGCTTATTAACGGTTGACGATTTCTCGATATTTGTGCGCTCCCGCTCATCGCCAGCGGTGAAGTCTGGCTATCGCCAGTGTCATCCATTGATGGAGCAGGTGCAATACAACCTTCTGTTTCGTTGGTTCATCGGCCTGGCAATGGATGACGTGGTGTGGGTGCCCACGGTCTTCACGAAGAACCGCGAGCGGTTGATCAAGCACGATGCCGTG
>NZ_JBFPKG010000188.1:0-1250 GCF_040948665.1 Paraburkholderia sp. BR14320
CTTCGCTTCCGAAGAAGCTCGCGCCACACCCTTGAGTCCTGTGCCCGGATTTGCCAGGGCACCCTCTCCAATGCAGCGACCGGGACTTCCAACACCCGGACAACCTTCCGCGATCCGTCCCCCCATCGCATTTCACAATGGTGCAGAAATATTAATCTGCTTCCCATCAGCTACGCATTTCTGCCTCGCCTTAGGGGCCGACTCACCCTACGCCGATGAACGTTGCGTAGGAAACCTTGGGCTTACGGCGAGGGGGCCTTTCACCCCCTTTATCGCTACTCATGTCAGCATTCGCACTTCCGATACCTCCAGCACACTTTCCAGTGCACCTTCGCAGGCTTACGGAACGCTCTCCTACCATGCACATAAATGTGCATCCGCAGCTTCGGTATATGGCTTAGCCCCGTTACATCTTCCGCGCAGGACGACTCGATCAGTGAGCTATTACGCTTTCTTTAAAGGGTGGCTGCTTCTAAGCCAACCTCCTGACTGTTTTAGCCTTCCCACTTCGTTTCCCACTTAGCCATATTTGGGGACCTTAGCTGGCGGTCTGGGTTGTTTCCCTCTTGACACCGGACGTTAGCACCCGATGTCTGTCTCCCGTGATTGCACTCTTCGGTATTCGGAGTTTGCTATGGCGAAGTAATCCGCAATGGACCCCACAACCATGACAGTGCTCTACCCCCGAAGGTGATACACGAGGCACTACCTAAATAGTTTTCGGAGAGAACCAGCTATTTCCAGGTTTGTTTAGCCTTTCACCCCTATCCACAGCTCATCCCCTAACTTTTCAACGTTAGTGGGTTCGGTCCTCCAGCACGTGTTACCGTGCCTTCAACCTGGCCATGGATAGATCACCTGGTTTCGGGTCTACACCCAGCGACTGGACGCCCTGTTCGGACTCGCTTTCGCTACGCCTGCCCTAATCGGTTAAGCTCGCCACTGAATGTAAGTCGCTGACCCATTATACAAAAGGTACGCCGTCACCCCTTGCGAGGCTCCGACTGTTTGTATGCATGCGGTTTCAGGATCTGTTTCACTCCCCTCCCGGGGTTCTTTTCGCCTTTCCCTCACGGTACTGGTTCACTATCGGTCGATCACGAGTATTTAGCCTTGGAGGATGGTCCCCCCATCTTCAGACAGGATTTCACGTGTCCCGCCCTACTTGTCGTACACCCAGTTCTTTCACAATGTTTTCGCCTACGGGGCTATCACCCGCTATGGCCGCACTTTCCAGAGCGTTCGGCTAA
>NZ_JBFPKG010000189.1:0-1247 GCF_040948665.1 Paraburkholderia sp. BR14320
GTGAAGGCGCTTCAGGACCTTGGCCAGGCCCGGCGCGAGTGTGGTTCGCGGTGTCTTCGTCTTCTTCATCGCACAGCTCAAAAATTCGCTACCCAATTTTAACGTGGGCCTTACTGCAACAGAACCATCAGTTGCGCAGCTATCCGGCCGCGAAAGCGGAGATCCCCGAACTGGCGAACGTCAAGCATGTGTTCGTCAAAGCCAGCGCCCGCGTCAACAACCGTGCCGAGAATAGTCATCAGCCAACCCGGGAACGCGAACGGCGTATGCGGGGCTTCCGCCTGCCCGAGCGCACTCATGCTTTCCTGTCGAACTTCGGCCCGATCCGACAGCACTTTGCCCTCAAGCGACATCGGCTACGGGCTTCACGCTATCGCCAACAACTCGCCTTGCGATTTGCTGCGTGGCATCGCTTCACCGAACTCACCCAAAATCCGTCTATCGCTTTTTGAGCAACTGATCGCCCCTGCCAGCATTGCCTTCTCTCCTCTCTAACTCTAACGTGACAAAGCCGTTGCCGGTCCTGGAGAAGGCGTTTCGACGGCGCAAACGGACGGTCGGCAAGAGCTGGAGGATGGACGAGACCTACATTCGCATCAGGGGTGAGTGGCGGTATCTCTATCGGGCTGTCGACAAGGCAGGCAACACCGTTGATTTTCTGCTGCGAGCCCGACGGGATAAGGCTGCGGCCGGGCCTACTTCGAAAAGGCAATCGACCAGAATGGCGAACCCGAGACCGTGACGATCGACAGGAGCGGATCGAATCTGGCTGCCTTGCCGGCGATCAACGCCCCGCGGGAGGTGCCGATCAAGGTCCGCCAGAAAAAGTATCTGAATAACATCATCGAACAGGATCATCGGGCGATCAAGCGCCGGACTCGACCGATGCTTGGGTTCAAAAACTTTTTTCGTTGTGCCCGCATCCTGTTGGGCGGCATCGAAGTTATGCACATGATTGTCAAGGGACAATTGAACGATGGCGGCATTGGTCAAACTCCCGCAAAGCAATTCTATTCGCTGGCTGGATAAGGAATCCATGCCATATCGGATTTGGCCGACCTCTCGCTCTTACTGCAACAGAACCACATTTTGGCACGATGTGCGTGGCACCTCAGTCGAATTGGTTCTGTTGCAGTAAGGCCCACGTTAAAATTGGGTAGCGAATTTTTGAGCTGTGCGATGAAGAAGACGAAGACACCGCGAACCACACTCGCGCCGGGCCTGGCCAAGGTCCTGAAGCGCCTTCA
>NZ_JBFPKG010000018.1:0-135753 GCF_040948665.1 Paraburkholderia sp. BR14320
GTGCGCACCGACCTCGTGTTCGACGGCGACTGGGACTTCTCGCTCGGCGCGACGGCGAGCGGCCACCTCGAGCTGCGCCGGCGCAGCGGCGACGTGACGGTCGAAATCGGCCGCGGTCTAGCGTCGATGGGCATTGGCGCGATCCGCGCGCGCGCCGAATTCACCGGCGGCAACCGGCTCAACGCGACCGTGCATGCGCAGGCGAGCCGCATCGGCGTGATCGATGCCGACGCGCACACGCCGCTCGTGCTGCGCGACGGCATGTTGACCGTCGATCCGCAGAGCGCGCTGTCGGGCAACGTCAACGCGAACGTGCCGTCGCTGCGCACGACGGGCGGCCTGCTCGGCCCGAGCTACCTGCTCGACGGCCGTCTCGCGCTGCAACTCGCGCTCGGCGGCACGGTCGCGAAGCCGAACGTGACCGGCTCGCTGACCGGCGACGGTCTGTCCGCGACGGTCGTGAGCCAGGGCGTGCAACTGAAGGACGGCGTCGTGCGCATCGCGCTGTCGCAGAACACGGTGGACTTCCAGCAGGTCGAGTTCCACGGCGCGAGCGGCACGCTGCGCGCGACCGGGCGCGTGCGCCTCGACAGCGCGGAGCCCGACATGACCGCGAGCATCGTCGCGGACAAGCTCGATGTGTTCGCGTCGCCGGACCGCCATCTGTCGCTGTCGGGCAGCGCGAACATTTCGAACGGCGGCGTGGAGCGCGGTCCTGTGATCGACGGCAAGTTCGTGGTCGATAGCGCGCTGTTCGATCTGCCCGAGCAGGCCGCGCCGAGCCTCGGCGACGACGTCGTGATCATCCGCCCGGACGGCACGCGCTCGGGCGGCCGGCCGCGTCCGACCGAAGGCGGTCAGCCGCCGGCGAGCCCGTTCGCGCCGCGCGCGAACATCGAGATCGGCCTCGGTAACGACTTCCGCTTCCGCGGTAAGGGCGCCGATCTCGGCCTCGCCGGCACGATCACTGCGACGAGCGCGCCGAATACGCCGCTGCGCGCGGTCGGCAATGTGCGCGTCACGCCGGGTTCGACCTACACCGCATTCGGCCGCAAGCTCGCGATCGAGAACGGCTTCTTCACGTTCAACGGGCCGGTCACGAATCCGGGCATCAACATTCTCGCGATGCGCCGCAACCAGCAGGTCGAGGCCGGCGTGCAGGTGACCGGCACGCTCCAGGCGCCGGTCGCGCGGCTCGTGTCGGAGCCGAGCGTGCCGGACAACGAAAAGCTGTCGTGGCTGCTGTTCGGTCACGGCACCGACCAGGGCAACAACCTCGGCCAGCAGAGCACGATGACGACGGCGCTCGCGCTGCTCGGCAGTGCGACGGGCGCGCGGATCGCGCAGACCGTCGGGCTCGACGAGTTTTCGATCGGCCGCAGCGACGTCGGTCTGACCGATCCGCAAGTCGTGATGGTGTCGAAGGCGATCAACGAGTGGCTCGTGATCGGCTATGAGCAGGGGCTGCAGTCGGCCAGCAATGCGATCAAGGCGACGATCAATCTGACGCGGTACTGGTCGCTGGTCGTCTACGGCGGCACGTTCTATGGCGCCGACGTGTTGTACACACGGCGCTTCGATCGGATCGCCTGGTGATGAGGGCAGCATAAAAAAACGGCACGCCTGGAAGCGTGCCGTTTTCGTCATACCTGCTTGCTGCGAGGTGGGGTGGGGCGCCCGAGCGCGCCGCGCGTTACTTCACGCGCATGCCGGGCTTCGCGCCGCTATGCGGCTCGAGCACGTAGAGGCCCGGTTCGGCCTTCTCGTCCGCGGCCGAGGCCGCCAGCACCATACCTTCGGACATGCCGAACTTCATCTTGCGCGGTGCGAGGTTCGCGACCATCACGGTCAGTTTGCCGATCAGCTGCTCCGGCTGATACGCGGACTTGATGCCCGAGAACACGTTGCGGGTCTTCTCTTCGCCGACGTCGAGCGTCAGTTGCAGCAGCTTGTCCGAGCCTTCCACCGCCTTGCAGTCGACGATTTTCGCGATGCGCAGATCGACTTTCGCGAAGTCGTCGATCGAGATGATGCCGGACTCTTCTTCCTTCGCGGCGGCGGCGGCCTTGGCGTGTGCCTTCGCCTTAGCCTTCGCGTCGGCCGCCGCCGCTTCCGGCGTGGCCTGCAGCGACTCGCGATTGGCCGCGAGCAGCGCCTCGATCTGCTTCGGATCGACGCGGGTCATCAGATGCTTGTACGCGTTGATCGGGCGCGCCGAGCTGAGCGGCACAGTGGCGTCGGCCCACACCAGCGGCTCGATGCCGAGGAACGCCTCGACCGCTTCGGCGAGCTTCGGCAGCACCGGCTTCAGCGCGAGCGACAGCAGACGGAACGCCTCGATGCTGACGCTGCAGGTCTCGTGCAGCGCGACCGCGTTGGCCGGGTCTTTCGCCTGATCCCAGGGCTTCGCGGTATCGACGTAGGCGTTGACCGCGTCGGCGAGCTCCATGGTCTGACGCAGCGCGCGGCTGTACTCGCGAGCCTCGTAGTGCGCGGCGATCTGCGGCAGCGCCGCGCGCAGCGTGCCGAGCAGCGGATGGTGCATCGCGCTGTCCTGCACTCGGCCGTCGAAGCGCTTGATCAGGAAGCCGGCCGCGCGGCTCGCGATGTTCACGTACTTGCCGACCAGATCGCTGTTCACGCGCGCCTGGAAGTCGTCCAGGTTCAGGTCGAGGTCTTCCATCGTGCTGTTCAGCTTGGCCGCGAAGTAGTAGCGCAGCCATTCCGGGTTCAGGCCGGTGTCGATCACGCTTTGCGCGGTGATGAAGGTGCCGCGCGACTTCGACATCTTCGCGCCGTCGACGGTCAGAAAGCCGTGCGCGAACACGTTGGTCGGCGTGCGATGGCCCGAGAATTCGAGCATCGCGGGCCAGAACAGCGTATGGAAATACAGGATGTCCTTGCCGATGAAGTGGTACTGCTCGGCGGTCGAGCCCTGGCGGACCCACGCGTCGAAATCGAGGCCGCGCTTTTCGGCGAGGTTCTTGAAGCTCGCGTAGTAACCGACCGGCGCGTCCAGCCACACGTAGAAGTATTTGCCGGGTGCGCCCGGAATCTCGAAGCCGAAGTACGGCGCGTCGCGCGAGATGTCCCAGTCGGCGAGCTTGGCTTCGCCGGCGTCGCCGAGCCACTCGCGCATCTTGTTGGTGGCTTCCGGCTGCGCAAGGCCGCCGACCCACGCGCGCAGGAAGTTCTCGCAACGCGGATCGGACAGGCGGAAGAAGTAGTGCGTCGAGGTCTTGCGAATCGGCGTCGCGCCGGAGACGACCGAGTACGGATTGACGAGCTCGGTGGGTTGATAGGTCGAGCCGCAGACTTCGCAGCTGTCGCCGTATTGGTCTTTGGCGCCGCATTTCGGGCACTCGCCCTTGATGAAGCGGTCCGGCAGGAACATTTCCTTGACCGGGTCGTATGCCTGTTCGATCTCGCGCGCGTCGATCAGCCCCGCTTCCTTCAGCGCGAGGTAGACGCTTTCGCTGAGCACGCGGTTTTCGTCGGAATCGGTCGAGTAGTAGTTGTCGAACGAAATGCCGAAGCTGTCGAAGTCGCGCTTGTGCTCCAGCCACACGCGATCGATCAGCTGTTTCGGCGTCAGTCCTTCTTTTTCCGCGCGCAGCATGACCGGCGTGCCGTGCGTGTCGTCTGCGCCGACGTAGTAGACCTCATGACCGTGCATTCGCAGCGCCCGGACCCAGATGTCCGTCTGGATATATTCGACCAGATGGCCGATATGAATCTGCCCGTTCGCATACGGAAGGGCCGACGTGACGAGAATCTGACGGCGGCCGGACGGCGCGCCTGCGGGGAGGTCGGTGGCGGGTGCTGACATAAGGATCGGGGTGCCTGCGGTGGGACGAAACGATGATTTTAGCAGGGCGCACGCCGCACGCGGGCCAGGCGCGGCGGGCTGGACGAGCGGAGCAGAAGGGGATGGGCGCTGCGGTGAGGGACAACCGGGGGCGACGCCTCGCGAGCGAGATGTAAAACCGCGCGGGCAAAAAAAACCGGGGTCGATAAACCCCGGAGCAACAACGACAAGAGGAGAATGGTGACGTGACGGCTTCGCCAGTCACGTACCGTAAAGACAGACCGCGGATTTTCCGTAGAGTTCGAAATTTTTTTCGATTTACCGACAAACCGGTCCGGCGGCTCATTCCGGACGCCAGCCGGGCTCGTTTGGCCGCAACGCCCGGCCGGCCCGGCGGCGCCTTCTCCCTGTTGACTTGCGCTTATTGCGTCGCGTGCTGGGCGGTGGCGCGCAGGTAGATCTCGACGCGACGGTTCGCCGCACGGCCGGCTTCGGTGTTGTTGTCGGCGATCGGCTGGTTCGGGCCCATGCCGGTCGCCGACAGGCGCTGCGGCGCGATACCGCGTTGCGTCAGATAGCCGGTCACGCTCTGCGCGCGGTTGACCGACAGCGTCTGGTTGTATTGCAGCGAGCCGGTGTTGTCCGTATGGCCGACCACCGATGCGACGACTTCCGGATTCTGCTGCAGCGTCTGCGCGAGCTGGTCGAGCACCGGCGCGAACGTCGGCTTGATCGCGTAGCTGCTGGTGTCGAACGTGACCGAACTCGGGATGTTCAGCTTGAGCGAGCCGTCCGGCTGCTCGGTGATCTGCGTGCCGGTGCCCTTGGTCGCGCCCGACATGCGGTTGCGGATGTTGTCCCAGTTGTAACCGGTGATGCCGCCCACCGCGGCGCCGGTCGCCGCGCCGATTGCCGCGCCCTTGCCGCCGCCGAAGATCGCGCCGAGCGCGGCGCCGGCACCGGCGCCCACGCCGGTGCCGACTGCGGTGTTGGTGCCCTGTTGGGTCGCGCAGCCTGCCACCAATGAGCCTGCCACGGCGAGTACGGCCACGCGAGTCATGATTCTTGCATTCATCTTGGTTTCCTTTCGTGTGCGAATAAACCAGCGGGTAGCGGTCAGTCTATGCACCGAAAATTACGGCAACGCAGCGACCACCCAGAAAGTTCAGGAACGATTCCTGCGCCTTGCTTCGCGCGGTCCGACAGCGAAGCAGGGTCTTCGGGCACCGTCTGCCGTCAGACACTACAATAATGCCTGAACACGCAGCGATGCGACCCTACGGCGTCCCGCGTGCCCCGAAGGGTGCCCGGCACGTTAGATTTTCGCAATGCCGCATAACAATTTCTTGCAATTCCGCCGCGTGGGCGATTCGTCCATCCTCACGCCGCACCTCTTCCCCACGGAGTATCAATGAGTATCGATCGGGCTTTGGTCGACGCCGCTGTCGCGGCCGTCACTGACCCCAACACGGGCGCACCGTACGCGGCCGCGAAGAGCATCCGCAACGTGGTTGTGGAGGGCGACGCGGTCAGCCTTGAGGTGACGCTCGGCTACCCGGCGAAAAGCCAGTTCGACGCGATCCGCCAGCAGTTCGCCGACGCGCTGCGCGGGCTGCCCGGCGTCGCGAACGTGCACGTCGAGGTTTCGCAGCAGATCGCCGCGCACACGGTGCAGCGCGGCGTGAAGCTGCTGCCCGGCGTGAAGAACATCGTCGCGGTTGCGTCGGGCAAGGGCGGCGTCGGCAAGAGCACGACCGCCGTGAATCTCGCGCTCGCGCTGGCGAGCGAGGGCGCGTCGGTCGGCATTCTCGACGCCGACATCTACGGTCCGTCGCTGCCTACCATGCTCGGTATCGAGGGCCGCCCTGAATCGCCGGACGACAAATCGATGAACCCGATGACCGGCCACGGCGTGCAGGCCAACTCGATCGGCTTCCTGATCGAGGCGGACAACCCGATGGTATGGCGCGGCCCGATGGCGACCTCGGCGCTCGAACAGCTGCTGCGCCAGACCAACTGGCACGAACTCGACTACCTGATCGTCGACATGCCGCCCGGCACCGGCGACATCCAGCTGACGCTCGCGCAGCGCGTGCCGGTCACGGGCGCCGTGATCGTCACGACGCCGCAGGACATCGCGCTGCTCGACGCGAAGAAGGGCCTCAAGATGTTCGAGAAGGTCGGCATCCCGATCCTCGGCATCGTCGAGAACATGGGTCTACACATCTGCTCGAACTGCGGCCACGAGGAGCACATCTTCGGCGCCGGCGGCGCCGAGCGCATGAGCAAGGAGTATGGCGTCGACGTGCTCGGCAGCCTGCCGCTCGACATCACAATCCGCGAGCAGGCCGACTCGGGCCATCCGACGGTCGCCGCGGACCCGAACGGGCGCATCGCGGAGATCTATCGCTCGATCGCGCGCAAGGTCGCGGTGCATATCGCCGAACGCGCGCGCGACATGAGCTCGAAGTTTCCGAACATCGTCGTGCAGAACACCTGAGCGGCCGTCCGGCCAAGGGATTAGGGGCGATCTCGATCCCTATTTTCATGAGCTCTCGCGGTATCATGTCGACTTCACGGGTTCGGCTCGGCGGCCGCAGGGGCGGCCGCCAGGCCGACAAGAGGATCGCATGGGAAAACGAATCGACGGGCACGCGGTACATGCGTTCATCGTCCTGACTGCCGGCTGTGTGCTGTTGAGCGGCTGTGGCGTCTTCCTGAGACCACAGGAAAAGCGCGCCGACGCGCAGTTACTGCCCACCGTAGGCAATCAGGCACACGGCCTCGTGACCTTTATCGAGCGCTCGGACGGCGTGCAGGTCACCTACAATCTCACCGGCTTGCCGCCCAATAGCGACCACGCGCTGCAGGTGCACGAGCGCGGCGACTGCAACGCCGCCGACGGCTCAAGCGCCGGTCCGGTGTTTTCGCCGGCGGCCGAACGGCTCAAGGCCGGCGCGCGCGTCGAGGGCGATCTCGGCAACATCCATGCGGACGCGAACGGCGTGGCCACCGGCTTCATCGTCGCGCCGGACGTCGCGCTCGACGGCATCCGCTCGGTGCTGCAGCGCGCAGTTTTGCTGCACCGCGACGCGACCGATCCCTACGCGTACCCTCAGCACGGCGCCGGCACGGCCATCGCCTGCGGCGTGATTCGCCAGCAGTGAACGGCGAGCGCGCTTTCGCCGCCAGGCCACCGCTCGGTGGCATACATGACGCCATCGGCGGCAGCGATTCCGTGATCGCGTAAAATAAGCGGCCTTCGCCGGCTGAGCGCCGCAGCGCCGCCGGCAGTTTTCATCTATCTTTTCGTCACACCTGACATTCACGTCGAGCAGCGTTCACCTATGACCATCAAATCTGACAAGTGGATCCGGCGCATGGCCGAGTCGCACAAGATGATCGAGCCGTTTGCGCCCGATCAGGTTCGCGTCTCACAAGACGGCCGGAAGATTGTCAGCTACGGCACCTCGAGCTACGGCTACGACATCCGCTGCGCCGACGAATTCAAGATCTTCACCAACATCAACTCGACGATCGTCGATCCGAAGAATTTCGACGAGAAGTCGTTCGTCGATTTCAAGGGCGACGTCTGCATCATCCCGCCGAATTCGTTCGCGCTCGCGCGCACGGTCGAGTACTTCCGCATTCCGCGCAGCGTGCTGACCGTCTGCCTCGGCAAATCGACGTATGCGCGCTGCGGGATCATCGTCAACGTGACGCCGTTCGAGCCGGAATGGGAAGGGCACGTCACGCTCGAATTCTCGAATACGACACCTTTGCCTGCGAAAATCTACGCGAACGAAGGCGTCGCCCAGGTGCTTTTCTTCGAAAGCGATGAGATTTGTGAAACGTCGTACGCGGATCGCGGCGGCAAGTATCAAGGTCAGCACGGCGTCACGTTGCCGAAGACCTGACGTCGGCAGCGTCCCGACCCACCAGTTATTCGGGTGACCGCTGCGCTTTCTACGTAACGCAGCGGTCGTTTTCTTTTTGGAGAATCGCCCATGAAGTTCCGTTTCCCCGTCGTCATCATCGACGAAGATTTCCGCTCCGAGAACATCTCGGGTTCCGGCATCCGGGCTTTGGCCGAAGCCATCGAGAAAGAAGGCGCGGAAGTGCTCGGGTTGACGAGCTACGGCGATCTGACCTCGTTCGCGCAGCAGTCGAGCCGCGCGTCGTGCTTCATCCTGTCGATCGACGACGACGAACTGCTGCCGTACGTCGACAACGTGGTCGTCGAAGGCGAGACACCCGAGCTAGCGGCCGCGATCGTCGCGCTGCGCGCGTTCGTGACCGAAGTGCGCCGCCGCAACGCCGACATCCCGATCTTCCTGTACGGCGAGACGCGCACCTCGCGCCATCTGCCGAACGACATCCTGCGCGAACTGCACGGCTTCATCCACATGTTCGAGGACACGCCGGAGTTCGTCGCACGCCATATCATCCGCGAGGCGAAGGTGTACCTGGATTCGCTCGCGCCGCCGTTCTTCAAGGAACTGGTGCAGTACGCGGAAGAGGGTTCGTACTCGTGGCACTGCCCGGGCCACTCGGGCGGCGTCGCGTTCCTGAAGAGCCCGCTCGGCCAGATGTTCCACCAGTTCTTCGGCGAGAACATGCTGCGCGCCGACGTCTGCAACGCGGTCGACGAACTCGGCCAGCTGCTCGACCACACCGGTCCGGTCGCGGCCTCTGAGCGCAACGCCGCGCGCATCTTCAGCGCCGACCATGTGTTCTTCGTGACCAACGGCACGTCGACGTCGAACAAGATCGTCTGGCACGGCACGGTTGCGCCGGGCGACATCGTGCTGGTCGACCGCAACTGCCACAAGTCGATCCTGCACGCGATCACGATGACCGGCGCGATTCCGGTGTTCCTGACGCCGACGCGCAACAACTTCGGCATCATCGGCCCGATCCCGCGCAGCGAGTTCGAACCGGAGAACATCCGCAAGAAGATCGAGGCGAATCCGTTCGCGCGCGAAGCGCTCGCGAAGAACCCGAACCTGAAGCCGCGCATCCTGACGATCACGCAAAGCACGTACGACGGCGTGGTCTACAACGTCGAGATGATCAAGGAGATGTTGGGCGAATGGCTCGACACGCTGCACTTCGACGAAGCGTGGCTGCCGCACGCGGAATTCCACGAGTTCTATCAGGACATGCACGCGATCGGCGCGGGCCGTCCGCGCATCGGCGCGATGATCTACGCGACGCACTCCACGCACAAGCTGCTCGCCGGCATCTCGCAGGCGTCGCAGATCGTCGTGCAGGATTCGAAGAACAGCCGCTTCGACAAGCACCGCTTCAACGAGGCCTATCTGATGCATACGTCGACAAGCCCGCAGTACGCGATCATCGCGTCGTGCGACGTGGCCGCGGCGATGATGGAAGCGCCGGGCGGCACTGCGCTGGTCGAGGAGTCGATCGCTGAAGCGCTCGACTTCCGCCGCGCGATGACCAAGGTCGACACCGAATACGGCGACGACTGGTTCTTCAAGGTGTGGGGCCCGGACCAGTTCGCCGAGGAAGGCATCGGCTCGCGCGAAGACTGGATGCTGCGTCCGGACGACGCGTGGCACGGCTTCGGCCCGCTCGCCGAAGGCTTCAACATGCTCGACCCGATCAAGGCGACGATCGTCACGCCGGGTCTCAACATGGACGGCGGCTTCGACGACACCGGCATTCCCGCGGCGATCGTCACGAAGTACCTGGCCGAGCACGGCATCATCGTCGAGAAGACGGGCCTGTACTCGTTCTTCATCATGTTCACGATCGGCATCACGAAGGGCCGCTGGAACTCGATGGTGACCGAGTTGCAGCAGTTCAAGGACGACTACGACACCAACCAGCCGCTGTGGCGCGTGCTGCCCGAGTTCGTCGCGCATCATCCGATGTACGAGCGTGTCGGCCTGCGCGATCTGTGCCAGCAGATCCACGGCGTGTATCGCGCGAACGACATCGCGCGTCTGACGACCGAGATGTACCTGTCGAGCATGGAGCCGGCGATGAAGCCGTCCGACGCATTCGCGAAGCTCGCGCACCGCGAGATCGACCGGGTACCGATCGACGAACTCGAAGGCCGCGTCACATCGATCCTGTTGACGCCGTATCCGCCGGGCATTCCGCTGCTGATTCCGGGCGAGCGCTTCAACAGGACCATCGTCAACTACCTGCGTTTCGCGCGCGAGTTCAACGAGCGCTTCCCGGGCTTCCATACGGATATCCACGGGCTCGTCGGCGAAATGGTCAACGGGCGCATCGAATATTTCGTCGATTGCGTGCGCATCTGACGATGGCGTGGGTGAAGTTGCTGACGGGCCTGCCCGCCATCGGGCGCTGGCGGCGCGGGGCCGGCGTGCTGGCGTTCGCGCTCGCGGCCGGCACGCTGGTGCTCGGCGCCATCGCGAGTCCGGCGGCGCATGCCGAAGTGGCCGCCGCCGATCCGATCGATGCGGCGATGCGCACCTGTCTCGCGCGCGCCGACATGTCGACGACGATCGGACAGGTGCAGTGCATGGACAATGCGCGCATCGGCTGGATGGCCGCGGTCGATAGCGCGTACCAGCAGTTGCTCGCGAAGGTGCCGCCCGCGCGGCGCAGGCTGTGGGAAAAGAGCCAGTCGAGCTGGCTCGCGTCGCGCGATGCCGAGAAGCAGTTGCTCGCCGCAGTCTTCGCGACGACCCAGGGCTCGATGTACGTGCTTTCCGAAGCCGACATGCAGCTGCAGCCGGTACGCGACCGCGCGCTCGTGCTGCGCAGCGCGCTCGCCGATGCGAGCGGTCCGGCGCCGCGCCGGCCGCGCGCGTGCAACGCCGATGCGCGCTGCGAACACGCGATGTTTGATCTGAACCGCTACTACCGTGTGCTCGAATCGAAGATGCCGGCGAAGTCGCGGCCCACGCTGATGCACGCGCAACGCGCGTGGAATGCGTATCTGACGGCATCGACGCCGCTCGTGGACGAACGCGGACGAATCGACATCATCGGCGCGCGCGTCGCGACGATCAAACGGCTCTCCGAAACGGCCGGCAACCACTGACGGCCGCCGAGCGGCGCGACCCGCCGCAGCTTCAATCCCATTGAACACCGTCTGCGCGCGGCTGCGGCGGCGCGAGCGCCGGCTCGCCGCGCAGATCGCGCATCGCATCCTCGATGATCGCGGACATCGTGTTGAGCGCGAGGTCGTTGTCGTCGGTGCCGAACGGCTCTTCGAGTTGCGACGCGATCGCTTCGTGCGCCATGAACGTGTACGCGACGAACACCGCGAACACCGGCGTGAAAATGCCGATGCTGTTGACGAGCCCGAACGGCAGCGACGCGCAGAAGAAGTACACGGTGCGGTGGATCATCACCGAATACGCGAACGGCAACGGCGTCGAAGCGATGCGCTCGCAGCCGCCGATCACGTCCGATAGTCCGTTCAGATTGCGGTCGAACGCGAGCACCGTGATCGGATCGAGTGCGCCCGCGCGCGCCGCGCGCTGAACCCATTCGCCGAGGCACAGCATCAGCGTGGCCGGCTTGTAGCGCGATCCCATCACACGTTCGAACAGTGCGCCGGGCAACCGCGCGGCAAGGTCGTCGCGGGCTTCGGTCTTGCGCAACTGGTGACGCAGCGCATGCGGAAGCGCGCTCAGTATCGCCAGAAACGCGGCGGCTTCCTCTTTGGGCAATTCGCGCGACGGCAGCGTCAGCGCCTGGCGCGTCAGCGAGCGCGACTCATTGAGCAATTGTCCCCACAGCTTGCGCGCTTCCCACCAGCGGTCGTAGCTCGCGTTGTTGCGAAAGCCGAGAAACACCGCGAGCGCAATGCCGACCAGCGAGAACGGCGCGATCGAGTTCAGATTCAGGCTGACGGGCAGCAGATGATCGTGCGCGGCGAGCGCAATGATCGAGATGACAAAGATCAGGAAAAGCCGCGGCAGCAACTGCGGCAGCACCGAGCCGCGCCACGCGAGCAGCATGCGGAACCAGTGGAGATGCGGGCGAATGATCATGGACGCGCGGTTCGTCTGAAGCGATAGAGCGCTTATTATCGGTCGCTTTTCGCGTCCCCCGAACAGAAAAACCCGCGGCGTGCGCATCACAGACGATGCACACGCCGCGGGTTCGTTCACCGCAAGCGCAGCGGGACAGCAGCTAACCGCGCGTCAGTCGCGCGCCGACGAAGCCGCGCCGTGGCTCAGCCAGTCGAGTACGGCCGTCGCGTCGTCGTCGGCGCCTTCGCGCGCTTTCTCGACCGTCTCGGCCACCTCATCGCTCGGCACCGCGCGGCGAATCGCCACGCCGACCGCCAGAATGTCGATCATCACGAGGTGCAGGATGCGCGAGATCATCGACAGTTGCGACTCGCGAATCTCGATGTGATCGGTTTCCAGCGCGACGGTCGCGCGCTTCGCGAGCGGCGTGTTGCTCGAGGTGATCGCGATCACCTGCGCGCCGGCCTGCATCGCGACGTCGAGCACGCGCAGCAGCTCGGGCGCGCGCCCCGACTTCGACACCGCGACGATCACGTCGCCCTTGCCGAGCAGCGCGGCCGAGGCCGCCTGCATGTACAGGTCACCATACGCGATGGTCGGAATGCCGAAGCGGAAGAATTTGTAGTGCGCGTCCTGCGCGACGATGTTCGAATTGCCGAGCCCGTAGAACTCGATGCGCCGCGCGCCGTTCAGCAGGTCGATCGCGCGCTCCACGTGCTCGAAGTTCAGATGCTCGCGCAACTGCAGGATCGCCGACACCGTGTTGTCGAGCACCTTCGCGCCGAAATCGGTCGCGGTGTCGCCGAGATGCACCTGGCTGTGGCTGACCGGAATCGTGCCGGTCAAGCCGGTCGCGAGCTTCAGCTTGAAATCCGACAACCCCTGGCAGCCGAGCGAGCGGCAGAAGCGGATCACGGTCGGCTGACTGACGTCGGCCTTGCGCGCGATGTCGACGATCGGATCGTTGATGATCGAACGCGGATGGTTCAGCGCGAGATCGGCGACGCGGCGCTCGGCCGGCGTCAGCGCGTCGCGCATCTGGCGAATCCGCTCGAACACCGCCGACGAGCTGCCGCCCGCGCGGTTCGACAGCTGCTCCGCGAGAATCGCCGATACGCCGAGAAACGCTGGGTATTCGGCGGTGATCACATAGGTCGGCACGTTCTGCAGATACGCCTCGAAGCGGCCCTTCGCCTCGAAGCGCTTGCGGAACGACGAACGCGCGAACAACTCGCCGAGGCGCGGCACCACACCGCCGCCGATATAGATGCCGCCGAGCGCGCCGAGCGTCACCGCGATATTCCCGGCGAAGGTGCCGAGAATGCCGCAGAACACGTCGACCGATTCGGCCGCGAGCGGCTCGCCTTCGTGCGCACGCTTGACCACCTCGGCCGGATTGACGCTGGCCGGCACGCGTTTCTTGTCGCGGCCCGCGAGCGCGCGATAGATCACCTCGAGGCCCGGACCCGCGGCCACCCGTTCGAACGACACGTGCGACCACTTCTTGCGCGCGTAGTGCAGCACGATCTCTTCGCGTTCGTCGGCGGGCGCGAAGGTGGCGTGGCCGCCTTCGCTGCCGAGCGCGATCCAGCGGTCGTCGGCGGGGATCAGGCCCGACACGCCCATGCCGGTGCCGGGGCCGAGCAGGCCGATCACGCTGTTGGGCCGGCGCTGGCCGCCGCCCACCTGCACGCGCTGCGTATCGGTGAGACCGGGCAGCGCCATCGCGAGCGCGGTGAAGTCGTTGACGACGAGCAGCGTGTCGAAGCCGAGCGTGCGGCGCGTCGCTTCGATCGAAAAGGTCCAGTCGTGATTGGTCATGCTGACCTGGTCGCCGTCGACCGGGTTCGCAATCGCGATCGCCGCGTGATTGACGCGGCCGATCTTCGTGTCCTTCAGATACTTCTTGATGACGTCGGCGACGCTCGGATACTCGGCGCAAGGATAGACCTGCACCGAACCGATTTCGCCGGGGCCCGTCTCGAGCGCGAAACGCGCATTGGTACCGCCGATGTCGGCCAGCAGCCTCGGTCCATCGGCGTGCTGGGCCGCCCCCGGCACAGCTTTAGTTTGCACACCAGTAGACATCGAGTCTCACTCCCTTGTCGTTTGCCAGTTGCGAGATGGCATTTTTTTGTAGCGCAGCGGATGCGGCGTTGAGCACGTCCATCTTGCGCGGTCCTGCGATCAGCAGAAACAGATGCTTCACGTCTTTCAGCGCGGACAGCGACCAGCTCACCCGCGCGTGCGGCGCGGCGCCCGGATGCACGGCGACGAAACGCTCGGTCGTGGTGATCGCGTGATCCCATTCGGGTGCGTCGGCGAAGATCGACGCGGTGTGGCCGTCTTCGCCCATGCCCAGCACCGCGACGTCGGGCGCCGTGGCAAAGCGCGCGTCCGCGTTCAGCGCGGCGACGTGCGAGTGCAGATCCTGGCTGGTGTCGACGAGCGGCCAGAAGGTCGCTTGTTGCGCGGCGTTCTGCAGCAACGTGGCGCGCGCGAGCTGCGCGTTGCTCGCGCTATCGGTCTCCGGCACCCAGCGGTCGTCGACCAGCGTGATCGCGATGCGGGGCCAGTCGAACGTCTGCGTCGACAACGTTTGCAGAAACGGACGCGGGCTGCTGCCGCCGGACACGGCCAGCATGGCCGGGCGCGCGAGCGGGGTTGACGTGCCGGTGCCGGCTGCCTGTGCGGCAAGCGACGCATGTAACGCATCGCCCACCGCTTTCGCCAGCGCGTCGGATTGGGCGCGCTGGTCGTCGAAAGCGTGAAGCTCGATCACTTCTCCTCCGTGCTGCATTCTTGTTGGATCTGCGGAATCAGCCTAACAGCTCTCGCGCGATGCCTGCATGGCGGGGTGGCCCGCAGACGCCTGACGCGATACCGGCGCGACTCCGTTCAGTTCGTCGGTGGTGTTGCCGTCGCCGCGCGCCGAGATGTTCATCGCGCGCGGCGCCGTCCGTCAATTCATCAAACTCAATTCTCTTCTTCGAGCCAGCAGGTGCCGTGCTGGGCGAGCATCGCGCTCGCCGCGGCCGGTCCCCACGTGCCCGCCGCGTACGGCTTGGGCGGCTTGGTGGAGGCCTTCCATTCGTTCAGGATCGGCTCGACCCAACGCCACGCGGCTTCCTGTTCGTCGCGCCGCACGAACAGCGCGAGGCGCCCGTGAATCACGTCGAGCAGCAGCCGTTGATACGCCTCCATCTGGCCTTCGCGGAAGAACCGGTCGAACGCGAGATCGAGGTATACGCTCGCGAGGTTCATACCCTCGCCGGGCTGCTTCGCGAGACAGTACAGACGGATCGTCTCGTTCGGCTGCAGCCGGATCACGAGGCGGTTCGCGCCCGCGCGCAGCGCCGACGCGCCAAGCGCCGAATGCGGCACCGCACGGAAGTTCACGACGATCTCGGCGACGCGATCGGCGAGCCGCTTGCCGGTGCGCAGAAAAAACGGCACGCCGGCCCAGCGCCAGTTCTCGATCTCGACCTTCAGCGCGACGAAGGTCTCGGTCGAGCTATCCGGCTTCACGCCTTGCTCGGTCGCGTAGGCCGGCACCGTGTTGCCGCGGATCACGCCCGAATGATACTGGCCGCGCACCGCGACCTTGCCGATTTCCTGCGAATCGACCGGTTTTAGCGCGCGCAGCACGCGCAGCTTTTCGTCGCGAACCGAGTCGGAGTCCATCGAGTGGGGCGGCTCCATCGCGACGATCGACAGCAGTTGCAGCAGGTGGTTCTGCACCATGTCGCGCAGCGCGCCAGTATTGTCGTAGAAATCGCCGCGCGCTTCGACACCGAGTTCCTCGGCGATCGTGATCTGGATGCTCTCCACCCACTCGCGGCGCCACAGCGGTTCGAACAGCGCATTGCCGAAACGCAGCGCGAGCAGGTTCTGCACCGGCTCCTTGCCGAGGTAATGGTCGATCCGGTAGATCTGCTCTTCCGCGAAGATTTCGCCGACCGCGTCATTGATCGCATTCGACGACTTCAGATCGTAGCCGAGCGGCTTCTCGAGCACGATGCGCGCGTTGTTATTCAGACCCACCGCGGCGAGCGCATGGCAGATCGGCACGAACAGCGACGGACCGGTCGCCAGATAGAACACTCGGATGCCGGGCATATCCTGGATCGCGTCGCGCAGTTGCGCGAAGTCATCCGGATTGCCGAGATCGATCTTCACGAACTCGATGCGCGCGAGGAAGCTCGTCCACGCGGCTTCGTCGAGGCCGTTTTTCGACACGTGCGGCTTGACGTGCCCCTCGACCCACTGCAGGTACTCGCCGCGATCCGCGATGTGCCGCGCGACCGCGACGATCTTGCCGTTGTCGGCGAGCATGCCGCCCGCGCGGTGCGCCTCGAACAGCGCGGGCAGGATCTTGCGCATCGACAGATCGCCGGTGCCGCCGAAGAGAACGAAGGTGAAGCTTGAGTCGGTATGCATGAGTCTCCGTCGATGTCCTGAAAGGCCGCCGCGCTGATCGGACACTGCACGTGCAGCGACCCGGAAAAGCGACCGTAGTCCAATAAAATATTTTTTGACACTGAATTGTAGTTTAACTACAATCCAAATCAAGAGGTAGCGTTAATTCGAAGAAAAAGAGCGTGCGCTGTGCAGACGAAATGCACGCTTTTTGCGAATCGGCGGGCGTCCCCGGCATGCGAACGGACAATGGGGCAACGCTTTCCGGTACGCGCCAGCAGGGTGCCGGCGGACCTTACGGAAAGTCGGGGAGTCGACGGGCCTGCGGATCGTTTCCGTGGCCGACGTCAGGCTGGCGTCGGATTGGTGTATGAGGTACCTCGAGTCTGCCGCGCGATGCGGGCAGGCAAAAATCAAAAGAGGAGACAGTCAGTTGCATCCCGAACCACTCACCTCTTGAGCGTCCAGCGGCCGGACATCGGTCCGCCGGCACATGCCCTCGCGCATGCGCCCGACCGTGCTCGATCGCCCGGTGTTTTGCCTGTTAGAACCAACCACAGCACCCTGGCGACATCAGGGGCCATTCGTTTTTTTGTTCAGGTGTCTGGAGGAGATAAGCAATGAAATTTCGCGCGATCATGGGCGCTCTGTGCGCTGCGGGTCTGATGTGTGGCGTGTCGGCCGTGCAGGCCGCCGAGTCGATCGAAGTGCTGCACTGGTGGACTTCGGGCGGCGAATCCAGGGCCGTCGGCGTCCTCAAGGACGACATGACGAAGCAGGGCTACACGTGGAAGGACTTCGCGGTCGCAGGCGGCGCTGGCGCGGCTGCGATGACGGCACTGAAGACGCAGGTGATCTCGGGCAACGCGCCGAGCGCCGCGCAGATCAAGGGTCCGCTGATCCAGGACTGGGCTTCGCAGGGCGTGCTGGTGCCGATCGACTCGGTCGCGGGCGACTGGAAGAAGAACCTGCCGCCGCAAATCGACAAGATCATGCAAGCGGACGGCCACTATGTCGGCGCGCCGTTCTCGGTGCATCGCGTGAACTGGCTGTACATCAACAAGGCAGCGCTGGACAAGGCAGGCGGCAAGGTGCCGACCACGTGGCCTGAGTTCTTCGCGGTGGCCGACAAGATGAAGGCCGCGGGCATCCAGCCGATCGCGATGGGCGGCCAGCCGTGGCAAGACCTGACGCTGTGGGAAGACGTCGTGCTGTCGGAGGGCGCGGACTTCTACAAGAAGGCGCTCGTCGACCTCGACGAGAAGACGCTGACCTCGGAGAAGATGGTTCAGGTGTTCGACACGGTCCGCAAGATCCAGGGCTACTTCGACGCGGGCCGCACGGGCCGTGACTGGAACCTCGCCACGGCGATGGTCATCAACGGCAAGGCCGGCATGCAGTTCATGGGCGACTGGGCGAAGGGCGAGTTCACCAACGCCGGCAAGAAGTCGGGCACGGACTACATCTGCGCGGTGGTGCCGCAAACGGACAAGGCGTACACGTTCAACGTCGACTCGTTCGTGTTCTTCCAGCAGAAGGGCCAGAAGGCGGCGACGCCGGGCCAGCTCTCGCTCGCCAAGACGATCATGTCGCCGGAGTTCCAGGAGCAGTTCAGCCTGTACAAGGGTTCGATCCCGGTGCGTCTCGGCGTGCCGATGGACAAGTTCGACGACTGCGCGAAGAAGTCGTACGCGGATGAGCAAATCGCGATCAAGGCCGGCGGTTATGTGCCGTCGCTCGCTCACGGCATGGCTCAGCCGGATGCCGCTGCAGGCGCGATCTCCGACGTCGTGACGAAGTTCATGAACTCGCAGCAAGATTCGAAGACCGCGGTTCAGGCTCTCGCGAAGGCAGCGAAGACCAAGTAAGCGTAGGTACGAAGCGTTGCGCCCGGCCGCTTGCATCTGAAGCGCCGGGCGCGCCCTTCGGGCCGTGTCGGGTCGGACCTCGAGCTGCTTCGGTTCGCAGCGCAGTCCGGCACGACGCGGCTTACCCGGGTTTCATGGAGTCACACCCAGGCCGTCGCGGTCCCGTGCCATGTGCGCACGGGCAGCCCGGCGGTACAGTTTCAGCAGGAGTCGAGTAGTGACTGCTTCCATCAGCGGGAACGGGAAAACGGCCACCGTCGCCCGCCGCACGTCGCCCATGGCGGCCCTTGCCGATCGCTATATTCCGAAGCTGGTGCTCGCACCCAGCGTCGTGATCAGCCTGATCTTCGTATATGGCTTTATCGCAATCACCGGCTATCTGTCGCTGTCTACTTCGCGACTGATGCCTCGTTGGGAATTCGCGGGTCTCGACCGCTATCGCGAGCTGTTCCAGAACGACGTGTTCTGGACTTCGGCCGAGAACCTCGGCTGGTTCGGCATTCCGTTCATCGGTATCTGCATCGGTCTGGGTCTGTTGCTCGCGATCCTGCTCGATCAGCAGATCCGCAACGAAGGCGCGCTGCGCGCCGTGTTCCTTTATCCGATGGCGCTGTCGTTCATCGTGACCGGCACCGCGTGGCAATGGATTCTGTCGCCGGGCATCGGCATCGAGAAGGTGTTTCACGACTGGGGCTGGACGAGCTTCGAGTTCAACTGGCTCGGCGACCCGGACCGGGCGATCTTCTGTATCGTGATCGCCGCGGTCTGGCAGTCCACCGGCTTCGTGATGGCGCTGTTCCTCGCCGGTTTGCGCGGCGTCGACAGTGAAATCTTCAAGGCCGCGCAGATGGACGGCGCGGGCCTGCCGACCATCTACCGCAAGATCGTGATTCCGAGCATGCGGCCGGTGTTCTTCTCCGTGCTGCTGATTCTTTGCCACATCACCATCAAGACGTTCGACCTGGTCGTCGCGCTGACCGCCGGCGGTCCGGGCACGTCGTCGTCGCTGCCGGCCATCTTCATGTACACGTTTTCGTTCAATCGCGGGCAGCTCGGCGTCGGCGCGGCCTCGTCGATCATGATGCTCGCCACCGTGGTGGCCGTGCTCGTGCCGCTGATGTATCTGGAATCGAGGAGCACCCGCAATGCAACCTAAGATGACGATGAGCCGTGCCGTCATTTACGCGGCCCTGCTTCTGTTCGCGCTGTACTTCCTGTTTCCGTTGTACGTGATGCTGTCGACATCGTTCAAGGACATCGATCAGCTGCGCACCGGCAACCTGCTGACGCCGCCGACGAGCTGGACCTTCGCGCCGTGGGTCAAGGCGTGGAGCGGCGCGTGTACGGGGGTGCGTTGCGAAGGCATGCAGCCGTTCTTCATGAACTCGGTGCGCATGGTGATTCCGGCCGTGCTGATCTCGTCGATCATCGGCGCGTTCAACGGCTACGTGCTCACGCACTGGCGTTTCCGCGGCGCCGATCCGATCTTCACGATGCTGCTGGTCGGCTGCTTCATCCCGTTCCAGGCGATCCTGCTGCCGATGGCGCGCCTCGAAGGCATCCTCGGCCTGTCGAACACGGTGAGCGGTCTGGTGCTCGTGCACGTGATCTACGGTATCGCGTTCACGACGATGTTCTTCCGCAACTTCTACGTGAGCGTGCCGGCTGAACTCGTGAAGGCCGCGCGTATCGACGGTGCGGGCTTCTTCACGATCTTCACGAAGATTCTGCTGCCGGTGTCGCTGCCGATCTTCATGGTGTGCCTGATCTGGCAATTCACGCAGATCTGGAACGACTTCCTGTTCGGTATCGTGTTCTCCGGCGTCGATTCGATGCCGATCACCGTGGCGCTGAACAATCTCGTGAACACCTCGACCGGCGTGAAGGAATACAACGTGGACATGGCCGGCGCGATCATCGCGGCGCTGCCCACGCTGCTCGTCTACATCATCGCCGGACGTTACTTCGTGCGCGGCCTGACCGCGGGCGCGGTGAAGGGTTAAATCATCGTAGAGCGACGGCGTTTCACCGAATGCGTGCCGCCGTCACCTGACAAGACGTTTTCAAGCAGTACCAGAGACTAGAGGATTCACAGCATGGCAAGCCTTTCCATCCGTGACGTGTACAAGACCTACCCGAACGGGGTGCCGGTTCTGAAGGGTGTCAATATCGACATCGAAGACGGCCAGTTCCTGATTCTGGTCGGCGGCTCGGGCTGCGGTAAGTCGACGCTGCTCAACATGATTGCCGGTCTCGAAACCGTGACCAAGGGCGAGATCCAGATCGACGGCAAGACCGTCAACAACCTGTCGCCGAAAGATCGCGACATCGCGATGGTGTTCCAGTCGTACGCGCTGTATCCGTCGATGACGGTGCGCGACAACATCTCGTTCGGGCTGAACATCCGCAAGGTGCCGAAGCAGGAGCAGACGCAGATCGTCGAGCGCGTGTCGAACACGCTGCAGATCAAGCATCTGCTCGACCGCAAGCCGGGTCAGCTGTCGGGCGGCCAGCGTCAGCGCGTCGCGATGGGCCGCGCACTGGCGCGCGATCCGGTGATGTTCCTGTTCGACGAGCCGCTGTCGAACCTCGACGCGAAGCTGCGTATCGAGATGCGCTCGGAAATCAAGCTGCTGCATCAGCGCCTCGGCACGACGATCGTCTACGTGACGCACGATCAGATCGAAGCGATGACGCTCGGCGACCGCATCGCGGTGATGAAGGACGGCATCGTCCAGCAGTTCGGCGCGCCGCAGGAAATCTACGACTCGCCGTCGAACCTGTTCGTCGCGGGCTTCATCGGCGCGCCTCCGATGAACTTCATCGAAGGCAAGCTGGTCGAGCAGGGCTCGGGTGTCGGCATCGAACTCGATACGGGCATCGCGCGCAAGGTGCTGGTGCTGCCGTTCGATTCGGCGAAGGTGCGCTCGCACATCGGCAACAACGTGATTCTCGGTCTGCGTCCGGAGCGCATCACCGATGCGCGCAGCGCGCACGGCGACGACTCGAAGCTGCAGCCGGTCGAAGTGAAGGTCGACGTGATCGAGCCGACCGGTCCGGACACGCTGGTGTTCGCACAGGTCAACGGCAAGCGCATCGTGAGCCGCGTGCACCCGGCGTCGAACCCGCAACCGGAGAAGAATGCGACGCTGCTGTTCGATACGTCGAAGGCGGTGTTGTTCGATCCGTCAAATGAAGAGCGGATTGCGTAAGCGGTCGCATACGCGCTAGAGACGTCGCATCAGAAAAGCCCCATGCGTTCAGTTGCGCATGGGGCTTTTGCTTTTGGAGCCGTCATGCCGACTCGGGCAAACGCAAATCCGGATTGCTGCGCGCGAGCTCGCCGACCCAATCGATGAACGCGCGCAGCCGCGAACTCAGATTGCGGCGATGCGCATACAGGATCGACAGCGGCGTGCCGGGGCTCGTGTAGTTGCCGAGAATCTCCGTGAGCGCGCCTTGCTCGATCAGCTCGGCGACCATGAAGCGCGACGGCTGGATGATGCCGTGGCCCAGCACGCCCGCGGTGATGTAGACCGAGCCGTCGTTGACGGCGAGCGTGCTATCCATCGCGACGCGCTCGATTTCGCCGTCCACTTCGAATTCGAACGGGAAGGTGCGGCCGCTGCGCGCGGACACGTAGTTGACCGCGCGATGCTCGCCGAGGTCGGCCAGCGTGGTCGGCGTGCCGAACTTCTGCAGATACGCCGGAGACGCGCATGTGACGATGCGCGCAAGCCCGATGCGCTTCGCGACGAGGCTCGACTCTTCGAGCGTGCCCATGCGGATCACGCAATCGACGCCGTCCTGAATCAGATCGATGTTGCGATCCGCGAGACCGAGACGTACGTCGATCGCGGGATATTGTTCGTAGAAGTCGTCGAGCGCGGGCAGCAGCAGCGAGCGCGCGAGCGTGCCGGACGTGTCGACGCGGATCGTGCCGGCCGGATTCTCACGCTTGTTCGATAGCGACGACTCGGCATCGGCGACGTCGGCGAGAATGCGCACGCAGCGCTCGTAGAACGACGCGCCGTCTTCGGTCACGCTGACCTGGCGCGTCGAGCGGTTCAGGAGGCGCACGCCGACGTGTTCCTCGAGCGCCTGGATCGTGCGGCTGACCTTCGCGCGCGGCAGATCGAGCGATTCCGAAACCTTGGTGAAGCTGTTCGCTTCGACCACGCGCGTGAAGATCTCCATCGCTTCGAAACGGTCCATAGGGTGCCTTGTGGTGGTGAGCCAAGAGAAGAGCGGGGCAGGTTTGCGACACGACACGAAGTCTACAGCCACGAAATCAGGTTGTCTGCCGCGCCTCTTTCGCGCGAATCAGCCACCGCCGCTCGCGGCTCAATCCCGGTCCGGCGCGCCGAGCGGAAATAGCGGCCGATACGGCCGCGCCTCGTCGACCGCGCGGGCGAACGACGGCCGCGCGAGCAGCCGCTGCCGGTACGCGCGCACGTGCGCGAACGCGGGGTCGATCGGATGCGTCCAGTCGGCGTAGAACAGGAACGGGGCGGCGCCGCAGTCGGCGAGGCTGAAGCTGTCGCCGGCGGCCCATTCGCGCTCGGCCATGTGGCGATTGAGCCAGGCGTAAGCGGTGTCGAGCATCGCGCGCGCATCGGCGACGCCACGCGCGTCGCGCTCGGCTTCGGGGCGCAGGATATCGAACACGACCTTTTGCTGCGGCGTCGAAATGTAGTTGTCGAAGAAGCGGTCCAGCATGCGCACCTCGAGCGCGGCGCGCGGGTCGGCCGGCAACAACGCGACAGGCCCCGGATAATGCAGGCCCAGATATTCGACGATGATGGTCGCCTCGACCACCGTGCGCCCGCCGTCGACGAGCACCGGGAAGCGCTTGATCGGCCAAAGCGCGGCGAATTCGGCCATGATCTGCGGGTCGTCGTATGCGAGCACGCGCATCTCGAACGGCGTGCCGTTTTCGTACAACGCGGTCAGGGCCTTCTGGCAGTACGACGAGAACGGATGGGCATAAAGCTTCAGGGGCATCGCGATCACCTTTGAAGGTTGCACAGCACGAATCCACGGTGGCGGCGAGAGCCACCGCGCGACGGCCAGGCTGGCCGTTTACCCCACGACGAACGACGGCCGAAAAAATCGACCTCAGACCTTCACGTTTGCCCCATGCGGCGGCAACGACCCCGGCTGCAGCAGCACGACCACCGCGCCGGCGCCGCCGTCATGCGGGCGTGCCTGACAGAACGCGATCACTTCGGCTTTCTGCACGAGCCACGCGCGCACCTTGCCTTTCAGCACCGGCTCCTTGCCGATCGACCCCAAACCCTTGCCGTGAATCACGCGCAGGCAGCGCAGGCCGCGCTTGACCGATTCGCGAATGAATTCCGCGAGCGCCTCGCGTGCTTCTTCGCGCCGCATGCCATGCAGGTCGATCTGCGCCTGCACGATCCAGTCGCCACGCCGCAGCTTGCGCACGACGTCGCGGCTCACGCCGGGGCGGCAATACGACAGCGTTTCGTCGGTTTCCAGCAGCACTTCGGGGTCGAATTCGTCGGAGATCGCTTCGTGCAGCACCGCTTCCTCATCGAGCAGCGTCTGCACCGGCAGGGGCGGCGGGGGATTGCGCGTGAGCGTCGCACGTGGCGGAATCGCGAGCGGCGCGACTTCGCCGATCTCGCGGCGGAACAGATCGGCGTCGGCGGCCGCTTCGCGCTGCGCCGCTCGCGCCGCAGCCTGTTCACGCTCGCGTCGCTCGGCGTCACCCTTCAACGCGTTACGCAACGCGCCGAGCCCGGCGAGCCCGGACGCGCGATCGAGCTTCGGCGCGACGGCGGGTGCAGCCGTCGCGGGCGCGGGGCGCGCGGGGGCCTGCGGACGTTTCGGTTCGTTCGGATGGGGCTGATTCTTCGGCATGTCGGCAATACAGGCGGAAAGGTCGGTGGGTGGTGCGAAGCCGAGGCGGCAAAAACGACAAAGGCCGCCGGCATTGCAGCCGCGGCCTTCGTGAGCCAATGACGGCTGCGCTGCGCGCTACCGTCATTTTACTGTCGCGACCGTGGTCGCGAGTTCGCGCCGACCGATGGCGGCGCGCCGTGGATCAGCGGATCACCGGTCCGCTTCCGCGCTCATCGCGTGCTCGCCGGCCATCTCGTTGATGGTCTCGAGATAGCGCTGCGCATCCAGTGCGGCCATACAGCCGGTGCCCGCGCTCGTGATCGCCTGGCGATAGATATGGTCCTGCACGTCGCCGGCGGCGAACACACCCGGCACGCTCGTCGCGGTCGCGAAACCGTTCAGGCCGCCCTTGGTGATGATGTAGCCGTTCTTCATCTCGAGCTGGCCTTCGAAGATGTCCGTGTTCGGCTTGTGACCGATCGCGACGAACAGGCCCTGCAGCGCGATGTCGGTGGTCTCGCCAGTCTGCGTGTGCTTGATGCGCAGGCCTGTCACGCCGGAATTGTCGCCGGTCACTTCTTCGAGCACATGGTTCCACTTGATCTCGACGACGCCTTCCTTCTCCTTCGCGAGCAGACGGTCGATCAGGATCGGCTCGGCGCGGAATTTGTCGCGGCGATGGATCACGGTGACCTTCTTCGCGATGCCGGCGAGGTACAGCGCCTCTTCGACGGCCGTATTGCCGCCGCCGATCACGGCGACGTGCTGCTGCTTGTAGAAGAAGCCGTCGCAGGTCGCGCAGGCCGACACGCCCTTGCCCATGAACGCCTCTTCCGACGGCAGGCCGAGATATTGCGCCGATGCACCCGTCGAGATGATCAGCGAGTCGCAGGTGTATTCGCCCGAATCGCCGATCAGGCGAATCGGCTTCTCATCGAGCTTCGCCGTGTGGATGTGGTCGAAGATGATTTCTGTGTTGAAGCGCTCGGCGTGCTCGAGGAAGCGCGCCATCAGTTCCGGGCCTTGCACGCCGTTGGCGTCGGCGGGCCAGTTTTCGACGTCGGTCGTGGTCATCAGCTGGCCGCCTTGCGCGAGGCCGGTGACGAGTACCGGCGCGAGGTTGGCGCGCGCCGCGTAAACCGCCGCCGTATAGCCGGCGGGGCCGGAACCGAGAATCAGAACCTTGGCGTGTTTCGTTGCAGTTGCGGGCATGATCGAATCCTTGTACGGCGCGCGGCTCGCCATTGCGTAGCCGTGCGTTTTTGAACTGAAACTGTAGATGGGTATCAGACCGGCATTATAAAGGGCGGGGCGTAGGGCTGCGCCATCAAGCTTTCTCATCGCCGCGATAGCGTGGCGGCGTGGGCGCGCGGGGCGAGCACGCGGCGCGATACGACGAATTTAGCGCGCGTCGCGCATCCATTGTGGTCAAACCGCCAAGTTACCGTCATTTACAGCCTCGCGCGGGACACAGCGTTTACAATAGCCCGGATCGAAGTTTCCGGTAGCCGGGATCGGGCCCGAAGCCGCGCGCGGCGAGGCTCGGGCCGCGTTCCCGGCGGCAGTTTCAGCCTGAACCGGCTACCCCAGGCAACAGGATCAATGGCAAAAGCTCCCTATACCGCGAGCGCGCAGGCATTGCCTCACCGCATGTCGCGCCTCCTCACCGAAATCCGCTGGATTCTGCAGGTGGCCCTCGGCGTGTTCCTGCTGATGTCCCTCGTCAGCTACAGCAGGCACGACCCGAGCTGGACCCATGCAGCGCAGGTCGACCATATCTCGAACTGGGCGGGCCGCGTCGGCGCATGGACTTCAGACATCCTGCTGCTGCTGTTCGGCCTGTCCGCCTACTGGTGGATCGTGCTGCTCGGCCGCCACATCTCCGCGAACTACAAGCGCATCACCCGCAACGAAGAGCCGCAGGACGACGACGCGCCGCGCGGCGTCAGCTGGCTCGCGGACGCGTTCGCGTTCATGCTCGTGCTGCTGTCGTGCAACGGCCTGGAGGCGCTGCGCATGTGGTCGCTGAGAGTGCAGCTGCCGCGTGCGCCTGGCGGCGTGATCGGCGAGGCTGTCGCGCGCGGCGTCTCGCATGCGCTCGGCTTCACCGGCGGCACGCTCGCGCTTCTGCTCGGTCTCGGCATCGGGCTGTCGCTGTACTTCCGTTTTTCGTGGCTGTCGGTCGCGGAGAAGGTCGGCGAATCGATCATTTCCGCGGTGACCTTCGCGAAGCTGCGCCGCGAGGCCGGGCTCGATCGCAAGCTCGGTGAAGCGGCCGCCGTGAAGCGCGAAGGCAAGGTCGAGAAGGGCCGCGTGCGCATCGAGGAGCACGAGCCCGTGGTGATCGTGCCGCCGCTTGCCGCGCCGGCGAAGTCGGAGCGTGTCGAGAAGGAACGCCAGGTGCCGCTCTTCACCGATCTGCCAGGCGACTCCACGCTGCCGCCCATCTCGTTGCTCGACCCCGCGCCCGCCGCGCAGGAAACCATTTCCGCGGACACGCTCGAATTCACTTCGCGCCTGATCGAGAAGAAGCTGAAGGACTTCGGCGTCGAAGTGAGCGTGGTCGCCGCGTATCCGGGCCCGGTCGTCACGCGCTATGAAATCGAGCCGGCCACCGGTGTGAAGGGCAGTCAGATCGTCAACCTCGCGAAGGACCTCGCGCGTTCGCTGTCGCTCGTGTCGATCCGCGTCGTCGAAACGATTCCGGGCAAGAACTACATGGCCTTGGAACTGCCGAACCAGCGCCGTCAGACCGTGAGCCTGTCCGAAATTCTCGGCTCGACCGTGTATGCGGATGCCGCGTCGCCGCTCACGATGGGCCTCGGCAAGGACATCGGCGGCAAGCCGGTGTGCGCTGATCTCGCGAAGATGCCGCATTTGCTCGTCGCCGGCACGACCGGTTCCGGCAAGTCGGTCGGTATCAACGCGATGATCCTGTCGCTGTTGTACAAGGCGAGCGCCGAGCAGGTGCGCATGATCCTGATCGATCCGAAGATGCTCGAAATGAGCGTCTACGAAGGCATTCCGCATCTGCTGTGTCCGGTCGTCACCGACATGCGTCAGGCGGGCCATGCGCTGAACTGGGCGGTCGCCGAAATGGAGCGCCGCTACAAGCTGATGAGCAAGGTCGGCGTGCGCAACCTCGCCGGCTACAACAACAAGATCGACGAAGCGGCCAAGCGCGAAGGGAAGCTGCCGAATCCGTTCAGTCTGACGCCTGACGATCCGGAACCGCTCACGCGTTTGCCGAACATCGTGATCGTCATCGACGAACTGGCCGACCTGATGATGGTCGTCGGCAAGAAGGTCGAAGAACTGATCGCGCGAATCGCGCAGAAGGCGCGCGCGGCCGGCATCCATCTGATCCTCGCGACGCAGCGTCCGTCGGTCGACGTGATCACCGGCCTGATCAAGGCCAACGTGCCGACCCGCATGGCGTTCCAGGTGTCGTCGAAAATCGACTCGCGCACGATCCTCGATCAGCAGGGCGCCGAGTCGCTGCTCGGCATGGGCGACATGCTGTATCTGCCGCCGGGCACTGGTTTGCCGGTGCGGGTGCACGGCGCGTTCGTGTCGGATGACGAAGTGCATCGCGTCGTCGACAAGCTCAAGGAGCAGGGCGAGCCGAACTATATCGAGGGCATTCTCGAGGGCGGCGTGAGCGGCGAGGGCGACGAAGGCTCGGCGGGAACCGCGTCCACCGAAGGCGAGTCGGACCCGTTATACGATCAGGCGGTCGACGTCGTGCTGAAGAATCGTCGGGCGTCGATTTCGCTGGTGCAGCGGCACCTGCGCATCGGCTACAACCGGGCGGCGCGTCTGCTCGAACAGATGGAGAATTCGGGCGTGGTGTCGGCGATGTCGTCGAACGGCAATCGCGAGATTCTGGCGCCGGCGCGCGAAGCGGAATAGTCGCAACAAGCCATTGCAGCGATTGCGAGCGCCGCTGCGTCTACCGCCGTTTGCGCCATGTGCGCCATCGCGGCTCGACGCCGGGCCGGTCACTTTGTGTTCAGCGAGTGCGGCGAACCGGCGCAGCCCATCACCGAATTCATTCAACGGAGAAATACCTATGCAAGCAATCGCGCAGCAGGATGCCCGACAGCCTCGAGCGGGCCGCCTCGGCGAGCGCGTGTGCCGCGGCATGCGCAAGATCGCGCGCGCCGCCGGCAGTGTCGCGATCGGTGCGTCGCTGCTCGTCGCGTCGCACGCGTTCGCGAGCGGCACCGAGCAACTGAAGGCCTTCGTCTCGCAGGTCCATTCCGCGCGCGGCACCTTCGTGCAGCAGGAAGTGCGCGCGCCGAGCAAGGCGCAGGGTGCGAGCGGCGCGCTGTCTACCGCGAATCCAGGCAAGCCGACCACGTCGAGCGGCACGTTCATGTTCGCGCGGCCCGGCAAGTTCATCTGGCAATACGAGAAGCCCTACTCGCAATTGCTGCAGGCGGACGGCGACAAGCTGTTCGTCTATGACAAGGATCTGAACCAGGTGACGGTGCGCGCGCTCGGCAACGCGCTCGGCGCGAGCCCGGCGGCGATCCTGTTCGGCAGCAACGATCTGGACAAGAATTTCACGCTGCGCGATGCGGGCGTGAAGGCCGGCATCGACTGGCTCGAACTGACGCCGAAGGCGAAGGACACGCAGTTCGAGCGTGTTGGCATCGGCTTCAAGGACGGTAATCTCGAAGCGATGGAATTGCACGACGTGTTCGGTAACGTCACCCTGCTGACGTTCTCGAACATCCAGAAAAATCCGCAACTGCCGTCCGATGCATTCAAGTTCACGGTGCCGAAGGGCGCGGACGTGATCAACGGATGAATCGCGCGGTGCGCGCCGGCGAAGCCGCGCTTGTCGAGCGCGGCTTTTTTATTTCGCCTGGCACGAGGCGCGCGGATTGCTTAAGATGCGCGCTCTGTGCCGCGATGAAAATCAAATCGTCGTACCGGCAGACGTAATGATTTAGTGCGAGACTGTAAAGACCGGCATCGCTGATGGGCTGAGTTAGCGCGTCCGATCATTTCCAGAATTGGGCGCGCAGTCTCTAACAATTTTTTGCTGCAACGCAACAAAATAACGCCTAAACTGGTCGAAGCTGGTTGTCGCTTCGAATGTCTGGAAAGGTGAGGCATGTCATGAGATTGTCTACGTCACACGATTTACGCTTGTCCCCGTCCCTCCATGTATTCGAACAGGAGGGTGGGTGGCATTGGGGGATCACGGTTCCACGGTCGGCGGGAAGTGGTTTCAAGGTCATTGCATATAGCGAAAAAACTTTTATCGATGAGGCCGAAGCCCATCGGGAAGGCAATCGCGCGCTCGAACGTTTCGCTGATGCGCCGTCGGTTTCCTTTGAACGGCAATAGCCGTGAGATTTTTCATGCGCATAGCGTGCACATTATTTGGGTTTGTCGGGCAAAAACCGCAATGATTACCTGTCGGTAATATTTCAATATGCAACGAATTGCATATCCTTTTTGACTTCCGAAAAATCGTAGAGATACTCGTTTTTGAGATATCGCTCTTCCTTTGACTTTCGCGGAACACGAAACCACCCACGCGCTCAGTGTCGAATCGGACGGCGTGAACTATGCCGGAACCTATCGCATCATGACGGGCACCGTCGTCGTCCATTTCTCGAACGAGAGCAAATTCGTGTCGTACGCGCCGAACCGCCCTTAGACTGTCGCCCGTTGGCTGCTCACGGACCTGTGTCGAAAGGTCGAATCGCGTCGGCGCAAAGCCGCGAAGAAATAGCCGGCGGCGCGAACGGCGGCAGGCGGTTTTACCGCCATAAAAAAGACCTGCAACTGCATTGCAGGTCTTTTTATTTTCTGGCGGCCGCGTCTAATGCAACGCGCTCAGACTGGCGCGCTCATGCATACGCAGTCTTGCGCGCCGATACGAACACGTAGTAGCACACCGCGCCGATCGCGAGCGACGGCAGCGTGGCGCCGAGATTCGGCAGCCATTGATTGATCACCTGATACGACGCAATGCCGATCGCCCACGCGACGAACGCGCTCAGGTGCCAACCGCCCGAGAAGCCGTAGCGCCCGCGCGGATCGGCGAGGACCGCGGCATCGATGCGGCGCTTGCGCACGATGAAGTGATCCATCAGCACGACGC
The DNA here is from genome assembly GCF_040948665.1 of Paraburkholderia sp. BR14320. Taxonomy (NCBI): domain Bacteria; kingdom Pseudomonadati; phylum Pseudomonadota; class Betaproteobacteria; order Burkholderiales; family Burkholderiaceae; genus Paraburkholderia; species Paraburkholderia sp. BR14320. Next base: position 30,070 of record NZ_JBFPKG010000018.1, read on the forward strand.
CGAACAGCGGCGCGAATACCGAGCCGATCAACAGCAGGAAGTTCTGGTATTTCGCCATCGGCACGAGCAGCGCGATCAGCGTGCACAGCGCGCCGAACGCAGCCGACAGCAACGGCACGCTCGCGCGCGTCCAGAACGTGCCGGTCGACACCGCGGCCGAATGGATATCGGCGAACGCATTGTCGATTTCGTCGATCAGGATCAGCAGCAGCGCAAACCCGCCGCCTGCTTGCGCGAGCGCACCGGTGAGCAATGCATCGCCGCCGCCGGCCGCGAGGCCATAGACCGCGCCGAGCGCATAGAACCAGATGTTCGCGATGCCATAGCCGGACAGCGTGCCGCGGAACGTCTCGCCAGCGCGACGGCCGAAGCGCGTGTAGTCGGCGATCAGCGGCAGCCACGACAGCGGCATCGCGACCACGAGGTCGACCGCGCCGCCGAACGACATCTCGCCGGTGCCGGGGCGCTGCATCAGGTCCGCGAGATTGTGGCGCGCGAGCAGGTTCCACGTGAGCCACGCGGCGCCCGCGAGCAGCAGCCAGATCCCCCACTTGCGCAGAAAGCGCCGCACGAACGACAGCGGGCCGCTGATCGCGAGCAAGGTTGCGAGCAGGCCGAAGATCACGGTCCACACGAGCGGCATCGACAGGCCGAATGCCTGTTTCGCGAGCGCATCGGCGGAATCGCGCATCACGATCACTTCGAACGAGCCCCAGCCGACCAGTTGCACCATGTTCAGCACGGCCGGCACCGACGCGCCGCGCACGCCGAGCGTCGGACGCAGCGACGACATCGCCGCGAGGCCGGTGTCGGTGCCGATCACGCCCGCGAGCGCGAGCAGCACGACGCCGATCACGCTGCCCAGTACGATTGCGACGAGCGCGTGCGGCAGCGACAGCCCCGGCACCAGCAGCGCGCCCGCCTGGGCGACGAGCAGGCCGATGCCCAGTGAGAACCACAGCGCGAACGCGTCGCCGGTACGGAACGCGCGGCGCGCGTCGGGCACCGGCGTGAGCGGCGCGTAGGTGGAGCCGGCCTCGCCGGCGACAGAATCTTGAGCCATCTGATGTGTGTTCCTCGTGGTGGTGCGGTGAAGCTCTGTGCTGTGAATTTATGCGCTGTCGGCGCGCCGGGTCGGCCGTCGCGCCGCCGCCGTCACTGTCATAATGCAGGACGTTGCCCGCGTTGTTGCGTCTGCTTGCGGCCGTGCGCGGGCTTTGCGCTTGTCCCGCGCGGCGCCGCTTCAACGCGGCGCGTACCTGGAAAGCCGAGATTATCCCCAAAACGTCATGTTTGAAGAAACCCGTGCCAATGTTCCGCTTGCCGAACGCCTGCGGCCACGCAATATCGACGAAGTGATCGGCCAGTCGCATCTGCTCGGTCCGAACAAGCCGCTCAGGGTCGCGTTCGAATCGGGCGAGGCCCATTCGATGATCCTGTGGGGCCCGCCCGGCGTCGGCAAGACCACGCTCGCGCGGCTGATGGCCGATGCGTTCGACGCACAGTTCATCGCGTTGTCCGCGGTGCTGTCGGGCGTGAAGGATATCCGCGAGGCGGTCGAGACCGCGCAGATCCATCGCGCGAACGGCCATCAGACGCTGGTGTTTGTCGACGAAGTGCATCGCTTCAACAAGAGCCAGCAAGACGCGTTCTTGCCGCACGTCGAGTCGGGCCTGTTCGTGTTCGTTGGCGCGACGACCGAGAATCCGTCGTTCGAGGTCAATAGCGCGTTGCTGTCGCGCGCCGCGGTCTACGTGCTGAAGAGCCTGACCGACGACGAACAGCGCGAGCTGCTCGAACGCGCGCAGAAGGAGCTCGGCGGCCTCACGTTCACCGACGAAGCACGCGCCGCGCTGATCGGCTCCGCCGACGGCGACGGCCGCAAGCTGCTGAACAACCTCGAGATCGTCGCGCGCGCGGCCGCCCAGCAGAAGACCACTGAAATCGACGGCGCGCTGTTGGGCAGTGCGCTTGCGGAAAATCTGCGCCGCTTCGACAAGGGCGGCGACGCGTTCTACGACCAGATCAGCGCGCTGCATAAATCGGTGCGCGGCAGCAACCCGGACGGCGCGCTGTACTGGTTCTGCCGCATGCTCGACGGCGGCGCGGACCCGCGTTATCTGGCGCGGCGCATCGTGCGCATGGCGTGGGAAGACATCGGCCTCGCGGACCCGCGCGCCGCGCGCATCACGCTCGACGCCGCCGAGACCTACGAGCGTCTCGGCTCGCCCGAAGGCGAACTCGCGCTCGCGCAGGCGATCATCTATCTGGCGGTCGCGCCGAAATCGAATGCCGGGTACAACGCGTACAACGAGGCGCGGCGCTTCGTCGGCAAGGACCAGTCGCGCGCGGTGCCGGTGCATCTGCGCAACGCGCCGACCAAGCTGATGAAGGAACTCGGCTACGGCCACGATTATCGCTATGCGCACGATGAACCCGATGCGTACGCGGCCGGCGAGACCTATCTGCCAGACGGCATGCGCGAGCCGCATTGGTACGAGCCGACGCCGCGGGGCCTGGAAGGCAAGATCGGCGAAAAGCTCGCGCGCCTTGGCGAGCTCGATGCGCGGTGGCGCGCCGAGAACAAGCCGAAGAAGGCTTGAGGCGTTTCGCCTGTGCCGGTGCGCTAAAATCGCGTTTTCATACAACGAACATCCGTCCCATCCCATGCTCGACATCCAGTTGCTGCGCAAAGACCTCGACGGCGTCGCCAAGCGCCTCGCCGACCGCGGCTATACCCTCGACGTCGCGGCCTTCGCCGCGCTCGAAGCGGAACGCCGCGATACCCAGACCCGTACCGAAGAACTGCAGGCGCGCCGCAACAGCCTGTCGAAGCAGATCGGCGCGATGAAAGGGCGTGGCGAAGATACGTCGGCGGTAATGGCCGAAGTGAGCGGCATCGGCGACGAGATGAAGGCGTCGGCGGTCAAGCTCGAAGACATCCAGAAGCGTCTGTCGGACCTGCTGCTCGGCGTGCCGAACCTTGCGCACGAAAGCGTGCCGGTCGGCAACGACGAAGCCCATAACGTCGAAGTGCGCCGGTGGGGTACGCCGCGCCAGTTCGACTTCGAGGTCAAGGATCACGTCGACGTCGGCACGCCGCTCGGCCTCGACTTCGAGACAGGCGCGAAGCTGTCCGGCGCGCGCTTCACGATGCTGCGCGGCCAGATTGCGCGGCTGCATCGCGCGCTCGCGCAGTTCATGATCGACACGCACACGCAGCAGCACGGCTATACCGAGATCTACACGCCGTACATCGTGAATCCGGACATCCTGTACGGCACCGGCCAGCTGCCGAAGTTCGCGGACGATATGTTCCGCGTCGAGAAGGGCGGCGGTGAAAGCACGGTCACGCAGTACCTCATCTCGACCTCGGAAATTTCGCTGACCAACACGGTGCGTGAGAGCATCGTCGAAGCGGACGCACTGCCGATCAAGCTGACCGCGCACTCGCCGTGCTTCCGCTCGGAGGCGGGCTCGTACGGCCGCGACACGCGCGGCATGATCCGCCAGCATCAGTTCGACAAGGTCGAGATGGTGCAGATCGTCGCTCCTGATGCATCATACGACGCGCTCGAGCAGATGGTCGGCCATGCCGAGGCGATTCTGCAGAAGCTCGAACTGCCGTATCGCGTGATCACGCTGTGCACCGGCGACATGGGTTTCTCCGCAGCGAAAACCTATGACCTCGAAGTATGGCTGCCCGCGCAGAACACCTATCGTGAGATTTCGAGCTGTTCGAATACCGAGTCGTTCCAGGCGCGACGCATGCAGGCGCGTTTCCGCAACGCGCAGGGCAAGCCGGAACTCGTGCATACGCTGAACGGCTCGGGTCTCGCGGTGGGCCGCACGCTCGTCGCGGTGCTCGAGAACTTCCAGAACGCCGATGGCTCGGTGACGGTGCCCACGGCATTGCGGCCATACCTCGGCGGAGTGGAGCGGCTGGAAGTGCCGGCGGCCTGAGCGTCACCGGCGTGTGCGTAGACGCGGTATCGTCAGCTTGGCTGACAGTGCCGCTGCCGGCACCCACGCCTCTCGGAAAAAATTTAGAAGTTTTTTCGTCGAGGGGCTTGGAAAACTGATTCGAGCTGTTTTATAATCTTTTTCTCCCAAGCAACGGCCCGCTTGGATCCGACGAAGCAGCAACAAGTTGGAATACCCGGAAAGGTGGCAGAGTGGTCGAATGTACCTGACTCGAAATCAGGCGTACGGTTTCCCCGTACCGTGGGTTCGAATCCCACCCTTTCCGCCAAATTCTGAAACCCCTTGATCATCGTGATCAAGGGGTTTTTTGTTTTTTGGTTTTCGAATTGTTTTGTCAAGTCAATCCGATATTGTTGAAGCATCATTTCTATTGGCGAAATCGATTGTTTCAATTTCTTGTACATGAGCTATTCGTTGCTCGTGGTCTTTTTCATTCCCATTTCCATACAAATCCCTTAAGCGATACGTGCTGTGCTCTCCCCTGAGTCATATGCGGGGACGCATTCAGGACATGGCCGCCGCGCGCTATAAGGGGTCGAAGTCAGAAAATTTGCGGGCGACCCGCCCCCCGATCGACTTCTTAAAGCGCGAATCTTCGCCGACCCCACAGATCTCGGCAAGATCTGCCCTTTTTTACAAATAAATACGATTTTTGGTTGGGCTCGGTCATTCATTCAGGGTACGATTTACGCCGTCAGCAGCTTTTACGGGAAGAATTTTCCTGGAAAACAACAGCTGCGGCAGTAATCGGTAAAAGGTTCGCAAGGCAAACGTTTGCGGACTGACGCGCACCAGCATTGTCAATCTGGACCACCGCGAGGAGCCTCTTCGCGAGCATCGGTTCAATCGGACATCACAGACGTGCGTTCCACGGCACCTCGGGACAAATGTTTTTAAGGAATGCAAATTCGTTTGCATCGAATCCTTACGCATTGTCCGTCCGAATCACAGCGAATTCACCTTTGGTCTTTTTATCGGGAATTTTCCCGACATTTGGAATTACTCCGCGATGATAAAACGACGTCAATTCATTGGGGGCCTGACGGCCCTGAGCGCAAGTTATCTTTTGGCCGCATGCGGTGGCGGCGGATCCGGAACCGCGGACGACAAGACTGCCGCTGCTGCCGCTGCAAGCGGCGCTTCAGGTACCGCGGCTTCCAAAACGGCCGTCGCGAAGACGAGCGATCCGAACAGTGTCTCCATTCCGCCCGCCTCGTCCATCACGGACAACTCCGGCAACGTCTGGACGCTGTCCGGAGGTGTCGGTGGCTCGGTCTACCGCAACGGTTCGCCGGCAAGCAACACCTACAACGTGCAGATGGTCCTGTTTTACGCCGGCGTGATCTATCACGAGGGCACGGGTGGTCAGTTCTATCAATGGACGGGCTCGGGCTGGAAGGGTTGCCTCGACCCGCGCCTCGGCGGCACCTCGGCTGATGGCACCACGATCCCCGGTTCGTCGTACATCATCGACAAGTCCAACAACATCTGGACGGTGACCAACGGTGTCATTTACTGCAATGGGGCGACCGTAGGCAACACGTACAACGTCTCGCTTCTGTTGTGGTACGGCGGCAAGATCTGGCATTGCGGCACGGGTGGCCAGTTCTACGTGAACAACGAAACCGCCGGTCATTGGCTGCCATGTAACGATCCGCGCACCGCGATCGCACCGGCCGCGGGCATGTTCTACGGCATGAACGGCCACTTCGACTACACCTACACGCCTCAACAGGTCGTATCGATCCTGAAGGGCATGGGCTGCACCAGCTATCGCGTGGGCTGCACCAACACTTCGACCCAGCTGAACGCACTGATCGGGCTTGCGCAGGCTTTCCAGTCGGCGGGCATGACGTTGATCGTGCTGGTCAATCAGGGCGTCTACGACTCCAATGGCAACCTGTTCGCCAACGAGAGTGCCGCTTACAACCAGGGTTACTCGGTCGCCCAAGGCATCGCGAACGCACTGAAGCCGTATGGCGTGACCATTTACGAATGCGGCAACGAGTTGACGCGCACTAACGCCACAGTGTTGGACTTCACCTGTGCGGGCACGAAGGCGTCGGACTTCAACAACACGAACTGGCCGGTGATGCGCGGCGTGATGCGCGGCATGATCGACGGTGTGAAGTCGGTTCAGTCCAACGCGAAATGCGGCATCAATTTCTGTGTGAACGATGTCGGCGCGGCGGACGCGCTGTGGGACGGTATGCAGCCCGATGGTAGCAGCGGCCACCCGACCGTGCGCTGGGACATCACCACGTGGCACAACTACGAGGTGTATGGCGACGTGTTCTCCCTCGGTGCGGACGGCGCCCAACCGGGCTTCGATCTGCCGATCTATTGCAAGGCCCGTTACGGCGTGCCGTTCCTCATCACCGAGTGGAACACCGGACCGGAACGAGACGAGACATATCGTGGGAACTACATCACGACGAGGCTCGGCGAGTTCTATCAGAATCGCAAGACGCACAATATCCAGGGCGTCATGTACTACGTGCTCGACAGCGGCGACCAGACGTTCGGCATCGTGAAAAACGGCACACCGTTGAATCCGGCGTACAGTGCGTTCCAAAGCTTTACGGCGGCGAATCCCGACAACTAAGCCGCAGATATCGACGCAAGCAACCCTGAGCGTCGGTAAGAACCGCGCCCGACCCCTTGCCTCAGCGTATCGAGGCGAGGGGTTGGGCGCCTCATGCCACCCGCAACCCCTTCATCACCATCCGCGAGCGACGCGGCCGCCGCCGCGCTTTCCCCGAAGCAGCCACACGCAATTCGCGTGATCCGTACGATATGCGAAGAGCGGGATGCAGCGGTCGGCCTGACTGGACGTCCGCGATTTAGTTCGGGAAACTGAGCGATGGCGTTGCATGGCTCGATGAACGTTCGAGCTTTTTTCCCAAAGTCCATGTGAGCGCGCAGGCCGGGCAAGCCCACCACGCACGAACGGGGTCACTCTGATTCGGGCGCGAGCCCGAAATCGCCCCGCCAGCGCCGCCGCCTGCCGAGCATCTCTTCAGCCGGTTTGCTCGGGGTCCCTCCGCGATCCTCTGTACAATTGCCCGAAATCGCCCATCGAGCGGCGGTTGCGGGCCGCCGGGCTTTCGGGCGCGGCGGGTCATTTCGCGTTTGACCCGCGACTCACATCGACTGAATTCATGGCCATTACCTACAAGACTCCCGACGATATCGCGAAACTGCGCATTGCGGGCCGCCTCGCCGCCGATGTGCTGGCAATGATCGGCGAGCACGTCAAGGCAGGCGTCTCCACCGACGACCTCGACGCGCTGTGCAACGACTACATCGTCCACACGCAGAAGGCGATTCCGGCCAACGTCGGCTACCTGGGCTTTCCGAAGACAGTCTGCACGTCGGTCAACCATGTCGTGTGTCACGGCATTCCGAATCGCGGCGAGATCCTGAAGGACGGCGACATCATCAACATCGACGTCGCGATCATCAAGGACGGTTATTTCGGCGACACCAGCCGCATGTACTGCGTCGGCCAGCCGAGCACGGTCGCGCGTGCGCTGATCGACACGACCTACGAGGCAATGGTGGCCGGCATCCGCGAGGTGAAGCCGGGCGCGACGCTCGGCGACGTCGGCCACGCGATCCAGAAGGTCGCGCAGCGCGAGGGCTTCTCGATCGTGCGCGACTACTGCGGGCACGGCATTGGCAAGATCTATCACGAGGACCCGCAGGTGCTGCACTATGGCCAGCCGGGGCAGGGCGTGCGGCTGAAGCCGGGCATGGTCTTCACGATCGAGCCGATGATCAACGCGGGCCGCGCCGGCACGTCGGTGCAGCGCGACGGCTGGACGGTGATCACGAAGGACCGCTCGCTGTCGGCGCAATGGGAACACATGGTCGCCGTGACCGACGACGGCTATGAGCTGCTGACGCCGTGGCCGGACGGCACCGGCAACTACGACGCGCCGTGAGCGGGATCGCATATTCTGGTCAATAATAAATTTGACTCGCCGGCCGGTTCGGTTAAAGCTACGCGTTAGGGTTTCCAGGGGTTTTCGTCTGCATGAGTCCGTCATTGACCGTTCGCCGCATCACTGCTGATCAGGGCGCCGTATTTCGCGAACTCCGCACCGCCTCGCTGCGGGAGGCGCCATATGCCTTTGGCGCGACGCTCGAGGATGCGTTGTCGGCCGATGCCGCCAGTTTCGACGCGACCGCGGCGAATCACGCGGTTTCGCAGTCCGTCGGCACGTTCCTGCTTTACACCGAGGGCCATCCGGCCGGCCTCGTCGAGGCGCATTTCGACGACACCGCGGCGCGCCGCGCGTTCGTCTGCGAATTGTGGGTGGCGCCGGCCGTGCGTCATCTGCGCGGCGGCGAACTGCTCGTCGACACGGCGAGCAGCTGGCTCGCGAATGCGGGCGCCACGGAAATCTACGCGTGGGTCGCCGACACGAACCGCAACGCAATGCGCTTCTACGAGGCGCTCGGCTTTGGCCCGACCGGCGAGCACCGGCGCGTCGAGCGCGCGCCCGAGCAGGTCGAAAGTCTGCTGGTGCGGCACGTGCCGGCTACCTCGCAGGTGCTTCAACAGTGATCACCCAAGCGGCGCGTCGCGCGTGCCGCTCGTCTTCGCCGTCCGTTCATCACGGTTTTTCTCCCGCCAGTATTTCTTTGCGCCGTCGCGCGTCGATCGCATCGACGACACGCGTCGCGCCCACGCGCGAGCACCGATTCTCCCGGGAAAAAAAGTGGCCGCGCGCACGTACGCCTGTAAAATACGCAAAATTTTTTGCCGAACGCTATGTCGCCCAAGAAATCGCCCTTTTTCGAACTGCGCAGCGGCTCTGTCGACACGCTGATGTTCGTGGTCAAAACGACCGACCTCGATGCGATGCGTGCCGAACTGACGCGACGCTTCGAGGCGACGCCCGAATTCTTCGCTAACGACGTCGTCGCGATCGACGTACGGCGTCTCGCCGACAACGAACGCGTGCCGCTCGCCGACATCGCGCAACTGCTCGACAGCGTGCGCATGCGTCCGGTCGGCGTGGTCGCGAATGCGGAGCAACAGTGGGCGACGGAGTCGGGATTGCCGCTGCTCGAAGCGCGCGACCGACGCGGCGCGCCGGCCAGACAGACCGATGAGGACGGCACGGCGAGCGCGGCAAGCGCGGCGGCGGGCCCCGATGCAGCCGCCGGCACGAGCGCATCAGCCAGCACCGCTTCCGGCGCCGTCGAACCCACCTCCGCCGTCGAGCCGGTGCGCCTCGCCACGTCGCCGCAAACGATGGTGGTCGACAAGCCGCTGCGCTCCGGCCAGCGCATCTACGCGAAAGGCGATCTGGTGGTGCTCGGTCTCGTCAGCTATGGCGCCGAGGTGATCGCGGAAGGCAACATCCATATTTACGCGCCGCTGCGCGGCCGGGCATTGGCCGGCGTGCAGGGCAATCACGACGCGCGCATCTTCTGTACGTGTCTCGAACCGGAACTGATCTCGATCGCGGGCATCTATCGAACGACCGAGAACCCGCTGCCGGCCGACGTGCTCGGCAAGCCGGTGCAGATCTGGCTCGAAGACGAAAAACTGATGATCGAACCGCTGCGGCTCACGTAAAGCGCCGAGCAACGCGCGCTGCCCGAGCGATTTCGGCATGCGGCGTTTCAGGGCGACGCGCGCCGCGCATAAATTGACGCATTTGACGAACACAAGGTAAGGGTAATGGCAAAAATCATTGTGGTGACTTCGGGCAAGGGTGGCGTGGGCAAGACGACCACGAGCGCGAGCTTTGCGTCGGCCCTCGCGTTGCGCGGCAGCAAGACCGCCGTGATCGACTTCGACGTCGGCCTGCGCAACCTCGACCTCATCATGGGCTGCGAGCGCCGCGTCGTGTACGACCTGATCAACGTGATCCAGGGCGAAGCGAATCTGAACCAGGCGCTGATCAAGGACAAGAAGTGCGAGAACCTGTTCATCCTGCCGGCCTCGCAGACGCGCGATAAGGACGCGCTGACGATGGAAGGCGTCGAGAAGGTCATCAATGATCTGACCGCGATGGACTTCGAATACATCGTCTGCGATTCGCCGGCCGGTATCGAGTCGGGCGCGCTGCTGGCGATGCACTTCGCCGACGAAGCGCTGATCGTGACGAACCCGGAAGTGTCGTCGGTGCGCGACTCCGATCGCATTCTCGGCATCCTGTCGTCGAAGACCAAGCGTGCGATCGAAGGCAAGGAGCCGATCAAGGAGCATCTGCTGATTACCCGCTACAACCCGAAGCGCGTCAGCGAAGGCGAAATGCTGTCGCTGACCGACATCCAGGAAATTCTGCGCATCGATCTGATCGGCGTGATTCCGGAGTCGGAAGCGGTGCTGCACGCGTCGAACCAGGGTCTGCCGGCCGTGCATCTGGACGGCACCGATGTGGCCGAAGCCTATAAGGACGTCGTGTCGCGTTTCCTCGGCGAGCAGAAATCGCTTCGCTTTGTCGATTACCAGAAGCCCGGGCTGCTGCAGCGCCTCTTCGGCACCAAGTAAGGGGAGCGCACGTAATGTCGATTCTTTCGTTTTTGCTGGGCGAGAAAAAGAAGTCCGCGTCGGTAGCGAAGGAACGCCTGCAGTTGATCATCGCGCACGAGCGCGCCGGCGGCCATGCGCCAGCCGATTATCTGCCTGCGTTGCAACGCGAACTGGTGGCCGTGATCTCGAAGTATGTGAAGATTTCCGATGACGACATACGCGTGAGTCTCGAGCGTCAGGACGATCTCGAAGTGCTCGAAGTCAAGATCGAAATACCGCAGGCCTGAGCTTCCGATGGACCGCGGTCCATCTCGCATCATGTGCAGGACGCCGCATTGCATCGCGTTGGATCGACGCGATGCAATGCGGCGTTCGGCTGTTCCTCTGGCTTCTGTCTGAAGCCCTCTCTTCGCGCCGCCACGGCGCTCGTCATTTCCCGGTCGAAATAAACCGTTGCACTTCAGCGGGTGCCGTTACACGCACATCGTCAGCCTCGTGTCGCCCTCGCGCATTAAACCGGTAACGCCGCATCCGGTGTTCAACCTGAGAGGGAAATCATGAACCGAACCTTTCGCCTGCTGCTTGCCAACACCGTTCTGATTGCCGCGGGGGCCGCCGCGATGGCCTCGGCTTCGGCCGCGGAAGTCGTCATCGTCGCGCCGTCCGCGCCGCCCGTCGAACGCTTCGAAGCGGTGCCCACGGCGCGCGCCGGCTATGTGTGGGATCACGGTCACTGGCGCTGGGATCGCGGCCGCTACGTGTGGATCGCCGGACACTGGCAGGCCGAGCGCGTCGGCTATCGCTGGATGCCCGGCCACTGGATCGAGCATGGCCCGAACTATCGCTGGGTACCGGGACACTGGGCGTGATGCGGCCGACGATCGTGCTTGCGACGCGCCTTTGACCGTGGAGAAATGCGCATGAAAAAGAACCTGCTCGTGCTCGCCGCGCTGGCGGTGATGCTGGCCGGCTGCGTCGTCGTGCCGGCGCGGCCGCTATATGTGCATGCGCCGCGCGTGGTCGTCTACTGACGCGGCGAGCCGGAAGTATCCGTCGTGATGTCGTCGGCGGCATCACCGGCGGGCGGCTCGCCGTCGACGCTTTGCGCTTCCGGCACCTCGGCCTCGGGCACTTCCGGCACCGGCGCGGGCGCCGGTTGCGGCAGCGGTGCCATGTAGCGCTGGGCGAGCGACTCGTAGAGCGGCGGCGCGAACAGGCGCGACACGCGGCTCGCGATCAACGCGGTGGCCATCAGCGAAATCACGAGCGCGTGACCGTCGATCATCTCCATCACGATCACGAACGACGTGATCGGCGACTGCGTGACCGCGGCCAGATAACCGACCATCGCGAGTGCGATCAGCATCGGCAACTGCATCGAATCGAACACCATGTGCAGCAGATTGCCGAAGCCCGCGCCGATCGACAGCGACGGCGCGAAGATGCCGCCCGGAATGCCTGGCAGGTACGAGCCCACCATCGCGATCATCTTCAGGAACGGATAGAACACCGACAACTGCCCGTGTCCCTCCAGCAGGCCACGCGCTTCGGTATAGCCGCTGCCGAACGTCGCGCCGCCCGCGATCACGCCGACCACGGCGATCGCGAAGCCGCACAGCGCGGCGAACACGACCGGCCGCTTGCCGTGCAACTGGCGCAGCGGCGCCGGAATCCAGCGCGCGGTATTGAGCAGCAGCCAGCCGAAAATGCCGCCCGCGATTCCCGTGACGATTGCGGTGATCACCACCGCGACGGCGAGCAGATCGGGGAAATGCGCGCCGATCCTGATCGTGCCGAAATATGTGTAGTTGCCGTTCAGGCCGAGCGCGACGACACCCGCAACGACGATCGCGGTGATCAGCACACCGCTCGTGCGCGCCTCGAAGCTGCGCGTCAATTCCTCGATTGCGAACACGACGCCCGCGAGCGGCGTATTGAACGCAGCCGATAAACCCGCTGCCGCGCCCGCCAGTGCGAGCTGCCGTTCGATCTGCGCATTCGAGCGCGGATAGAAGCGGCGCAGATTGAACATCAGCGCGGCGCCGACCTGCACGGTCGGTCCTTCACGGCCGATCGTCAAGCCGCCGAGAATCGCGATAAAAGACACGCCGATCTTGCCGAGCAGAATCCGCAGCGATAGCAGCCTCGCGCCATACCCGCGCTGCTTCGTGTGCAGCGTTGCGATGACCTGCGGGATGCCGCTGCCCTCGGAGCCGCGAAAGAACTTGCGCGTGAGCCAGACCGCGAGTGCCGCGACCGCGGGTGTGATCACGAGCGGTGCCCATGGATACCGCTGCCGGACATCGAGAAACGCGTCATAGCCCCAGTCGATCAGGCGCGCATAGAGCACCGCGACCAGGCCGACGGCGATGGCACCGAGCCAGAAGATGCCGTATTGCCGCCACAGGCGTTTCGTGCGACGCATGACAGCGTGCGAACGGGAGGGGAAGGGCCGGGACATGAATTGGGTTCGTGCAAAGGGCCAAGTATAAAACGTGCGGGACCGACCAGAATGCGTGAAAGACATTTGAAAAAATGACCTACGCTGGATCGTCAGGGGTATCTTTTGTTGTAATTCGCCGTATTGAAAACAGGACCGGGCACGATGCCCATTTGGCAGGGAGGCGGTAAAAACGTCGGCTAGAATAGTTTCCACTTCGGAAAACGAAGAGACCCTCAATGAAGCGAATCCTAATCGTCAAGGTCACTTCACTAGGCGATATCGTGCAGGCGTTGCCAGTCGTCGCCGATATCAAACGCGCATTTCCTGGTGTTCAGGTGGATTGGGCGGCGGACGAAGCATTTGCGCAAGTCGTGCAGTGGAGCCAGGGCGTCGACCGCGTGCTATGCGCGCCGCTGCGCCGCTTCAAGAAGGCGCGTCGCTGGAGCGATCTGAAGGCGATCTTGGCATCGATCGGCGAGCTGCGCGCATACCGCTACGACTACATCATCGACATTCACGGCGTCTACAAGAGCGCGATCATCGCCTTCCTCGCGCGCTCGTCGCGGCGCTTCGGCTATCAATCTCAGGATCTTGGCGAGCGGGGCGCCGCGTTCGCCTATACCGGGCGTTTCGGTCCACGCCCGCAAGGCAGCGCGTGGCACGGCATGCGCATCAGCGCTAGCGAGGCGCTCGGCTACGAAGTGGAAGGCCCGCCCATCTACGACCTGCGGCTACCCGCAGCCGTCCCGCAGCCGTTCGCGACACAGGACGCGCCTGTCGCCGCGCTCTTTCATGCCACGTCGAAAGCCGACAAGAAATGGCCGCTCACGCATTGGGTGGCTGTCGGGCGCGAGTTGAGCGAGCGCGGTTTTCGTGTGGTTCTGCCGTGGGGCTCGGACGGCGAGCTTGCCGAAGCCTCGCAGATCTGCGCACAGGTACCGGGCGCGACCGTGCTGCCGCAAATGAGCGTGACCGAAGTCGCGCAGATGATCGACGCGTGCGCGCTCGTGGTCGGTACCGATACGGGCTTCGTGCACCTCGCGCATGCGCTGCAGAAGCGCACCGTGATGATCTTCGTCGCGACTTCGCCATCGCATTGCGGCGTCGAGACGCCGTATCGCTCGACATCGATCGGTGACGGTCGCTCGGTACCGCCCGTTAGCGCGGCGCTCGACGCGATCGACTACGTTCACGGGGCGGAGCCGGTGCTCGCGATGCAGCAAGGATCGGCCGCCGCCTGAGATCGCGCAATCGTTTGCGCAAAAGAAAAAGAGGCGCGACGCGTAGTCCACCCGTGCGGGCGGGGACTGCATCGTCGCGCCTCAAAGAACGCCCGTGTCGGGGAACAGCGGGCGGAGAGGAATCGATTACACGTCTGTTAAAACTGTCGCTTTTCGTTGGACGCCGCAGTGTCCGATGCGCACACGCCAAGGCGGCCAGCTGGCAGCTCGCGGTGCATCGAGGCTCGCGCGGCGCGCGTCGAACCGCTCCATTGCGGCGACGCTGGCGCGGCCAGCAAGGCTTCTATCGCGACAGTGCGCTCAATCGAGTATAGGCGCTGTTTTTCGCCATGGTGGCGCGATCAGGTGAGAGCGGGGCAGGTCGTTCGAACACGCCCGTCCAACGCGCCGATCCTGTAACAGCTCGGTGATCTTCCCTTACAAATGGCAACGTTCGCCGGGGCGCGCATCGTGTCCAATCGGGTCATTCGGGGTTTGCGCTCGAATCAATCTGACTCGATGGAGAACAACATGAAACGCCTGATCCTGACTCTCCTGGCCGGCGCACTGCTGGCGTCGGCGCTCGGCGGCTGCGTCATCGCGCCGGCGCCGGGCTACTACTACGGCGGCGGTGGCTACTACCATCACGGCTACTACCGCTAAGCCGCGCTCGAGTTCCTCGAGCCGCTGGCCTCAGGCGACCAGCATTTCGAATGCGACCACCGCGGCAATAGCCGCGGCGTTCGCGGCCAGCGCTTCGACGACGATGGATTTCCACGACGCCGGACGAAAGCGCAGCGCGAGCAGCAGCGAGCCGAGCAAGGCCAGCGCGATGATCATCACGATATCGGCATTGTGAAGATGGACGTTCATGCGAGTCTCCCTGGTTTTTATAGGGTTATGTCAGGGAGTATAGGCAAGTCAAAAAGACGCGCAAGGCGGGGGATTTACCAAACGCGAATCGACGCAAGCGGGGTTGCGTCGATTCGCAATGCATCACTTCATCAGACTCGCGTCACGCGTCTCGCGCATGCACAGCACGCCGACGAGGCTCACGGCCGCCGCGACCGACACGTACGCGCCAACCCACGGCAAGCCGCCATGCGCGGCCAGCACCTGCGCGATATACGGCGCGACCGACGCGCCGAGAATCCCGCCGAGGTTGTATGCAACACCGGCGCCCGTATAGCGTACGTTGGTCGGAAACAGCTCCGGCAGCAGCGCGCCCATCGGCGCGAACGTCACGCCCATCAGGAACAGCTGGATCACGAGGAACAGCAGCACCAGCAGCGGCTCACCGCTGCCGAGCAGCGGCGCCATCGTGAAGCCCGACAGGATCGCCGCGATGATGCCGACGATCAGCACAGGCTTGCGCCCGAAGCGGTCACTCGCGCGGGCCGACAGCGGCGTCGCGATTGCCATGAACACGACCGCGATGCACAGCAGTCCGAGGAACGTCTGCCGCGGAATATGCAGCGAGCCGACGCCGTACGACAGCGAGAAGGTCGTCGCGTTGTAGAACAGCGTGTAGCAGACCACCATCGCGAGCGCGCCGAGCACGGTCGGCACCCAGTGCTGCGAGAACAGCGTCGCGATCGGCACGCGCACGCGTTCCTTGCGCTCGATCGCTGCCTGGAACGCGGGCGTCTCGGCGATCTTCAGCCGCACGTACAGGCCGAGCGCGACCAGCACCGAGCTGACGAGGAACGGCACGCGCCAGCCCCAGCTGCGGAACTGCTCGTCGGACAGCGACATGGCGAGCGCGAAGAACAGGCCGTTGGATGCGAGAAAGCCGATCGACGGTCCAAGCTGCGGGAACATGCCGAACCAGCCGCGTTTGCCGGCCGGCGCGTTTTCGGTGGCGAGCAGCGCGGCACCGCCCCATTCGCCGCCGAGGCCGATACCCTGGCCGAAACGCAGCACGCACAGCAGGATCGGCGCGAGGCTGCCGATCGCGTCGTAGCCCGGCACGAAGCCGATCAGCGTGGTCGACACGCCCATCACGAGCAGCGACGCAACCAAAGTCGACTTACGGCCGATGCGGTCGCCGAAGTGGCCGAACAGGAACGAGCCGATCGGTCGCGCGACGAACGCGATGCCGAACGTGACGAAGGCCGACAGCGCTTGCGCGGTGGCCGAGCCGTGCGGGAAGAACACCGGTCCGATCACGAGCGCGGCGGCGGTCGCGTAGACATAGAAATCGTAGAACTCGATCGCGGTGCCGATGAAGCTCGCGAAGATGATCCGCGCGCTACTGTTTTGCCCGCTTGCGGGCTGAGCCGCGGAAATCGGCGAAGTGGACATGCAGGGGTCTCCAATTGTCGTGAGGCCGCGGCGCGCTGAGCCTTGCTTCGCAGACTGGCGGCGCGCGACGGCGGCATCCTCGTTGAGGTATAGGTTTGGGCGCCGCACGCGGGTGGCGCCGCGGCACTGCAGTCGGCTCATGCGCCGCGCCGGCGGGTGTGCGGGCGGCGTGAGCCATGCCGGAAGGCTCCGGCGCGGGGAATCCGAAAATTATAGCGAGCGCGCTCGTCGCGCAGCAATGGCGGCGTAAGCTTGCGCGGCAACGAGGGGTGCGTTAAGAGCGATGCGCAATGACTCGAGCAGGTCATGTGTGGCCTGCTCCAATGCGGCGATGCGCGTGATGGTGCGGGTTGGCGCACGCGCCAACCGCGCTCAGTCGTACGTTTCCGCTTGCGGCGAAGCGAGCTCGCGCAGCTGGAACTTGCCGTTGTCGTTGAACAGCCAGTCTTCGAACAGCTCGAGCTGGCCGCGGCCGTTCAGCAGCTTGCCGGGCGGTAGCGGCAGGGGCGCCGAGCGGCGCAGCGACGCAAGCGCGGTGCTTTCGGCTTCGTCGTCGCCGTTGGTGCGATACACCGACGACTGGACGATGCGTCCATCACGATCGACCGTGAACGACACCACCACCAGCGAGCGCAGCATCGGCTGAGGCCTGCCCTGGAGCACATACGACGGATTGCGCTCGACGATTCGTCGGGCGACCGCGTCGCGATATTGATCGAGCGTCGCGCTGTTGATCGCGGCGACCGGTGTGCTGACGGTTTCGTGCTTCGTCAGCGGAGTGATCGTGCAACCGGCCACGGCAACGACACCAAGCGCGGCGAGCAACAGCCGATGCCTGGGTGCTGCGGTGAAGAAGTGCGGGGCCACACGGGGAACAGGACGGGGAGAAGTGCGCGAGAGCATCGTCGACGAACCGCGAGAAGAACCTGATTGAATGGTAGTCAAAAACCGGCGGGATTCAATTGGCGTTCGCCCGCTGAATATCATTGCGCGTGCCGCGACGACGCGCTTTGCTTTCCGATGTACTGGCCGGAAATATGCACGCGTTGGTCGGCGGGCGGAACCCGCCTACACTCTGGCGGCCTCATGCGAGGCATCGGTGGAAGTCTTTTCAGCCCGCTTCTCGCGGGCTTTCTTTTACCTGCGATTCGCCAATTACACGCGGCAACAAAAAAGGCGAACCCGCCAAACGGGTCCGCCTTTTCGCTCTCGGTTCAACCGGCCGCGCCGCAAGCCAGGCTCACGGCGCTGCACGATCATCGATTACTTCAAAGCCGCACGCGCCGCCTTCAC
Organism: Paraburkholderia sp. BR14320; assembly: GCF_040948665.1. Classification (NCBI taxonomy): domain Bacteria; kingdom Pseudomonadati; phylum Pseudomonadota; class Betaproteobacteria; order Burkholderiales; family Burkholderiaceae; genus Paraburkholderia; species Paraburkholderia sp. BR14320. The sequence continues at coordinate 47,810 of NZ_JBFPKG010000018.1, forward strand.
CGCGGCCAGCACCTGCTCGGGCGCGGTGCCCCCCGGATGATTGCGGCTCGCCACCGAGCCCTCGAGCGTCAGATACGAGAACACGTCGTCGCCGATCAGATGCGCGACGTTCGGCAGTTCGCTGCGCATTTCGTCGAGCGTCAGGTCGGCGAGATCGCAGCCGCGATCGGCACAGACGCGAACCGCGAGCGCGACGGCTTCGTGCGCGTCGCGGAACGGCAGGCCTCGCTTGACCAGATAGTCGGCGAGGTCCGTCGCGGTCGAGAAGCCTTGCAGCGCGGCCTCGCGCATCGCCTGCGGCTTGACCGTGATGCCGGCGACCATTTCAGCGAAGATGCGCAGCGTGTCGGCGACCGTATCGACGGTATCGAACAGCGGCTCCTTATCTTCCTGGTTGTCCTTGTTGTACGCGAGCGGCTGGCCCTTCATCAGCGTGAGCAGCGCCATCAGATGGCCGTTCACGCGGCCGGTCTTGCCGCGCGCGAGTTCGGGCACATCCGGGTTCTTCTTCTGCGGCATGATCGACGAGCCGGTGCAGAAACGGTCGGCCAGATCGATGAAGCCGACGCGCGGGCTCATCCACAGCACCAGTTCTTCGGAGAAGCGCGACACGTGCGTCATCACCAGCGCGGACGCGGCCGTGAATTCGATCGCGAAGTCACGGTCGGAAACCGCATCCAGCGAATTCGCGCAGATGCCGTCGAAGCCGAGCGTCTTCGCGACGGCGTGACGGTCGATCGGATAGCTGGTGCCGGCGAGCGCGGCCGCGCCGAGCGGCAGACGGTTCACGCGCTTGCGGCAGTCGACCATGCGCTCGGCGTCGCGCGAGAACATCTCGACGTAGGCGAGCAGATGGTGGCCGAACGTGACCGGCTGCGCGACCTGCAGGTGCGTGAAGCCCGGCATGATGGTCGCGGCGTTCTTCTCGGCGATTTCGAGCAGCGCTACGCGAAGTTCGGTCAGTAGTTCGCCGATGCGGTCGATCTCGCCGCGCAGCCACAGGCGGATGTCGGTCGCGACCTGGTCGTTGCGCGAGCGGCCGGTATGCAGGCGCTTGCCGGCATCGCCGATCAGCGCGGTCAGGCGCGCTTCGATGTTCAGGTGCACGTCTTCGAGATCGAGCTGCCATTCGAACTCGCCGCGCTCGATTTCACCCTTGATCTGCGCCATGCCGCGCTGGATCGCGGCGAGGTCGTCGGCGGAAATGATCTTCTGCGCGGCGAGCATCGACGCGTGCGCGAGCGACCCTTCGATGTCGACGAACGCCAGACGCTTGTCGAAGAAGACCGACGACGTATAGCGTTTGACGAGCTCCGACATCGGCTCCGAGAAGCGAGCCGACCAGGCTTCGCCTTTTTTGTGCAATTGGGACGTCATGGTGTTGGGCGGTAAGAACGAGCGGTGAGGAGGCTGGCAACGCGAGTGCGCGAGTCGTGCAGAAGCGCCGCCGCAGCGAAGAAAGACGGAGATTTTAACACCGGGCGAGGGCGGCCAAGGCGCTGCCGCCGCTCGCGGACCCATTAGCGGACCCATTCGCGAGCCTATTCGCGCACCAGCACCACCAGCTTCAGATCTTCGCGATGCGCGGGCTTGAAGGTGATCTGGTCATAAACGATGCGCCCGTCGCGCGGATGGTTGAACTCGCGCCTGCCGCCCTCGCGCCCGCCGACGTCCTGCGAGGCCCAGTAGCGCGCGAACTCGTCGCTCGCGGCCGACAGCGAATCGATCAGCCCGCGCGTGGGCGCATCGTTCAGATGGCGGATCGAGTCGGCGCGGAATTCGGCGGCGAGCCGCCGCGCGCGCGTTTCCCAATCGACGATCAACGCGCGCGCGGCCGGCTCGGTGAACGTGTAGCGCAGCAGGTTGCGGTCGTGTGCACCGTCGAGCCAGCCGACGAACAGATCGGCCGCGCGCCCGTTCCACGCGAGCGCATTCCACTGCCGGTCGAGCACATAGGCCGGCGTGTCGATGAGCTGCACGGTTTGCAGCAGCGTGGCGGGCGCATCGGCGGCGGCGGGGTCGGGCTCGGCCGGATCGCGCTGCGCGGCCAGCTCGAACAGATACGCGCGCTCCGCTCGCGACAGCTGCAACGCGACCGCGATGCGCGCGAGCGCATCGGCGGAAGCGGACACCGGCCGGCCCTGCTCGATCCACGTGTACCAGGTCGGGCTCACGCCGCATAACTGCGCGACTTCCTCGCGCCGCAGACCGGGCGTGCGGCGGCGCGGCCCCGGCGGCAGACCGACCGCCTGCGGCGACAGCCGCTCGCGATGGGCGCGGATGAAGTCGCCGAGCGCGCGCGCCGGCGTGGCGTCGAGCGGCGGCGGGTGATCGGCGGAGGACGGCGTCGTCATGCTATCGGCTGCGCGTGGAGGGGAGTAATAGAGATACCAGAATAATTGCCGAACTTGTACTGGTACACGGCGGGCTCTATTGTAGCGGCTGGATTCGCGCAACGCGTTGTTCGCCATCTCGACGCGCAATGAAAAAAGCCGGGTGTGGCCTGTGTGGACCACACCCGGCTTCTGCCTGCTTCAGCGTCGATCTCAACCGGTATTGCGCAACCCCGCCGCGATCCCGTTGATGCACAAATGAATGCCGCGCCGCACGCGCGCATTGGTGTCGCCCGCGCGATAGCGTTTGAGCAGTTCGACCTGCAGGTGATTGAGCGGGTCGAGGTACGGGAAGCGGTTCTTGATCGAACGCGCAAGCAGCGGATTCTCGGCGAGCCGCTCGCTCTTGCCGGTGATCTCCGACAGCACCTTCGACGTGCGTTCCCACTCGGCAACGATGCGCTCGAACACGTGCTTGCGCAGCTTCTTGTCGGTCACGAGCGCGGCATAGCGCGACGCGACCGCGAGGTCGGTCTTCGCGATGACCATGTCCATGTTCGACATCAGGTTGGAAAAGAACGGCCAGCTCTTGTGCATCTTCTTCAGCAGCGCGAGACGGCGCGCGCGCTCGGCGTCCGACGGCGCGCTGTCCAGATGCTCGGTGACCGCGCTGCCGAAGCCGTACCAGCCGGTCAGCAGCAGCCGGCATTGGCCCCACGAGAAGCCCCACGGAATCGCACGCAGATCCTCGATCTTGCGCTGCTTCGGGTCCTGCAGCTTGCGCGACGCGGGGCGGCTGCCGATGTTCAGCTCGGCGATCTCCGCGATCGGCGTCGACTCGAAGAAATATTCCTTGAAGCCCGGCGTTTCGTAGACGAGCGCGCGATACGCGGCCATCGCCGTATCGGACAAGTGCTGCATCGTTTCCTCGTACACCGGCAGCTCGGCCAACGTGTGGTCGTGCGGCAGCAGCGACGCTTCGAGCGTCGCTGCCACGACGGTCTCCAGGTTGCGCCGGCCGATTTCCGGATTCGCGAACTTGCTCGCGATCACCTCGCCCTGCTCGGTCAAACGGATCTGACCGTCGACGGTGCCCGGCGGCTGCGACAGGATCGCCTGATAGGTCGGGCCGCCGCCGCGGCCGACGGTGCCGCCGCGTCCATGGAACAGACGCAGCGTCACGCCGCGTTCGTTGAACAGCGACAGGAGCGCCAGCTCCGCGCGATACAGCTCCCAGTTCGACGTCAGGAAGCCGCCGTCCTTGTTGCTGTCCGAGTAGCCGAGCATCACTTCCTGCTCGTTGCCCTGATGTTCGATCAGCGTGCTGATGCCGGGCAGCGCGAAGAGATCGCGCATGATGTGCGGCGCGTTGCGCAGATCGGGGATCGTCTCGAACAGCGGGATCACCATCAGGCCCGCGCGCGCGGGGTCGTGCTCGTCGCCCAGACGCCCGCGCAACAGACCCGTTTCCTTCTGCAGCAGCATCACCTCGACCAGATCGCTGACGGTTTCCGTGTGCGAAATGATGTAGTTGCGCACCGCGCGCGCGCCGAATTTCTCGCGCGTGAGGCGCGCTTCTTCGAGCACCGCGAGCTCGCTCTTCACGAGGTCGGAGTACTCGGCGTAGGGCACGCGCAGCGCGCGCGGCTGCGCGAGTTCGGCGAGCAGCACGTTCAGCTTGTCCGCTTGGGAGAGCGCCGCGTCATCGTCGTCGACGCCTGCGCACTTGAGCAGCTCGGCGATCACCGCTTCGTGGATGTCCGAGCTTTGCCGCAGATCGATGCTCGCGAGATGGAAGCCGAACACTTCGGCCGCGCGAGCGAGCGGTGCGAGACGCGGCGCGGCGAGCGGCGCGCCGTGATGCTCGGCGAGCGAGTCGATCAGCACGTGCAGGTCGCGCACGAAGTCGGCGGCGTCGTCATAGGGGGTCGCGCGAATCGGCGCGACGCCGCGGCCGGCGCTGCGCAGCGGCACGCTGCCTTCGCCGAGACGCACGCGCGCGCTCGCCGCGAGCCGCGTGTAGATGCCGATCAGCGCGCGACGATACGGCTCGTCGGTGCGATGCGGCGAGTGGTCGGGCGAGATGTCCGCGAGCTCATTGAGCGCATCGCTCACGCCGACGAGCACATTCGACATCGACAGCTCCTCGCCGAGCTTGTGCACCTGCACCAGGTAGTGCTCGAAAATCACCGCGGCCTGACGGGTGATCGCGTTTTCGAGCGTGTCGGCGGTGACGTTCGGATTGCCGTCGCGATCGCCGCCGATCCAGCTGCCCATCTGGAAGAACGGCGGCAGGCGCGCTTCGAGGCCATGCTCCTTCAGCGCCTCCTCGATGTCGGCGTACAGCGCCGGCAGTTCTTCGAGGAAGGTGCTGCGGTAGTACGACAGCGCGTTCTCGATTTCATCGGCGACCGTCAGACGCGCGTCGCGCAGCATCCGCGTTTGCCACAGCGACGTGACGCGCGCGCGCAGCATCGCTTCGTTGTGTGCGCGCTCGCGGTTCGTGAGCGGCTGGTCGCGCTCGGCGAGCAGCCGCGCGATGTCGTGCTGCGCGTCGAGAATGCTCTTGCGCTGCACCTCGGTCGGGTGCGCGGTCAGCACCGGCATGATCAGCGCGTCGTCGAAAAACCGCTGCAGCACCGGCGTCGCGGCGGCGCCGGCCGCGACGAGCCGCTCGAGCGCATGCGCGATCGTGCCCGGCTGCGAGGCCGAGCCCGCGAGCGCGTGAATGCGGTGACGACGGTTGCGGTGACGGTCCTCGGCGATGTTCGCGAGATGCGAAAAATAGCTGAACGCGCGCACGACGCTGACGGTCTGCTCGGGCGTCAGCGAGCGCAGCTTCCTGTCGAGCGTCTGCGCGGCGGCGCTGTCGTCCTCGCGACGGAAGCGCACCGCGTTCTGCCGGATCGTTTCGACGACGTCGAATATGGCGTCGCCTTCCTGCTCGCGCAGCACGTCGCCGAGCAGCCGGCCGAGATAGCGGATGTCCTGGAACAGCGGGTGGTCCTTGTCCTCGCGCGTGCGGCCGCCGTTCTTTACGGCGGGCGCGGCGGCTGGCTCAGCTTGCGACACGCCCTGGAGCTCTGCCGTCTTCGCGGCGCGCGGGAGTGTCGCGTCGCCTTCGATCTTGATCTTGACCTTGGCCGGCTTGCTGGCGGTGGCCGAAGTCGCGGCCTTTTCGGCCTTGCCGGATTTCGTTGCTTTTGGCGCCTTGTCCTGCTTGACGGGCACAGAGGTTTGCGAGGCCTTCGAGGCCTTGGCGGCTTGCGCGGCAGCGTTGGACAGGACGTCGGGCGCCGCGGCGTCGGCCGGGCGAGCGGTGGGCGAGGCAGTGTTGCGGCGGGCGGGGCGCGCCGATCCGGAAGACGTCACGATGAGTTTCCTCGGGGAAGCCAGGGTCTGTTGATTGATGAACTGCGACTGCGGAACTGCAACCAGCAAGTACAACGTGAACTGCGTGCAACAGGGACTGCGCAACGGACTACAAGACAGACTGCTAATGCGACTGCAACAAAGAGTCGAGACGGCGACCGCAAACGGCGCTTGCCGACCCACTTCGAAGCGAGCCGCGCGTGCCGCACCGCGTGCGAGGAACGACGCAAGCGCTGCCGATCGCGCGACGCCGACGAGGGACAAGGGAGCCACGGGCAGCCAGCCCGCGAAGAGACTGAACGCACGGCACACATTGCCGCAGCATGTTCGCCGCATTGCATCATCCCGCATGCCGCCGCGCGGCGCGCGAACGACCGTGCACGACAACGCTGAATGGGGGCCTTCGCGCGCGGCGCGAAGCCCGTCTCCTCCGTCGATACCGCTTGCGCACGGCGCCCCGCGGTGCTCTGGAACCCAAGGGCACAAATAAGGGCGCGTGCTAACATTGATTGTTATTCCATCCCGACATCAAGCAGCAAGCTAATGAACACCGAGACGTTTTCCACGCCACCCCACACGCTTGTGATTGCGTCGCGAGAGAGCCGTCTTGCCATGTGGCAAGCCGAGCACGTGCGATGTGCGCTGCACAAATTATATCCATCTTGTGACGTAAAAATCCTCGGAATGACGACACGTGGTGATCAGATTCTCGATCGCACGCTGTCCAAGGTTGGTGGTAAAGGGCTCTTCGTGAAAGAGCTCGAAGCCGCGCTCGCCGATGGCCGCGCCGACCTCGCGGTGCATTCGCTGAAAGACGTGCCGATGGAGTTGCCCGCCGGTTTCGCGCTGTCCACCATCATGGAGCGCGAGGACCCGCGCGATGCGCTCGTATCCAATCAGTACGACTCGCTCGCCGCGTTGCCGGCCGGTGCGGTGGTCGGCACCTCGAGCCTGCGGCGTGAAGCGATGCTGCGCATGCGCTATCCGCATCTCGACGTGCGGCCGTTGCGCGGCAATCTCGATACCCGACTCGCCAAGCTCGATCGCGGCGACTACGCGGCGATCATTCTGGCCGCGGCCGGGCTGAAGCGTCTCGGTCTCGCCGAGCGCATCCGCGCGCTGCTCGATCCGGAAGATAGTCTGCCCGCGGCTGGCCAGGGCGCGCTCGGCATCGAGATTCGCGCCGATCGCGCGGACCTCGCCGCATGGCTTGCGCCGCTGCATCATCAGCACACGGCGGCGGCCGTCGAAGCGGAGCGGATGGTGTCGCGCGCGCTCGGCGGCAGCTGCGAGGTGCCGCTCGCCGCCTACGCAACGTGGGGCGACGGCGCGCTGCATCTGCGCGGCATCGTCGCGACGCCGGACGGCCAGCGCGTGTTGAGCGCGCAGGCATCGGCGCCGGCGCCCACCATCGAACGCGCGCTCGCGCTCGGCGAGGAAGTGGCGCATTCGCTCGCGCAGCAAGGGGCACTCGAGATCGTCCGCGCGCTCAGCACCGCGAGCGGTCCCGCGGCCGCGCCCGGCGCGGCGGCCAGCGAGTGATGGCCGCCGGTACGCCCGAGAAGGCGCCGTTCACGGTCGTGATCACACGGCCGGCCGGCCAGTCGAGCGAGCTCGTCGAACGGCTCGAAGCAGCCGGCCTCGCGTCGCTCGACTTCCCGCTGATCGACATCGCACCCGTCATCGACGACGCGCCGTTGTGCGCCGCGCTCGCGTCGCTCGAACGCTACGCGCTGGTCGTGTTCGTGTCGCCGAACGCGGTCGATCACGCGTTCGCGCGCCATCACGAAATCTGGCCGCACGCGCTGCCGGTCGGCGTGGTCGGCCCGGGCAGCGTGCATGCGCTCGCGCGCCACGGCGTCAGCGCGCCGGAGCATCGCGTGATCAGCCCCGCGGCGAGCGCCGACGACGAATCCACGAGCTTCGACTCCGAGGGCCTGTTTGCCGCGATCGAGGCGCAACTCGGCGCCGCGGGCCTAGAAGGCAAGCGCGTGCTGATCGTGCGCGGCGACGGCGGCCGTGAATGGCTGAGCGAGCGCCTGCGTGAAGCCGGCGCCGAAGTCGACACGGTCGCCGCGTACCGGCGCATCGTGCCGGAGCCGTCGATCGGCGCTTGGGCGCGCGTGCACGAACTGCTCGCGGGCGCGCCGCACGCATGGCTTCTGACCAGCTCCGAGGGCGTACGCAATCTGCAGGAACTTGCCCACGAGCATCTGACCGCCGGCGAGATCGAGCAGCTCAAACACGCGCCGCTCGTCACGCCGCATCCCCGCATCGCGCAGACCGCGCGGGCATTGGGTTTTGATAGGATTACGGTGTCCGGCGCGGGCGACGAGCGCATAGTCCGCGCCCTCGTGGCCGCGGCCGCCGTGCCTCCCGTCGTCCAACCGGTATCGTCCAACCCGGCTCAACCACGCATGACTGAAACGAACGCATCCACGAACGCCTCACCTCAGCCGCCGGCAAGCGCCGCCTTGCCGCCGAACCAACCTTTCACGCCGTACGAAGCGCAAAAGCGCAGCAGCACGAGCGGACCGCTGCTGTGGTTTGTCGTCGTGGTGATCGCGTGCGCGGTGGGCGTGGGCGGCTTCGCGATGAACCGCAAGCTGGTGCGCACCGAGCAGGAACTCGCGCAGCGTCAGCAGGCCAACGACACGCAGACCAACGAACTGCGCATCAAGATCGACCAGGCGCTCGCCACCGTGCATCAATCGGACTCGCAGGTCGCGCAGCTCGAAGGCAAGCTCGCCGATGCGCAGGCCGCGCAGCAGGCGCTGCAACAGCAGTACGCGGACCTCGCGCGCAATCGCGACGACTGGACGCTCGCCGAAGTCGGGCAGATGCTGTCGGCGGCCAGCCAGCAGTTGCAGCTGACCGGCAATACGCAGCTCGCGCTGTTCGCATTGCAAAGCGCCGATACGCGCCTCGCGGCGTCCGATAGCCCGCAGGCGCTTGCGGTGCGCAAGGCGATCGCGCAAGACATCGACAAGCTGAAGGCCGCGCCGTCCACCGATCTGACCGGCCTCGCGATCAAACTCGACAACGCGATCGATCACGTGAGCGGCCTGCCGCTGTCGGGTGAAGCACCGATTCCGCGTGCCACGCCGCACGCGGCCACGTGGGTCGACACCGCGAAGGTGGCCGCCGCCACCGGCAAGCCGCGCTGGGAAGTGTGGATCGACGAGGTCACGCACGGCATCGGCGAACAGCTGTCGAGCCTCGTGCAGGTGCGCCGTATAGATAACGCCGACGCGATGCTGGTCTCGCCGGATCAAGGCTACTTCGTGCGCCAGAACCTGAAGCTGCGTCTGCTGTCGGCGCGCCTCGCGCTGCTGTCGCGCAACCAGACCACGCTGAAGTCCGATCTGCAGGCGGCGCAGTCCGCGTTGACGCGCTACTTCGACACTTCGTCGAAAGACACGCAGATGGTTATCGATCTCGTCAAGCAGGTGGACGCCGGTTCGGCCGCGGTCGAGCTGCCGAACCTCGAAACGAGCCTGCAGGCCGTCAATCAATACCGGAACCGGGGTTAATCATGGCGATCCGGGGACTTCTATGGCTCGCGGCACTGTTCGCCGTCGCGGTCATGCTCGCGGTGGGTGGGCGCTTCGACGCGGGGCAGGTGCTGTTGATCTATCCGCCTTATCGCGTCGACATGTCGCTGAATCTGTTCATCGTCGGGCTGGTGGTGCTGTTCATCCTGCTCTACGCGCTGTTGCGCATCATCCGCAATATCTGGCGCATGCCGCAGCGCGTCGCCGCGTACCGCGCACGCGCGCGTGTCGCGAAAGCGCACGCGGCGTTGCGCGACGCGATCGGCAACCTGTACGCGGGCCGTTTCTCGCGCGCGGAAAAGGCTGCCAAGGACGCGCTCACGAATGGCGACAACAAGGGCGCGGCCGGTTTGATCGCGGCGACCGCCGCGCATCGCATGCATGAATACGGGCGGCGCGACGAATGGCTCGCGCAGATCGACGAAGCCGAGTGGCAGGACGCGCGCCTGATGGCCACCGCCGACATGCGCGCCGACGGCCGCGACGCCGACGGCGCGCTCCATGCGCTGACCGAGATGCAATCGCAAGGCGCGCGGCGCATCCACGCGCAGCAGATCATGCTGCGCGCGCAGCAGCAGCTGAAGAACTGGGGCGAAGTGCTGAAGCTCGTGAAGACGCTGGAGAAGCGCGAGGCGATCCATCCGGCGGTCGCGGTGCGGCTGCGTCAGCTGGCGGCGGAAAATCTGCTGCGCGATCGTCGTCACAATGCCGAGGCGCTGCTCGAATTGTGGAATTCGCTGTCGGCGACCGAGCGTCATTCGCCGCGCCTCGCCGATACCGCCGCCGAACTGCTGGTCGCGCTGAACCGCCCGCAGGAGGCGCGCAAGATCGTCGAGGAAGCGCTTGCACAGAACTGGGATGCGCGGCTGTTGCGCCGCTATCCGGACACGGCCGGCGGCGATGCGTTGCCGCTGATCCAGAAGGCCGAGGCGTGGCAGAAGGATCGGCCGGAAGACGCGGACCTGATGTTCGCGCTGGGGCGTCTGTGCCTGCATCAGCAGTTGTGGGGCAAGGCGCAGTCGTTCCTCGAACGCGCGCTGAAGCTCGCCGACAACGAGACGCTGAAAATCCGCTCGCATCGCGCGCTCGCGCGTCTGCACGAGCAGCTTGGAGACACCGATAAGGCGAGCGAGCACTATCGCGAGAGTGCGTTGGCGATGAACGTGACGTGAGTTAAGTCTCTTTAGCCGCTACTAGATGGCCGCAGCCTCGTGCTGCGGCCATTTGTTTTTCCGGCGCCGCTGTCCGGCTCGAATCGGCGGGACTGCGCTTTGCTTCACACCTCATCGGATGCGCAACCTGGGAGGTGTTCAAAGTGGCCAGCGACACTATGACGGTGCAAACCGACACCCGCAGCGGCGACGTCGAGCGGAAGGGCGTCGTCGTCATTACTGGGGCAAGTGCCGGCGTGGGGCGCGCCACCGCGTCCGAGTTCGCGCGGCAGGGCTATGACGTTGGGCTGATCGCGCGCGAACCGCGACGGCTCGCGCGTGCCGCCGAGGAGATCGCCGCGACCTATGGCGTGCGCGCACTCGCGCTGCCCGCCGACGTCGCCGATGCGGATGCGATCGAGCGCGCCGCGCAGCGCGTGGATCGCGAGTTGGGCGGCATCGACGTGTGGGTCAACGTCGCGATGGCGACCGCGTTTGCGCCGGTGTCCGCGCTCAGTGCGCGCGATGTCGAACGCGGCACGCAGGTGACCTATCTGGGCCAGGTCAACGGCATGCTGGCGGCGCTCCCCGTGATGCGCGCGCGGGGGCACGGGACGATCGTCAATGTCGGCTCGGCGCTCGGGTACCGGTCGGTGCCATTGCAGTCGATCTATTGCGGCGCGAAGTTCGCCGTGCGCGGCTTTACCGATTCATTGCGTTCCGAGTTGCTGCACGACGGAGTCGATATCCATCTGACGATGGTCGATCTGCCCGCGGTCAATACTCCGCAATTCGACTGGGCGCTCAATCGCACGGGGCGCAGGGCGCGGCCGGTGGCGCCGGTATTTCAGCCCGAGGTGGCGGCGCGGGCGATTTACTTTGCGGCCACCCATCGGCGGCGGCAGGTGTGGGTCGGGTGGTCGACGGTCAAGGCGATCCTCGCGAACCGGATCGCGCCGACGCTGCTCGACCACTATCTCGCGCGGGCGGGTTACGACGGGCAACTGACCGATGAACCATTGCCCGCCGATGCGCCCGCGAATCTCTACGAGCCGGTGCCCGGCCACTACACCGCGCATGGCCGCTTCGATGATGAAGCGCGCGCGTACTGCTGGGAGCTGTTTACCGACCGCCATCGCAATGCGGTGTATGGCGCGGCGGTGCTGGCGCTGGCTGGGGGCGTCGGGTGGCTGCTGAGGCGCAGGCGGCCTTGATGCGCAATCGGTGTGCGTCCTCCCTGTCGCCGATGAAAGCTCTGGACTATCCTACGAAGGACAGTGCCGCCCGCAATCCGTGGCGCGGCGTCCTCGACTGCGAACATTCCAAAAATGGAAGCGGACAGGCCCGTTCCTCACAAAGAGCAGACCATTGCAAGCAGCGCGCACCGCTGGATGCGCTGGCTGCCGGGACTGACGGTGCTCAAGGCGTACCGCTTGAGCTGGCTGCCGAGCGATCTGACGGCCGGACTGGTACTGACCACGATGCTGGTGCCAGTCGGGATCGCTTACGCGGAGGCATCGGGGGTCCCCGGCGTGTTCGGCCTCTACGCGACGATCGTCCCGTTGTTGGCGTATGCGCTGTTCGGCCCGAGCCGGATTCTCGTGCTCGGCCCCGACTCCGCGCTCGCGGCTCCGATTCTGGCGGTGGTCGTGCAAGTCGCGGCGGGCGACCCGTCGCGCGCGATTGCGGCGGCCAGCATGATGGCGATCGTGTCCGGCGTGTTCTGTATCGTGATGGGTTTGCTGCGGCTGGGATTCATCACTGAATTGCTGTCTAAGCCCATTCGATACGGCTATATGAACGGCATCGCGCTCGCGGTGCTGATCAGTCAGCTGCCCAAACTGTTTGCCATTTCGATCGAAGAGCGCGGGCCATTGCGGGACATCGTGAGCCTCGTGCAGGCCATCGCCGATGGCAAATCCAACTGGTACAGCTTCGCGGTGGGCGCGGGAAGCCTCGTGCTGATCCTGTTTCTCAAGCGCTTCGAGAAGTTGCCGGGCATTCTGATCGCCGTGATCGTCGCGACGTTGTGCGTGACCGCATTGCACCTCGATAGCGTCGGCGTGAAAGTGCTCGGCAAGATCCCTCAAGGCCTGCCGACCTTTGCGCTACCGTGGGTCACCGACGCCGATCTGGTGAAGATACTGCTCGGCGGCTGCGCGGTCGCGCTGATTTCGTTCGCCGATACCAGCGTGCTGTCGCGGACTTTCGCGGCACGTTTTCGCAGCCGCGTCGACCCTAATCAGGAGATGGTCGGGCTCGGCGCGGCCAATCTCGCGGCCGGCCTGTTCCACGGTTTCCCGATCAGCAGCAGTTCGTCGCGCACGCCGGTCGCCGAGGCGGCGGGCGCGAAGACGCAACTGACGGGCGTCGTCGGCGCGCTGGCGGTCGCGGCGCTGCTGCTGGTCGCGCCGAACCTGATGCACTACCTGCCCAACAGCGCGCTTGCCGCGGTTGTCATCGCGGCGGCGATCGGTCTGTTCGAGATCACGGACCTGAAGCGGATATTTCGCATCCAGCAATGGGAGTTCTGGCTGTCGATGGCCTGCTTTGCCGGCGTCGCGGTGTTCGGCGCGATTCCGGGCATCGGCTTCGCGGTGGTGATCGCGGTTATCGAGTTTCTGTGGGACGGCTGGCGACCACACTATGCGGTGCTCGGCCGCGTCGAGGGTTTGCGCGGCTATCACGACGTGGAGCGTTATCCGGACGCGAAGCGAATCCCCGGACTGGTGCTGTTTCGCTGGGATGCGCCGCTGTTCTTTGCGAATGCCGAGCAGTTTCAGGAGCGCCTGCTCGAAGCCGTCGCGGAATCGCCGGCACCGGTCAAGCGCGTGGTGGTGGCGGCCGAACCGGTGACGAGCGTGGACGTCACCTCGGCCGATATGCTGCGGGAGCTGACGCGCACGCTCGACGAGCGCGGGATTGCATTGCACTTCGCGGAGATGAAAGATCCGGTTCGCGACAAGCTAAAACGCTTCGAGTTAACCGATCTGATTGGCGATGCGCGCTTTCATCCGACGGTCAGTAGTGCGGTTGATAACTATGTCGAGACGGTTGGGGAGGAATAGACGCCCTTTGCCACCGGTCGTTCACGACGGATTCTGTTCACGGTGTCGCGGTCGCAGCGCGGAATAGTCGCGATTCAGAAGAACGTCCATCAGGACGGGCGTTTTGGGTGCGTCCGGCGCCGGATCCTTTGGATCGGGGGCGCCGAAAGCAAATTCGACGTCCACCGGAAATCGGCTCGTCGGCAGATTCGAAGCACGATAGCGATAGCTATGCAGCCGGATCTGCGGCAGAGCCGTGCCCATATCATTGCCGGGCCGCCGCTCGCCACTGCCGTCGATCCAGTAACCGATATCGACCTGGAGGAGATCTTCCAGTGTCGAGCGGTTAATGTCGGTCGATAGTGGACTGAAGCGGATCGTGAAGTGCGTCGCGACTTGCTTCACTTTTGCGCGGTCGGCGGAGGGGGCAGCGGATCGGGTATCGCAACTACGATGATTTGCGTATCCGGCAAGACCGGATTCACGAAGGAATACTCCGTAACACCCGCCACGCCGCGCTCAGGCCGCGCCGCAAGAATGCGGCCGAATATCGTACGAGCGGGATCGAAGGACTGGTCGTCCCGCAGGATTGCAGTGGTCGATATGCTGAAGGCAATGTCGCGCTGCGCGTCGGTCACAGTCTCTCTCGTCTCAGTTTCTGGCGCTGACGGTCCTGTGAGCGTCGACGTACTGGGCTGTGCAGGTACTGAGGTTGCGAACGAGAGGATCATCAGAATTCTGTCAGTAGGTCTTAACCACCTCCGCGCAAGCGTCGGCATGTTCTTCATGAAGTTGGCTCTATAGCCGGTTTCGAATTTCGCCATTTTTTGTGTGGGAGCAGGCACGTTTAGCAGGTCACATCAAGACGGCCTCTAATCATGGTGTCGCGGGCGCAGCGCGGAATAGTCACGATCAAGGTGAACGTCCATCAGGACCGGCGTGTTGGGTTCGTCAGGCGCCGGATCGTTTGGGTCCGGGTCGCCGAAAGCAAATTCGACGTCCACTGGGAACCGGCTCGTTGGCAGAGTGGAAGCGCGATAGCGATAGTGATGCAGACGAACCTGCGGCGGCACCGTTCCCATATCATTGCCCGGGCGCCGCTCGCCGTTGCCGTCGATCCAGTAGCCGATATCGACCTGGAGGAGATCTTCCAGCGTCGAGCGGTTAATGTCTGTCAAAAGCGGACTGAAGCGGACTGTGAAGTGGGTTACGACTCGCGTGACTTTCGTGCGGTCGGCAGAGGGGGAGGCAGGATCCGGCGCCACAAATAGAATAATTTGCGTCCGCGGGAAAGCCGGATTCACGAAGGAATACTCCGTACCACCTACTTGACCACGCAGAGGATCAGCCGCAAGAATCTGCCCGAATATCGTGTGCGCGGGATCGAAGGGCTGGTCGTCCCGCAGGATCGCCATTGCGGTGGTCAATATTCTGAATGCCATGTCGCGCTGGGTGTCAGTCACAGCCTGTCTCATCTCAGCTCCCTGACGGTCCTGAGAGCGTCGGCATACTGAGCCGTGCATGTACCGGGATTGCGAACAAGAGGATCAGCAGAATTGCGCCAGTAGGCCTGAACCACTTCCGCGCAGGCGTAGGCATCTTCTTCGTGAAGTTGGCTCCTGTACCCAGTTTCGAATTGCGCCATTCTTTGAGCTGTTTCAGCAGAGACATTCAGCAGCTCACACACCTGCCTTTCAGCACGCTGGATATCTCGCTTGACGTATTCCCAGCCTGGCTTGTTCTGTAGGTAGGAAATTAGCCAGTAGTAGTGAAATACAAGCATCCTGTGCAGACCAATGTGAACGCGATGATCGTCGGGTAGCGGCGTGTTTTCAGCCGCTGTGTAGGCCTTTTTCAGCATCGTTGTCCAATACAACGACCGAATGTTCGGCAGGTCCCTGTAGTCGTCTGGAAAGTGCTGAAGCAAAGAGAACATCCAGAAGTACTGCTGGCAGTGGCGAGACTCGTGATACAACGTGTCGGCAAATGCTCTGAGACGGCTATCGAGAGAGGCCGGTTTGTCCCTAAGTTCAACAATGCGCGCAATCTCGCTCTCGTTGACGACGATCGCCCAATCCCCACCGATGAATGCGGCGCTAACATCCTGTCGCAGCTTGTACTGCGTTGCACGCTCTGGATCGACAATCACAACCCGTGGCATGGCGCCGCTGGTTTCCGGGCTAGCAGCAAAGCCTCGCGGCAATCCAAAGGGCCCGGCACCGAGTGCGTCTTCCAATTTCGGCATGACCGCGTTTTGAATCATTCTTATCGAATTGGGAGTCAACGGCCAAGCCACCCCGCCCCAATCAATCCCCTGCAACGCGGCCTTAATCGCAGCCGCATAAGCCTTGGTCACCGGGTACTCGACACCCTTGCGCATCGACATACCTACTGGCGTGTCGCTCTCGGCCGCACCGTTGACGAAGTGATAAAACCGCAGCCCGAAGTTCATCGGATCGCACGAGACGAATTCGGGTGGTCTATGTTCCGTCGTCGCGCTCTGGTTGGGAGAGGTCACGTCCTTTCCTGCGACCGTCGCACCGCGCTTCTCGGCATTGGGTACCGCGCCAGCGAACGGCTCGTTCGCCGCCCTGATCACCGCGCCTCTGCTAACCGCAATCACTTTATCCGGCTCGCTGGCGGCAAGCAGTTCGACCGTCGCGAACGCAAGCATGTTGCTGGTGACGAGACTCGCCTCGCCAAGCGCGTTGGTCACACCTTGAATCAGTTGACCATCGTCGAGCGTGATCCGATACGGCTGGTTCGGCAGCGCGAAGCCGGAATCGTGTTCGATCAGCACATGATGCGCCGCCAGCCTGCCGGGATCGTCTGGCGTGACGGGCAGACTGACAGGCCGTGCCGCTGGCCCCTCGGTCCGATGACCGCTCGCATGAACCCGATGCTCCCCAGCCGTATAGACCTTGTACCCATCAGAATTGATGACCACCTTCGTGTTGCCCGCATGGAAGACGATTTCCTTGCTGGCCATCAGATTGATCGAATCGGTTCTACTGATGATGCTGACGACGCGTTGCGCGATGACCTCGACGTCATTGCTTTGCGCGTCGATCTGCACCTTGCCCGATGCGGCCTTGAGCCGGATGCCGAGATGTTGCGCAAACACCCGCACGCCGTTGACCGCGGACGCCAGCAGCGATCTCACCGCCGCGACGCTGACGTGTCCGCCCGCGCTGAGCGCGATGTGTTCGGCACTCGCCACGTGCGTGCTTTGCGCTGCCGTGAGACCGACACCCGCCGCGCTGGCCAGCACCAACTCGGGCTGGGTCAGTTGCGGAAAGGGAAGCTCCGCGCTTGCCTTGCCGCCGCGAATCGCGTCGTTCTGCGCCTTGATGGCCTGCGCGACCTCGCTTTGACTGGTCTGCTGTTCCTGTGCCTCGTGCCGCCGCGCGAGACTCGCGAGGTTCTCGTGGGAGTCGCGCGCCTGAGCGAGGCGCGCCACGGTCTCACCGGCATCCTTTGCCGGCGCGCTCGCGCCGTGACGCGCCTCGGTGGTGATCAGCATGCCTCGGTTGGCCCGCGCAACACCCCATGCGTTCGTCGCGAGTTCCCAGCCTTCACCGCGTGCCTGCTGCCGGCCTGCGTCGCGCACGACATGCGTGTTGTAACCCAGCACGAGGCGCGACTGTGCGTGGTCGCTGGCGATCTGTGCCTGCAGTTGCCCCGGCGTGTCATCCAGTACGACGTGATTGGTCTGGCTCGCACAGCCCGCTTTAAGTTCGCTGCTAAGGACGCCCGAGAGCGCCTGGTTGTCGGGCAGCTTCCATGGCGGCTGATTCTGGCCGTTGACCATCCGGTCCGACACGTAAGGCTTGTCCGGGTCGCCTTCGTGATAACTGACCGTGACCTCTTGACCGACGCGCGGCGGATAGATCGCGCCGAAGCCGTTGCCTTGCCACGGCGACGACACCCGCAGCCAGCAACTGGCGCTGTCGTTCTTCGGGGCACGCCGCTCCCACCCAAAGCGCACCTTCACGCGTGCATATCCATCGACCCATATCGGCTGATCCTCGGGGCCGACCACGATTGCCGTTTCCGCCGCGCAACGCGGCTTTTTCTTCGGACGGTTCTTGAAGAACGTATTGGCGGGTTGGAGCACGAAATCGGTCACGCACTGGCGCGGCGCATCGTTCGTGTCTGCGCCGGGTGACTGCGTGTTCTGCAGTGCGTTGCGGATATCGAGGGTCGTCGATACGACCAGATACTCGGCGTTGACTTCCCGCTGCGGATGATTGTCGAGCCAGAATGTTTTCCCCGTTGTCAGACCGCGCAGATTCCCTTGACCCTTCAGTCGCAGACGATGACCGCGCATTGCATCGACACGCACGCTCGCGAGGTGCCCGGCTTCATCGCGGAAGTCGCTTCGCTCACCTGACAGTCCCGTCGCACCGGCAAGCGGCTGCGAGTAGTCGCCCCAGCCGTATTGCTCGCTGTTGTCGTAGGCCCGCTCGCTGTGGCTTTCGTACTCGCCCTCGAAGCGCGCGCCGGGGCGCGTGTAGTCGTAATCGATGAGGCTGACCTTGCCTGTCGTGATCTGATGCGATGCCTCGAGCTTGTGAACGTGCTCCTCGTCGACGTGCCTGCTGTCCGGCGCGTGGTAGCGCAGTGTGTCGTATGCGTTGTCGTGTCGTTTGTGCGAGCCGGGCGAATCGCACAGTACCAGGGTCATTCCGTCGAACAGGTAGTAGATTCCCCATTCTCTCCAGATCCGCGTGAGGAAATTGAAGTCGGATTCCCACATCTGCCGGACATAGTCCCGCTTCGGGTAGCCGTTGCGCAGGCCCGGTGCGCCGAATTCCATCACGACCGGAAAGTGATATCGCTCCTTGAGCACCCGGTCAGTGATGTCCACCACGCTGGCGTCCTGGAAGATCCTGCTGTCGCAATTCTTCGTGGCCAGCCACAGCCAGGGACGGACGACGAGCCGGTAATAGGCGCGCCGTTCGTCGGCGCCCATCTGTTTGATGCCTGTGATGAGGCCCGACATCGTGCGGCGGTCGGCGCTCGCGTATGCCGCGTCGCCGCGTACCAACCCGTCACGACCGACCGATCCGTTGCCGTCCAAAGCGATCGAAATGTCGATGACCTTGCCGATCAGGTGATCAGGCACGACGAGTTCCTGTGCTTGCCACACTCCGAGCGTCGGACTTTCGATCGTCGCGACATCGAGCGTGTATCGATAAAGCTTGCCTAAGGTTTCGGTGCCGCGCAGACGGAGCGGAAACAACAAAGGCGCATTGCCCCATGTGGGTAGTGCGTCACAGGAAAGACCCAGGATGTGTTCACGGAGGTGAGCAAGTTCTCGCAATTGGCACGCTCACGATGCAATCAGAATCGCGCCGCAGCCCGTGCTATTGCCTGCGAGCCGGATCATTGGCCGGCCGTTGCCGTTCGTCATCGTCGTTCCTTGTTATGTGCGAACGACAAGTATCGGGAGGGAGATGGCCCGCGGCGATCGGAATTGGATGAATTTTTAGCGTGACTAGGCAAGAATGTTGATTCGTCGGGCGAACGGATGCCTCACGGCCATCATGGGTTCCTGCCAATTGCCGGCGATCGTTATGCCACGAGTCGGTTCATTTGGCACTACATCCCGGGACAAGCTCGATTCCTACCAGGTGCTTCGAAAGCAATGGCGTTCTGTACGCCCCTGGCAAGGCCAGCAACGCGGGTGGTGTCGCCACGTCGGGTCTGGAAATGAGTCAGAACGCTATGCGCATCTCCTGGCCGCGGGAAGAAGTCGATGCGCGTCTGCACGACATCATGCGCAGCATTCATGAGGTCTGCCTGCGACATGGCCGTCGCGACGACGGTTCGGTCAGCTATGTGAACGGAGCGAATATCGCCGGCTTTGTGCGGGTCGCCGACGCGTGCTGGCGCAGGGCGTGATCTGAGCGACGGGTGGGATGCCAGCGCAATTGCTGGCTCCCGCGCATACCACAACCTCTGTGGCACGCGCGGGGTAGAGCGCGCGTCGTCAGTGAACGACGCGCGCCCTCCGCTCAGAAGAAGCCAAGCGCCTCAGCCTGATAGCTGACCAGCAGACACTTCGTCTGCTGATAATTCGACAACGCCATCTTGTGCGTTTCCCGCCCGATCCCCGACTGCTTATAGCCACCGAATGCCGCGTGCGCCGGATACAGGTGATAGCAGTTGGTCCACACGCGTCCCGCCTCGATCTCCCGTCCCATCTTGTAAGCGCGGGTACCGTCGCGCGTCCACACGCCCGCACCTAACCCATAGTATGTGTCGTTCGCGAGTTCGATCGCTTGCTGTTCGTCCTTGAACGTCATCACCGAGGCGACCGGCCCGAAGATTTCCTCCTGGAACACGCGCATATCGTTGTTGCCGAACAGCATCGTCGGCTTCACGTAGAAGCCTTCGCCGAGCCCCGCGCCGGGCGTCGCGCGCTCGCCACCGACGAGGCACTGCGCGCCTTCGTCCCGGCCGATGTCGATATACGACAGGATCTTGTCGAGCTGCTGCTGCGAGGCCTGCGCGCCGATCATCGTTTCGAGGTTCAGCGGATGGCCGGCCTTGATGCGTTCCACACGGGCAATCGCCTTCTCGATGAAGCGCTCGTAAATCGACTCCTGGACCAGCACGCGCGACGGGCACGTGCAAACCTCGCCCTGATTCAGCGCGAACATCGCGAGACCTTCGAGCGCCTTGTCGAGGAACGCGTCGTCGCGATCGAGCACGTCGGCGAAGAAGATGTTCGGGCTCTTGCCGCCGAGTTCGACCGTCGACGGAATCAGGTTGTCCGCGGCTGCGTGCAGGATGCGCCTGCCGACCGGCGTCGAGCCGGTGAACGCGATCTTCGCGATGCGCTTGCTGGTGGCGAGCGCTTCGCCCGCTTCCCTGCCGAAGCCGTTGACGATATTGATGACCCCGGCAGGGAACAGGTCGCCGATCAGTTCGATCAGCACGAGTACCGAAGCCGGCGTCTGCTCGGCGGGTTTCATCACGATGCAGCAGCCGGCCGCGAGCGCGGGCGCGAGCTTCCATGCGGCCATCAGCAGCGGGAAATTCCACGGGATGATCTGACCCACCACGCCAGCCGGCTCGTGAAAGTGATAAGCGACCGTGTTGTCGTCGATCTCGGAGATGCCGCCTTCCTGCGCGCGGATGCAGCCCGCGAAATAGCGGAAATGATCGACGGCGAGCGGCAGGTCCGCGGCCATGGTTTCGCGCAGCGGCTTGCCGTTATCGATCGTCTCCGCGACCGCGAGCAGCTTCAGGTTCTTTTCCATGCGCTCGGCCACCGCGAGCAGCAGATTCGCGCGCTCTGTCACCGACGTCTTCGCCCATTTGCGGCGCGCCGCGTGCGCGGCGTCGATCGCGAGGTCGATGTCCGCGGCGCTCGAGCGAGGCACGCGGCAAAACGGCTGCCCGTTGATCGGCGACACATTGTCGAAATAGTCGCCGCCGACCGGCGGCACCCACTTGCCGCCGATGTAGTTTTCATAACGCTGGCGATAGGGATACTCGATGTCGATGCCAAGAGCTTTCAGGTCAAATGGATTCATCACTTGTCTCCGTTTTGTGATGGTGATCGGGTGACTGCGCGGGACCATATCAGGCAGGAACCGTACCAATGCATCGGCATGCGAAATTTCAGGGATTGCGCCGGGCTATAAAACGGAAGTGTTCCGTTTCGGAGCAGTTGCGCGGGCAGCGGTTGTTCAGAAACGCCGCAGATTCGGCCGACGCTGATACAGATCAACGATGCGAGCCCGCGCGGGGTCACGGCGGGCGTCGGGCGGACTGTCAAACGGAGTATTCTGTCGACATGCATCAAAGCGTCCGGCACGACCCGGGCGCATTCAGGAGGAGACAATGCGCGACGACGTTCATCCGCTCAGCGTGGCGGCGGCTAACCGCCCCAAAGGTTGGCCTGCACCGGCGATCCAGAAAGCCCACGAACGTTCCGAGACGTTCGGCCTGCGCGCATCGTTCCGGCCGGATTACGACATCCTGTCCGACACGGGACTCGCGCTGAAGCGCGAGCAGAACCAGGTGCTGTGCGCGCATGCGATGCCGGTCATGGAGACGCTGCGCGAGCAGATCGTCAATACGCAAAGCATGATCGTGTTGACCAACGCCGAAGGCTTGATCCTGCATTCGATCGGAGACGACGACTTTTTGCATCGCGCGGAAAAAGTGGCGCTGCGGCCTGGCGCGAACTGGGCCGAGGATCGTCAAGGCACCAATGCAATCGGTACCTCGCTCGCCGAGGGGTGTGCGATGGTCGTTCATGGCGATCAGCACTATCTGGCGGCGAACCGCTTCCTGACCTGTTCGAGTGTGCCGATTCTCGATCCGTATGGTGATCTGATCGGCGTGCTCGACGTGACGGGCGACCACCGCAGCTATCACCAGCACACGATGGCGCTTGCGAAGATGTCGGTGCAGATGATCGAAAACCATCTGTTCTCGACTGCGTTTCGCAACGTGCTGCAAGTGTCTTTTCACGGACGGCCGGAGTTTCTCGGCACGCTGATGGAAGGGATCATTGCGTTTACCGACGATGGCCGCTTTCTGTCCGCGAACCGGAGTGCGCAATTTCAGTTGGGCTTGTCGCTCGCTGCGCTGCGCGCGCATACGCTGTCGTCGCTGTTTCAGATCTCGTATGCGCAACTGATCGATCGTTTGACGCATGGCGTTGCACCGCATCTGATGCTGAATCTGCACAACGGTGCGGTGGTATGCGCGCGTGGACAGTTCAGGCGGGCCTCGTTTGGGCTCGAGCGCGGGGCCGTCGATGTGCTGGGTGCAGCCGCGCCGCGACCGGTGTGTGTGAATGCGCGTCAACCGGCTGCGGGACTGTCGCGGCTCAGCGATCTCGATACCGGTGATGCTCGTGTGTCCGCACTGATTGCGAAGGTTCGCAAGGTGCTCGGCAAGGATATTCCGATCCTTATCACCGGCGAGACCGGTACCGGCAAGGAGCTGCTCGCGCAGGCGATTCACAACGATTCGCCGCGACGTGACGGGCCGTTTGTGGCGGTCAACTGTGCTTCGATTCCGGAGTCGCTGATCGAATCCGAGCTATTCGGATATGAAGATGGCGCGTTTACCGGCGCGCGGCGTAAAGGGGCGATCGGCAGGCTGATGCAAGCGAATGGAGGCACGCTGTTTCTCGATGAGATCGGGGATATGCCGTATTCGTTGCAGGTGCGGTTGCTGCGTGTTTTGCAGGAGCGGGTGGTGACGCCGCTTGGGGCGACGCGGGCGGTTCCTGTCGATGTCTCCGTTATCTGCGCGACACACCGCAACTTGCGCGAGATGATTGCGCAGAATCAGTTTCGTGAAGACCTCTACTATCGGATCAACGGGCTTGCGGTTCGGTTGCCGGCGTTGCGTGAGCGGAGCGATCTGGCGGTCGTCGTTCAAAAGATGTTGCAGTGGGAATCGGTGGAAAGCGGGGGGCGGCAGGCGCTTAGCGTTGCGGCTGATGTGATGGCGGCGTTCGGGCGGCATGCGTGGCCGGGTAACTGCCGGCAACTGGCTAATCTGCTGCGGACTGCTGCGGCGATGGTGGAAGAGGATGGGGTGATCCGGTGGGAGCATTTGCCGGATGATTTTTTGGATGATGTTCGTGGTACGGCTTGTGGCGGCGGCCACGCAAGTGAAGGCGATTCTGCCGTCTCGGCCGTCTCGGACGTTGCGAATGCGGACGCGCTGGCCACAGGCGAAGCGTCGGTGCGCGACGGCTCGCGGCTGCAGGATGTCGCCGCATCGGTAGTCGCGATGACGCTGGCGCGATACGGCGGCAACGTTTCGGCGGCGGCGCGTGCGCTTGGGGTGTCGCGGAACACCATTTATCGCCGGATGCCAGCGGCCCAAGCGGGGCGGGTTGCGGAAAAGGATTGACGCGGGAGTTTTCGCGGCACCAATCGACGATGGCCGGGAGACCGGCCATTGTTTTTTCAATAAGTCGATTTGGATGTCAGCGTGTCCCGGCGATCTACAACTGCTTACACATCTCACAATAGCCCGGTCCACCGGCTCGATGGCATCCGCGTTCTTGCAGGCACATACCACGGAGCCAGCAATGAACACCAACTTGCCTTCCGATTCATCCCCGCGCAGCCGCATTCATCCTCTGGTCGCCGCAGCTGCCGTTGCCGTGATTCTCGCCAGCGGCACCGGCATTGCCGCGATGACCGGCCTGCTTCCGACATCCCGAGCGGTAACGCCGCCGTCGTCGCAAACTACCGCGGTCGCGGTGCAGCCAGCCAGCACGCCGCTCGAATCACATGTTCATCCCCGCCATAGCAATGCGTCGTCGCCAGCGCCCAGGTACGCGCACGACGATAGTTACCGTGATACCACCCAGCCGTCACCGCGACCCGTTGCCGTCGACCGTGATGCAGGTGAAGTCGTGGCGGTCAACGCAGTCCAAACGCAAGAGCCGACCACCGGACTCGGTGCAGTAGGCGGTGCGGTGGCAGGCGGCCTGCTGGGCAATCAGGTCGGTCAAGGTCGCGGCCGTGTTCTGGCGACGATTGCGGGTGCGGTTGGCGGCGGCCTTGCCGGTAACGGCATCGAACATGCGGTACGCAAAGTTGCCACCTACCAGGTGCAAGTCAGGATGCAGGACGGCAGTTATCGAAACTTCAACTACGACACGCAGCCTACCGTTCAGGTCGGTGAGCGGGTGCATGTCTATGGCGATTCGCTGAGTGCTTCGTAAGCACACGGACAACCGTGGGGCACAAGGACTTACAAAGGGTTACCAGACTGACACTTCGCGTTTATTTGCCAACTAGAGCTACACATACAATCGATATCGCTAAATCGCATCAACACCCGATGCCAGCGAACAGGGAGAGAAACATGAAGCGCAGCTTCATTTTGTGGACTGCAGGCCTTTGCGCTGCGTGCGCTTCCAGCGCTGCGCTGGCTCATGTCGACCTTGGTGTCTACCTCGGCGCGCCGGGGCCGGTTTATGTCGCGCCGCCCCCAGTAGTCTACGAGGCGCCGCCGGTGACCTACGTGCCTGCTCCGGCCTATGGCTACGGCTATGGCTATGGGTACGAATACAACGACGACCGTGACAGGCACTGGCGCCATGATCATGGCTGGCACAGGGGCTGGGAGCACCGTCATCACCGGGACGATGACGACTAGTCCGGCACTGCATCCAGTTCGCGATATCGCAGCGCTCGATGAAGAACGCGTCGATGCCTGAGTTATCTTGCCCCGTAGAAATGACGGTACTGCCACGCGGACTGCCTGATCAACTCGTCATCCGGCCATGGCCCGGTTCCAAATCTGGCAATCGATAGAGGCGATAAATCGATGAGGGGAGCACCGTCGACGATCCACGCGGCGAGCATCTCCCCCAGTGCCGGGGCGATTGAGAGTCCTGCGACATTGCAACCGCTCGCGAAGTAAAACCCCCGAATGGCCGGCGCGGGGCCGACGACGTGCTGGCCATCGGCCGTCATCGTTGGCAGCCCGCCACGATGCTCGCGGATCCCGGTGTTCAGAAGCACCGGAAGCTGAGCCTCGACGTCCCGCGCGTAGTGCCAGAGAACGTCGGCATCGAGCGACAGATCCTTGACGTCGAAGTTGGCGTCGAAGCCATTCATGTCGAAGAACCTCGGATTTTCCTCGTAGACGCCCCACAGAAATCCTCCGTCGCAAGGTCTCATATACACCGCGGCATCCATAATTCGGACCATCGGCAATTCGGCTCGGGCATCGGGCACGGGCTCGGTGACGAACAATTGCTGCGCTGTTGTAACAAGAGGAACTCGAATTCCGCTGGCCTCGGCCACTTGTCGCGTCCAGGCGCCGGCCGCATCGACCACGGCAGGTGCGTGGATACGGCCGCACGTGGTGTCGACCCCGGTCACCTCGCCGTCGTCGATCAGGACGCGCGTCACCGCAGTGTTCGGCAGTAACACAGCTCCGTTTGCCTGCGCTGCACGAGCGAAGCCGATGGCCACTTGTGCGGGATTGAAATAGATGTCGTCGGCGATGTGCATCACCGCGGCAACTCCCGTTGTTTGAAGAAACGGGTTGAGCCGATGGGCCGCGTCGACGGAAACTTCCTCCACGTCCAGGTCGTGGCGCCGGCCGCGCAGGATGTCTTCCTGAATGACTTCGGCATCCGCCGGTCTGCGCGCCACTTTGAGGCTGCCCGAGTGCACCCAATCCAGCGGCTGACCGGTGTCCTCAGAGAATTGCCTGAGCCTGTCAGCCGCCAGCTTGATCAGGTCGATCATCAAGTCACTCTTGCGCAGGCAGCTGACCATACCAGCCGCTCGCGGTGACGTCTGCGAGCCGATTTCGAGCCGCTCGATCATCGCGACCCGGTGAGCGCCTCTCTTCGAGAAGTGGAAGGCTGTCGCTGCGCCTAACCCGCCAGAGCCAATGACGATCACATCTGCCGATTCGATCATCGATACTTCTCCTGCCTATCACGTCGTCTGAACTGCAAAACGAAGGGTGCTTCACACATGATAGGCAACCATTCGCGACTCTGCCCCTTGCTGCCTCGCTCATTCGATACAACGTCGGAAAAGCGGCCCTTCGATGATTAGATGCTCGCACCTATGCCAACAAAAAAGCCCTGGCGAAGAAACATCGCCAGGGCTTTTCTCATCTGCGAGTCTGTCTTATCTATTAACGATCCTCGCCGGCACACTGATAGCAAGCAAACCGCCGAGCACCATGAACGCCGCGAGCATATACATCCCCGAGTCATTAGCGGCGGTAACCTCTTTCAACCACCCCACCGCATAGGGACTAAGGAACCCCGCCAGGTTCCCAATCGAATTGATCATCGCAATCCCCGCAGCAGCCCCAGTCCCCGCAAGAATCGCCGTCGGCAAACTCCAGAACAACGGCAGGGTAGTGAGGATGCCCATCGTGGCCAGCGTCAAGCCGGTCATAGCAAGCACGGTGTTATGCGTCCAAACGACGGAAAGCACGAGCCCCACAGCACCAAGAAACGCCGGAACCGCAATATGCCACCGCCGTTCCCTCGACCGGTCCGCACTCCGCGCAACGAACACCATTGCCACCACAGCCGCCGCAAACGGCACCGCCGACAGCAAGCCGATCAAAAACGCATCGGTAACGCCGGTCGATTTGATGATCGTCGGCAACCAGAAACTCACCCCATAAAGCCCCATCACAAACGAGAAGTAGGTGAGGCTCAGCATCAACACCCGTCCGCTCGTGAACACCTGCCGAATCGGCATATCGTGCTTGGTCGCTTCCTCGGCCGACACCTGACTCTCGAGCAACTGCTGCTCTTCCCGAGTAAGCCACTTGGCGTTCGAAATCCGATCATCGAGCACCACGAACACGATGATCCCGACGAGCACCGAAGGTATCCCTTCGAGCAGAAACAGCCACTGCCACCCGTGCCACCCATTCACGCCATTAAAGTTCTTCAGGATGTACCCAGAAACCGGCCCGCCGATCACTCCAGACAGCGCAATCGCCGTCATAAACCAGGTCGTCATCCGCCCACGCCGATGCGCCGGATACCAGTAGGTGAGGTACAAAATAATCCCAGGAAAGAACCCCGCCTCGGCGAGCCCGAGCAAAAAGCGCATCACATAAAACATCGTCGGCGTGGTGACGAACATGGTCAGCATCGATATCACGCCCCACGAAACCATGATCCGCGCGATCCAGACCCGCGCGCCGACCTTGTGCAGAATCACGTTGCTCGGCACTTCGAAGATGAAATAGCCGATAAAGAAAATCCCCGCGCCGAAGCCGTACACCGCATCGCTCAAGCCAAGATCCGTGCTCATCCCCAGCTTCGCGAAGCCAACGTTCACGCGGTCCAGATACGCGACGATGTAGCACAGCATCAACAGCGGCGCGAGCCGCCAGGTAACCTTGCGATAAGTCGCCTCTTCGAACGTGGAAGGCGGCGCGCCAGCGCCGGGATGGTGGAGCGGATCCGCAGGACTCGCCATGACTGTGTCTCCTCTTGTTATGGAATTGAAATGCCACCGCCGATCGATTCTATCCGCGCCAGGCCATTTGCACGACGAATCGGTATTGGGGGAAAACACCGACTGCGCACGCAGCGCGTGCGCAGCGGCTAACCCATCACTACACGCAGCGCCCGCCATCCACTTCGAGGCACACGCCGGTAATGAACTCCGCCTCATCCGAAGCCAGATACAGCGCGGCATTCGCAATATCCTGCGGCGTCGAAAACCGTCCGAGCGGTATCCCCGCGAGGAACTTCTGCCGATTCTGCGGGGTATCCTCGACCCCCATGAACTCGGACAGCAGCGCGGTCTCACCGATCACCGGATTCACGCAGTTCACGCGAATCCGCTCCGGCCCGAGTTCGACGGCGAGCGACTTGCTGGCGACGATCACCGCACCCTTGCTGCCGTTGTACCAGACGAGCCCCGGCCGCGGCCGCACGCCCGCCGTCGACGCGATATTGATAAAGCTGCCACCGCCTTGCTCGCGGAAATACGGCACGAACTCCTGCACGCTCCAGTAGATGCTTTTCACGTTCACCGCATAGACGCGATCGAACTCGGCCTCGGTCACTTCGAGCACCGGCTTGTTGCGATGCGTAGTGCCCGCGTTATTGACGACGATCTGCACGCTGCCGAAGTCTTCGAGCGCGGCTTCGCGCAGCGTGCGCCAGTCGTCGCGTTGCGCGACGTTGCCGGGCACCGCGATCGCCTTGCCGCCCGCAATCGCGATCTCACTCGCGACGCGTTCGGCGGCCGGCCCGTTGAGGTCGTTGACCACGACGTTCGCGCCTTCGCGCGCAAAGGTCTTCGCGATGCCTTCGCCGAAACCCGAACCGCCGCCCGTGACGATGGCCGTTTTACCTGTCAACCGCATGATGTCTCCGTTGTTTGTGATGGATAGAGCGATGCGTTGCTGCATGTAACGCGCTGATCGCGTTGATCGCGAGCGATCCCTGCCGGACCCGCTAGCCGTGGCGGATCGCGATCGTTTTCAGCACCGTAAAGCCGTACAGCGCCTCGAAGCCTTTCTCGCGGCCATGCCCCGAATGCCTGACGCCGCCGAACGGCAACTCGACGCCGCCGCCCGCGCCATAGTTGTTGATGAACACCTGGCCCGAGCGCAGGCGTCGCGCGAGCCGCATCTGGCGCGCGCCATCGCGAGTCCAGATCCCGGCGACGAGCCCGAACTGCGTGCCGTTCGCGAGCGCGAGCGCTTCGGCTTCGTCGCGGAACGACATCGCGGCGAGCACCGGGCCGAACACTTCGTCGCGCGCAAGGCGGTGGCTCGCGGGGACGTCGCGCAGCAAGGTCGGGGCCTGATAGAAGCCGCTTTCGGGCGCTTCGGGAATCACCTCGCCGTGCGCGGCCATCGCGATGCCGTCGTGTTGCGCATCCGACAGGAAGTCCCACACGCGTTGCTGCTGTTTCGCGCTGATCAGCGGTCCGCAATCGAGATCGGCCTTCGACGGCCCGACGCGCAGCGCCTGAAAAGCGCTGCTGAGCCGGTCGAGCAGCGGCTCGTAGATCGCCTGCTCGATCAGCACGCGACTGCCCGCCGAGCAGGTTTGCCCGGCGTTCTGCACGATTGCGGAGATCAGCACCGGCAGCGCGGCGTCGAGATCGGCGTCGGCGAAGACGATTTGCGGCGACTTGCCGCCGAGTTCGAGCGTGACGGGGACGTGGTTTTCGGCGGCCATCTGCGTGACGAGCTTGCCGGTTTCGGGCGAGCCCGTGAACGAGATGTGATCGATGCCCGGATGACGCGCGAGCGCGGCGCCCGCTTCGTGTCCGTAGCCGGTCACGATGTTCAGCGCACCGGCCGGCAGGCCGGCTTCGGCGGCGAGTTCGGCGACACGCAGGACGGAAAGGCAAGCGTCCTCGGCCGGTTTGACGACGCACGCATTGCCGGTCGCCAGAGCCGCGCCGACGCTGCGCCCGAAGATCTGCATCGGGTAATTCCACGGCACGATGTGGCCGGTCACGCCGTGCGGCTCGCGGATCGTCAGCACCGTGTAGCCGGATTGGTACGGCAGGGTCTCGCCGTGCAGTTTGTCGGCCGCGCCGGCGTAGAACTCGAAGTAGCGGGTGAGGGCGGCGGCGTCGGCGCGCGCCTGCTTGAGCGGCTTGCCGGTGTCGCGCGCTTCGAGCTGGGCCAGGTCTTCCTGGCGCGCGGCCACCAGCAGCGACAGCCGATACAGCACACGGCCGCGCTCGGCGGCGGCGAGCGCGCCCCAAGCGCCGTCGAACGCGCGGCGCGCCGCGTGCACGGCGGTGTCGATATCGGCCTCGGTGCCGCGCGCGATGCGCGTGAACGGCTGGCCGTCCGATGGATCGAGTACGGCGATCGACTCGCCGCCGGAAGCGGCGCACCACTCGCCGCCGATGAAATGCCGTGCTTCTTCCATGCATGCTCCTTGATGACGTGCGGCCGGCGTGCGGCGGCGCGGGTTCGAAGGGGAGACACAAAACGGTAGAGACGCGAAGCCAGACTCGCCAGACGATTATCGCGCCGATCCGACCGCGGATGCCACCTGCCGATTGGCTATAATGGCGCATTCCGTACGGTCCGGTGCGCGGCCCCGTCGTTCGGGGCGAGAGGGTTTCAGGGCCCGGCGTTCGCGGTTCGCACGCAGTTCGCACCGCATCCGCAGCCCGCGCGCCGTTCGCCGCCTTCCGATTTCCATCCCCTTCAGAGAGCGCTCATGAGCTTCAATCACGTTCCCGCAGGCAAAGACCTTCCGCACGATTTCAACGTCATCATCGAAATCCCGGCGCAAAGCGACCCGGTGAAGTACGAAGCCGACAAGGAGCTGGGCCTGCTCGTCGTCGACCGTTTCATCGGTACCGGCATGCGCTATCCGGCCAACTACGGCTTCATTCCGCAGACGCTGTCGGGCGACGGCGACCCGGTCGACGTGCTGGTGATCACGCCGTTCCCGCTGCTGGCAGGCTCGGTCGTGCGTGCCCGCGCGCTCGGCATGCTGCAGATGACCGATGAATCGGGCGTGGACGCGAAGCTGATCGCCGTGCCGCACGACAAGATCTGCCCGATGACGGCGAACCTGAAGTCGGTCGACGACGTGCCGGCTTACCTGAAGGACCAGATCAAGCACTTCTTCGAGCAATACAAAGCGCTTGAGAAGGGCAAGTGGGTCAAGGTCGAAGGCTGGGCCGACGTCGACGCCGCCCACAAGGAAATCAGCGAAGGCGTGGCGAACTACAAGAAGTAAGCGCGCCGCGGTTCATCCGCTCGCTGCATGCAGTACGAAAACCGCGCGAGTCCGCAAGGACCGCGCGGTTTTTTTGTGCGCTTTGCGCGGCGCTCGACTACCGTGCAACCAGCGCCGCGATCGTCGTCCCGCACGCTTCATATTGCGCGCATAACCTGAACGCATCGCTCCGATGAACGGAACGCATTTTTATATTTAGGTGTAAACCCTTATCATTCTCCGCACGAGCTTGCGCGCGAACTCACGGCATTACGCGCCTTTACATCACTTCAACAACCACCGTCCGGATGATGAACCGCAGCAAGTCCCACTCGACATCGCCGCGCTGGTCGACCCGCTTCCATTCGGTCGTCACCGCGATCTATCGCAAGCGGCCGGTCTGGATGGTGTCGTTCGCGGCGAGCGAGGCGAATCTGTCGGAGGGTTTGCGGGCGGCGTGCGCGTCGACGGCGATGCTCGCGCTCGGCAACGTGCTGCACGATCCGGTGTTCGCGTGGGCCGCGATCGGCGCGTTCTGGACCTGCCTCGCCGATGCGGCCGGCTCGAACCGCGCGCGCTTCATGTCGATGATGGGCTTCGCGCTGCTGTCGACGCTGTGCGGCGGCATCGCCGCGTTCGCATCGGCGTCGGGCACCGCGTGGGCCGCGCTCGCGGTGCTGGCGTTCACGACGCTCGGCGCGTTCGGCCGCATCTGGGGCGCGGCCACTTCGCAGGTGACCATCCTCGCGGCGACCGCCTGCGTCGTGATGGTCGATCGGCCGATGCACGACGCGCGTTCCGGTGTCGAGTTTCTCGGCGTGTATCTGGCCGGCTGTCTGTTCGCGATCGTGCTGAGCCTGACCGTATGGCGCATCCATCCGTTCGGCGCGAGCCGCGCGTCGCTGCGCGCAGTGTATCTGCGCCTCGCTGATATCGCGTTCGATAGCGCGCGGCTCGTCGGCGGACGGGCCGCGCCGCGTGAGTGGGCCACGCATGCCGCGCGCTTTCGCGCCGATGCGCGCGCGTCGCTCGAACGCGCGCGCGATGCGCTCGCGAACGTGCCCGCATCGAAAGCAGGCGGCGCGGCCGTCTACGACACGCTGCTCGGCTTGCTGACCGATGGCGAAGCGTTGTTCGCGGAGTGCGCCGCGCGCGAGAAACTGCCCGACGATCCGCGCCGCACGCAACGCGCGGTGCGCCTGCTCAATGCGATCGGCGAAGTGCTCAGCGACATCGGCAGCGCGACCGGCGACGCGCGTTGGGAACGTCTCGGGGAGCCGCAGGCGCGTCTGCGGCGTCTCGCGCATCGGCTCGAAAGCGCGTTGCTCGAACCGGTGAAGCTGCAATCCGGTTTCGAGCTCGTCGATTTCGCGCCGCGTGAGGTGCATGCGGAGCCGTGGAGCGCATGCGTCGCCCGTTATACGGCGCGCGCATGGTCGACGCTGAAGGCGAACCTGTCGTGGCAGTCGGTCGGCTTGCGCCATGCGGCGCGTGTCGGCGTGACGACGACCGCGGGCTTCGTCGTGATTCGCGCCCTCGGTCTGCCGTTCGGCTATTGGGCGACGATGGCCACTCTTCTGATCCTGCAGCCGTCGATTGCAGCGACCTGGCCGCGCAGCATCGAACGCGCGGCGGGCAGTATCGTCGGCGGCGTGCTCGCGGCGGCGATCGGCTATGCGATTCATTCGCCGCTCGGCATCTCGCTCGCGGTGTTCCCGCTCGTGATGGCGACGATGGCGCTGCGCCCCGTCAGCTACAGCCTGTTCGTGCTGTTCCTGACGCCGACCTTCGTGCTCGTCGCCGACTTCGCGACGCCTGGCGCCAACGAACTGTCGTTCGCGCTGACGCGGCTCGGCAACAACGTGCTCGGCTGCGTGCTCGCGCTGCTCGCGACCTTCCTTCTGTGGCCGACGCGCGAGAAGCTCGACCTGCGCGTCTATCTCGGCGACGCGGTGCGCGCGAATCTTGCGTATCTGCGCGCGTCGCTCGAAGCGCCGCGGCACAGCGGCAAGGAGATCGAGCAATTGCGCCGCGCGGCGGGTCTCACCAGCAACAACGCGGAAGAAGCGATCGGCCGCGTGCGGCTCGAAAAGCTCGAAGATTCGATGGCCGATACGGTCACGCTGACGGTGCTGAGCCTGCTGCGACGGATGGCCGGCACCGCGACGCAGTTGCGCCTCACCGCGAACCGTCGCGACATGCATAGCGAACTCGACGAATGGGTCGTGGCGATGAGCGCGGCGATCGAGGCCGCGCTGAACCGCACGTTGCGGCCGGTGCGGCTCGGGTTACCCGCGCGCGAGCAGTTGACGTCGCTGGAAGCGGATGTGGTGGGCGAACTGGCGCGCGTGCATCGGTTGTTGACTGAGAGGATGCGGGAGGCGAGGGGGTAGCGCGACTCAGCCCTCGGTACTCTCGCCGTCTTCGGCCGCGTCGTTCACCGCCACCACCGGCAACACCGACTGCAGCGTGAACACCCCGGCCGCCAGCGCCCGCTTGTCGGCGGCCGTGAGCCGTTTGACCCAATACTCGGCGCTCGATGCGCTCGAGCGGTCCGCCAGTTCAAACGACGCGAGTACCCGCACCGGCTTGCGCGAGCGCGTATAGCGCGCGCCCGTGCCGCTCACGTGTTGGTCGAAGCGGGCAGCGACGTCGGTCGCGATGCCGGTATAGACGCTGCCGTCCGAGCATTCGAGCAGATAGAGAAACCACGCCATAACCGCGCTTCTAGCCTTTGAACGGATTGTGTTCGCGCAGCTCGTCCACGTATGAGTGGATGCTGTTCTTTTCGTTGTCGAGGAAATGGCCGACCGCATCGGCGAACGCAGGATGCGCGAGCCAATGCGTCGAACGCGTGACCGTCGGCAGAAAGCCGCGCGCCATCTTGTGTTCACCCTGCGCGCCGCCTTCGAATGCGCCGAGCTTCTCTTCGATGCAGAATTCGAGCGGCTGATAGTAGGCGGTTTCGAAGTGCAGGCACGGCACGTGTTCGAGCGCGCCCCAGTAGCGGCCGTACAACGTGCCGCCGGTTTTGTCGTCGCGCTGATAGACGACGAGCGAACTCGCGATCGGCTTGCCTTCGTATTCGGCGATCACCAGCAGCAGATTCTCCGGCATCGATTCGCCGATCATCCGGAAGAAATCGAGGTTCAGATATGGACTCGAAAAATGCTCGCGATAGGTTTGCCGATAGCACTTGCTGAAGAAGCGCCAGTCGGCATCCTTGATGTCTTCACCGCGGATGCGCCGCATCGTGATGCCGGCCTCGCGCACCTTGCGACGTTCGGCGCGAATGTTCTTGCGCTTCTTCTGTTCGAGCGTCGACAGAAAGTCTTCGAAGTCGCGATAGCCGTCGTTGAGCCAGTGAAACTGCACGCCTTCGCGTTGCATCATGCCGATATCGGTGAGCGCGTCGGCTTCGCTCTGCGTCGGAAACAGCACATGCAGCGACGATACCTCGGCTTGCTCGGCGAACGCCATCAAGGTGGCCGCGAGATGGCGCAACGCGTGCCCGTTCGCCGATAGCAGCCGGTTGCCCTGCACCGGCGTGAACGGCACCGCGCACAGCAGCTTCGGGTAGTAGGGCAGGCCGTTGCGCTTGTACGCGTCGGCCCAGGCCCAGTCGAACACGTACTCGCCGTACGAGTGACCCTTCAGATAGACCGGGGCCGCCGCCGCGAGCTTGCCCGTGCGCGCGTCGGTCAGCGTGACGAATTGCGGCGCCCAACCGGTGTCGGGAACCGCGCATTGCGTCGCGTTGAGCGCGCTCAGAAACTCATGCCGCAAAAACGGCGTGGGGTGCGGCTGCGCGGCGAGGAGGGCGTTCCATTCGGCGGCGTCTACCTCGGAGGGCGATGCCAGAATGCCCGTGCGATAATCGATACGTTGCTGGTTCAATCTGAGTGACTGTTTGCAATGACCGGCGCGGCGCGATGAAGCTGAAGCTGCCACGTCGTTCGTTGAGTTCGTTTATCCGGTTTGTTCAATTCCGTCGAGCCATCGAGCCGCGGTACCGCGAGCCGTGAAGGCTTGCCTGTCGATCCTGCCATGAAGACCCGAATCGCTCTTGCTCAAATCAATGTCACCGTCGGCGACTTCGCCGGCAACGTCGCGAAGATCGTCGCCGCCGCGCGCGCCGCGCACGGCGATGGTGCGAAGCTGCTGGTCGCGCCTGAACTCGCGCTGTCGGGTTATCCGCCCGAAGACCTGCTGCTGCGCCCCGCGTTTTATACCGCAAGCGCGGCCGCGTTGGCCGATCTCGCCGCGCAACTGAAGCCGTTCACCGGTCTGCATGTGATCGTCGGCCATCCGCTGCGCGACGGGTCGGACAACCTCGCGCACAAGCTCGTGCACAACGCGGCGAACGGCCATGGTAATGCAAACGCGCCGATCGAGCGCGGCGTGCCGCCGGTCGATACGTTCAACGCGGCGTCGCTGATCGTCGACGGCGAAGTGAAGGGCACCTATCGCAAGCAGGATCTGCCGAACACCGAGGTGTTCGACGAGAAGCGCTACTTCGCAGCCGATCCGCAGCCGTTCGTGTTCGAACTCGATGGGCTCAAGTACGGCGTCGTGATCTGCGAAGACGCATGGCATGCGTCGGCCGCGCAGATGGCGAAGGCCGCGGGCGCCCAGGTGCTGCTGATTCCGAACGGCTCGCCGTATCACCTGAACAAGGAGGCGGTGCGCTTCGACATCCTGCGCGCGCGCATTCGCGAGACCGGTATTCCAATGGTCTACGTGAACATGGTCGGCGGGCAGGACGAACTCGTGTTCGACGGCGGCTCGTTCGTGCTCGACGCGCAGGGCGCACTCGTCGCGAAGCTCGCGCAGTTCGAGGAAGCCACGGCGATCGTCGAGTTCGAGGACGGCAAGCCGCTGCCGGCCGCAATCGCGCCGGAGCAGTCGATCGAAGCGCAGGTGTACGCGGCGCTCGTGATGGGCGTGCGCGACTACATCGGCAAGAACGGTTTTCCGGGCGCGCTGATCGGTTTGTCGGGCGGCGTCGATTCGGCGCTCGTGCTGGCCGTTGCGTGCGATGCGCTCGGCGCCGACAAGGTGCGTGCGGTGATGATGCCATCGCGCTACACGGCCGACATTTCCACGACCGACGCCGCCGAGATGGCGCGCCGCGTCGGCGTGCGTTACGACGAGATCGCGATCGCCCCGATGTTCGATGCG
The DNA here is from genome assembly GCF_040948665.1 of Paraburkholderia sp. BR14320. Lineage (NCBI taxonomy): Bacteria > Pseudomonadati > Pseudomonadota > Betaproteobacteria > Burkholderiales > Burkholderiaceae > Paraburkholderia > Paraburkholderia sp. BR14320. The sequence goes on from NZ_JBFPKG010000018.1 coordinate 83,651, forward strand.
TTTCGCGGCTCGCTCGCCGCAGAGTTCGCGGGCCGCGCCGAAGACGCGACCGAAGAGAACATTCAGGCGCGCATTCGCGGCACGCTGTTGATGGCGCTGTCGAACAAGTTCGGCTCGATCGTGCTGACCACCGGCAACAAGAGCGAGATGGCGGTCGGCTACTGCACGCTGTACGGCGACATGGCCGGCGGCTTCGCGGTGATCAAGGACATCGCGAAGACGCTCGTGTACCGGCTGTGCCGCTATCGCAACGCGGCCACCACGTTTGCGACGCGCGACGTGATTCCGGAGCGGATTCTGACGCGCGCGCCGTCCGCCGAGTTGCGCGAGAACCAGACCGACCAGGACAGCCTGCCCGAATACGAAGTACTCGACGCGATCATGCGCATGTACATGGAGGAGGACCGTTCGCTCGCGGAAATCATCGCGGCGGGCTATCGGGTCGACGACGTGAAGCGCGTCACGCGCCTGATCAAGATCAACGAGTACAAGCGCCGTCAGGCGCCGATCGGCATTCGCGTCACGCATCGTGCGTTCGGCCGCGACTGGCGTTATCCGATCACGTCGCGCTACACCGAACCGGTGGAGTGAAAGACGGCACCCGCGCGCGGATGCCGCAATGCATCCGGCGCGGCGTAGAATAAAAATCATCCTTTCCCTTTCCACTCTTCCCATCAAGAGACGAGGTCGCCATGAAGCGCATCACCGCAGTCATCAAACCGTTCAAACTCGACGAAGTGCGCGAGGCGCTCGCGGAAGTCGGCCTCACCGGCCTGACCGTTACCGAGGTCAAGGGATTCGGCCGCCAGAAAGGGCATACCGAGCTGTATCGTGGTGCGGAGTACGTGGTCGACTTTCTCCCGAAAGTGAAAATCGAAGTCGTGGTCGCGGATAACCAGTGCGATCAGGTCATCGACGCGATCATCGGCGCGGCGCGCACCGGCAAGATCGGCGACGGCAAGATCTTCGTCGCGGACGTCGAGCGCGTCATCCGCATCCGTACCGGCGAAGAGAACGAAGCGGCCGTCTGAAGCTGCGCAAGCACGCACCGGCCCGGTGCGCGCAAGAACTCAAATTCGGCCGCCGAAGAAAAAACGGTGCAATACCCTTGCGGATATTGCACCGATACGCGCCTCTCGCAGCAGCGTGAAAAAGATTCTCTCGAAGAAACCTGTGTTACTCCCCGAGGTGTGACCCTCGGGGCGCACCGTTCGATTAGAACGAGTGCTGGATACCTGCGTACACGCCGCTTTGCTGGCGGCCTTGCAGCGGGTTGTCCGTTGCAGCGGCGAAGCCCGCATTGTTCGCGTTCAGACCGAAGTTGGCATTGCGGCTGTTGCGTACCGTTGCTGCCTGCAGGTCGAGCAGCGTGCGCTTCGACAGGTTGTACGAACCGCCGATCGTGTAGATCGTCGCATTGCCCGCGCCGTTGTTGCCGTTCACGTGGTAGACCGCCGCGATCAGCGCTGCAGCCGGCGTTGCCTGCCACGTCACACCGCCCCATTCGTGATCCAGGGTGGTCGGCTGACCAGGTGCAACGCCCGTCGCACCTGCCGAACGGATTGCCTGGTAAGCGGCCTGAATCTTGAACTGGCCGAGGAACACGTTCACGAGAGCCGAGTACTCGCGCGATGCTGCGAAGACGCCGTTGGCCGTGTTATCCGTATTGATGCCGTTGTTGGCGACCGGGCCACCCCACAGCTGGCCGTTATTCTTGTTGCGGATTTCGTCGTACAGACCGCGGATCTGGAACAGCGAGGTCGTGTAGGTGATCTGCGCGCCAGCTTCGCGACCTTGCGCCGTCGTGCCGTTACCGTTCCAGCTCGTCGCATTCGACAGCGCGTATTGACCGTAGAAGTCAAAGCCCGCGATCTTCGGCGACTGGTACGCGAAGTTGTTGCTCGACTGCGGCCAGTTGCGGCCACGCACCAGCGATGCCGACGACCACGACGACTGACCGAACGGGTCGAAGTCCCACACGCCGTTCGAGATGAAGAGCATGCGGCCCATCGTGAACGTACCGTACTGGTCGTTCGAGATGCCGACCGTTGCCCAGCGATTGAAGAGACCGCCACCGCTAGGACCTGCGCCCGTCATCGTGTTGAACGAGCCTTCCAACTGGAACAGAATCTTGTTGCCGGCGCCGATGTCTTCGACACCCTTCATGCCCCACAGGCTGGTGCCCCAGTCGCCGCTTTCCGCCTTGAAGCGGTTCGAGCTGGTGTTGGCCGCGCCGTTGGCGTTAGCGCCGGTCGGGACGCCCGACATGTACTCGAGACCTGCATCCAAACGACCATACAGCGTAACGCTGCTCTGAGCGTGTGCAACAACGCCGGCCGACATCAGCGCAGCGACGAGCAAAGCTTTCTTCATCTTCTCCTCCATACCCTGTCAAAAAAAGAAACCCAGTACTGCGAGTGGTGTTCGGACGCGATCAGCACCGAACAGGAAGCGGTACCAGGGGAGAGTGGCGGGTGGATAGGGGTGCTCCTGTCATGACATGTAGCGTCGAGCTATCTTTGCGTCATGCCGATCCCACGCCGACCGGTTCTCCTCTGTGTTTGAAGTGAAACTACTTTTAATCAACTTTGTTTTGCTACTTTGGTTACCAATTTATCAAAAATAACTTTAACTGGGAGAAGAAATTAGTACCGCCCACAGGCGGTGTCGCCAAATTGCAATACGAATGTGCGCCCGGACCCGGAGGAACCCCTCGGAAAATGGCGCAGCGCCTTGTCCGGCAAGGGAAGCGCGGCTCGGAAAGGGTCGCATTAAGGATTGTCACTATTGACGAGCCAAAAGTGGCAGGTTAGGGCGAAAACCAGGCCTGTACAGCCCGTTCTGTGGGATTTTCGGCGCTTTTCCGTCGTTCGGATGGCCAGGGGAAAGGACGCGGCAAAAACGAAAAAGGCGCTCGTAAGCGCCTTGTAAAACTACATTGACTACATTTTCGATGTTATTCGCATCGTAAGTCGCGGGTAATTTTTATTACTTGAGACTGCCCGACAGGAATTGCTTCAGACGCTCGCTTTTCGTGTTTTTGAACACTTCGTCCGGATGGCCTTCTTCCTCGACGCGGCCCTGATGCAGGAACATCACGTGATTCGACACGTTGCGCGCGAAGCCCATTTCGTGTGTGACGACGATCATCGTGCGGCCTTCCTCGGCGAGCTTCTGCATCACCTTCAGCACTTCGCCGACGAGCTCCGGGTCGAGCGCCGAGGTGGGTTCGTCGAACAGCATCACGTCCGGGTGCATCGCCAGCGCCCGCGCAATCGCCACGCGCTGCTGCTGGCCGCCCGACAGATGCGACGGATATTGCTTCTCGAGACGCGGCGCGAGACCGACCTTCTCCAGATATTCGCGCGCGCGTTCCTCGGCTTCTTTGCGCTTCAGACCGAGTACATGCACCGGCGCCTCGATGATGTTCTCGAGCACGTTCATGTGCGACCACAGGTTGAAGTGCTGGAACACCATCGAAAGCTTGGTGCGCACGCGCTGCAACTGCTTCGGGTCCGACACGCGCAACGCGCCGTCCTTGGCGGTCTGCGTGCGCACTTCCTCGCCGTCGACGAAAATGCGCCCCGCGTTCGGCTGTTCCAGAAAGTTGATGCAGCGGAGCATCGTGCTCTTGCCCGAACCGGACGAACCGATCACGCTGATCACGTCGCCGGCATTGGCTTTCAGCGACACGCCCTTGAGGACTTCGTTGTCGCCATACTTTTTGTGAAGCTCGTCGACGAAGAGCTTCTGCTTCTTGGAGTTCATCAGGATCCTTAACGCTTCTTGCTTGTCCAGGGACGCGCAGTTACTTGCCTTGCGGCCGCAGGTAAGCGAGCCAGCGACGCTCGGCGCGGCGGAACAGCCACACGAGCGCGAAAGAAATACAGAGATACAGCAGCGCGGCGATGCCGAAGGCGTTGAACGACTGATACGTCGCGGAGTTCACGTCGCGCGCGATCTTCAGGATGTCCGGCACCGTGGCCGTGAACGCGACCGTGGTCGCGTGCAGCATCAGGATCACTTCGTTGCTGTAGTAGGGCAGTGCGCGGCGCAGCGCCGACGGCAGAATCACGCGCCGGTACAGCGTGAACGACGACATGCCGTACGCGCGCGCCGCTTCGATTTCGCCAAAGGGCGTTGCCTTGATCGCGCCCGCGAAGATTTCGGTGGTGTACGCGCAGGTGTTCAGCGTGAACGCGAGCAGCGTGCAGTGCATGCCGTCACGGAAAAACGCGTTGGTCAGCTCGTTGTTGCGGATGATCTCGAGGCTGTAGAGGCCCGTGTAGCACAGCAGCAGCTGCACATAGAGCGGCGTGCCGCGGAAGATATAGGTATAGAGCCACACGAGGCCCGCGAGCCATTTCTTCTTCGACACGCGCGCGACCGCGAGCGGCACCGACAGACAGAAGCCCAGGCCGATCGACACGACCAGCAGCCACAACGTGATGGCGACACCGGTAAAGCGATAGCCGTCGGTGAACAGATAGTTGCGCCAGTATTGCTGAATGATCTCGATCATAGATCCGCCTTTCGCACGCCGGTCGAGTAACGCTTTTCGAGGTACATCAGCACGAAGTTCGACACTGTGGTGATGACGAGATAGATCGCCCCCGCGAGCAGGGTGAAGAAGAAGAACCGCAGGGTGCCCTTGCCGGCGTCCTGCGAGGCCTTGACGACGTCGGCGAGACCGATGATCGACACGAGCGCGGTCGCCTTGACCATCACCTGCCAGTTGTTGCCGATGCCGGGCAGCGCGAAGCGCATCATCTGCGGGAACATCACGCGCGAGAACACCTGCCAGCTCGTCATGCCATACGCCGCACCCGCTTCGAGCTGGCCGCGCGGCACCGCGAGAAACGCGCCGCGGAACGTCTCGGTGAAGTACGCGCCGTAGATGAAGCCAAGTACCGCGACGCCGGCCACGAACGGGTCGATGTCGATCTGGTCCCAGCCCATCGCGTCGGTCAGGTTGTTCAGCCAGATCTGGATGCTATAGAACAGCAGCAGCATCAGCACGAGATCGGGCACGCCGCGCACGAGCGTCGTGTAGACGGTGCCGACGCCGTTCGACAGGCGATTCTTCGACAGTTTCGCCGCTGCGCCGAGCAGGCCGAGCACGAACGCGAGCGCGAGCGAGAACACCGCCAGCTTGACGGTTTGCCAGGTGCCGCTGAGGAGTAGCGGGCCGTAGCCTTGAAGGAACATAGGAAGTCCTCGACGATGCGTTTCTCGCGCACCGCGAAAGACGCGGCCCGCGCTGCGCCGCGTCGGGGACGAGCGCCTGGCTCGCCGTGATCCGCGGCGCACAGCGTGCCGCTGTGCAAATCATGCCGCAGAAACGTTGGTGGCTCCTGCAGCGCGCTTTTGGGACTTTCGTCTCGGATTGTTTTGAATCTACTGCCTTGTGTTGCTACCTGCGATTGCTACCTTCGATTGCCGCCTTCGGTGCCACTTGCACTGCCATCGCCACCGGCCCGAGCTGGCCTACCACTCAGTATCCTGCCTGTTTTGCTCAACGGCCAGGATAAATGTCGAAGTCGAAGTACTGCTTCTCGAGCTTTTTGAACGTGCCGTCCCGATGAACCTCGGCGAGCGCCTGATTGAACTTCGCCTTCAGTTCGGCATCGCTCTTGCGCAGACCGATCGCGGTGCCTTCGCCGATCGTCTTCGGGTCCTTCACTTCCGGACCGGCCCAGCCGAAGCCCTTGCCGCGCGGTGTCTTCAGAAAGCCGGCGTCGGCCTGCACTTCGTCCTGCAGCGCGGCGTCGAGACGGCCCGATGCGAGATCCGCGTACACCTGGTCCTGATTCTGGTACGGCACGACGACCACACCCTTCGGTTCCCACCAGACCTTCGCGTACTGTTCCTGCGTCGAGCCCTGCTCGACGCCGACGCGCTTGCCTTTCAGCGATTCAGGGGTGGGCAGAAGCGGAGAACCGGTCTTCGCGATCATGCGGGCGGGCGCGTCGAACATCTTGTCGGAGAAGTCGATCTGCTCGCGGCGCTTGTCGGTGACGCTGAGCGAGGAGATGATCGCGTCGAACTTGCGAGCTTTCAGCGCCGGAATGAGGCCGTCCAGATCCTGCGCGACCCACACGCACTTCACGTTCATCTTCGCGCACAGCGCGCGGGCGAGGTCGGCATCGAAACCGAGGATGTCGCCATTAGGCGCCTTCGATTCGAATGGCGGATAACTGGCGTCGACCCCGATGCGCACCGTCTTCCATTCTTTCGCCATCGCGCTGGTGGCCATGACTGCCAGAGCCACGCACAGTGCGAACTTCTTCATGTTTCTCCTGAACCAAACTGATCGTCGTGATGACTCGACCCGACGAGCGCCGGCCGAGGGCCGACGGTCGCTATTCTAGGCGGTCAAAATTGCCGTGCCGCAGGGATTGTCGCCGCGCGCTCGTCTTCCTTGCGCGGGCGGTTCGTGCGACGCGGCGCGCTGCTCCGGCGCGTTCCGTGTTTGCCGGACATGCCTCGCGCGGGCGTGGCGCCGGGTCGGAGCCCGTCGCGCGCCGGTTGCGGCCGGCCCGGAGAGGCTTGCCGGCGCGGCCTGCACGCCCCGCTGGACGTCCACGCGGCTTGAAAAGCGCGGTATTTTACCCGAAGAGCGGCAAGCTGCCAGCGCGGGGCGGCAGCGAGCGGCAAGACGCCGCGCAGCGCGTTGTGCGTGCGCGACGCCGGCGCGGTTTTGGGGGCGCCGGGCTGCCGGGCGCCGGGCATCCGTGCCGTCCGCGCGATTGCATGCAGCGGTGGAACGCTGCGGTGCGGTCGCGCACGATTGTTTAGTGCCCACGCAGCCCCTACATTCCACGCATCGCTCTGATTGAGTACTTACCGGGAGACTTTCCATGATCGAGATTCGCCGTTCCGCCGAACGCGGTCACGCCAACCACGGCTGGCTCGACTCGTATCACAGCTTCTCGTTTGCCGATTACCGCGACCCCGAGCATGTGCACTTCGGGCCGTTGCGCGTAATCAACGAAGACCGCATCGCCGGCGGCCAGGGTTTCGGCGCGCATGGGCATCGCGACATGGAGATCGTCACGTATGTGCTCGAGGGCGCGCTCGCGCATCGCGACAGCATGGGCAACGGCTCGACGATCCGTCCCGGCGACGTGCAGCGCATGAGCGCGGGCACCGGGGTGCAGCATAGCGAGTTCAACGCGTCGCGCGACGAACCCGCGCATCTGCTGCAGATCTGGATCATTCCGCGCCGCGCGGGCGATCAGCCCGGCTACGAGGAAAAGCGCTTTGACGCCGACAGCAAGCGCGGCCGTCTGCGCGTGATCGCGTCGCCCGACGGCCGCGACGGCTCGGTGACGATCCATGCGGACGCGTCGATCTATGCGGGACTGTTCGACGGCGCCGAACACGCGACGTTCGCCATACCGGCGGGGCGTCTCGCCTATCTGCACGTCGCGCGCGGCACGCTGGGCGTGAACGGCACGGTGCTCGAAGCGGGCGATGCCGCGAAGCTCAGCGACGTCGACACGGTGACGCTCGAAAAGGGCGACGGCGCGGAAGTGCTGCTGTTCGATCTCGGTCAGTTAAACGGCTGATCCGAGCGGTTGATTCGCGCGGCCCGCGGCCCGCGGATCGAGCCGCGAGCAGCACCAAAACGACGACGCCACGGAAAACCTCTTCCGTGGCGTTTTTTCTATTAGCGAGGCGCCCTCCCTGGCACGCCTCGCGGATGCAACGAGCCGCTTACTGATTAGCGGCCGGCGCCGACGCCGCGCCCTTGTGATGCTCCCAACCCTCGCGCATCTTCTCGTGACGCTGTTCCATCCGCGCGAAGCGCTGCTTGATCGCCGTGCTGACAGTGGTCTTCTGCTGGTCGTTCAGGCCGTTATAGAACTTGAGCCATGCGTCGGTGGTTTGCTGACGCAGTTGGGCGTCCTTCTGCTCGATCTGCTGATGCGTCGCGGCCATCGGGTTCAGATCGAGGATCGGCTGTTGCTGCGCGGCCTTGAACTGGTCGTGAGCCTGCTTATGATTCGCGCGCATCGCTTCGTGATTCTGCTTCATCGTATCGAGCGCGCTTTGCCACAGCTTTTCCTGATCCGCGTTCAGCTTCAGCTGATCGTGGAGTTGGGTCAGTTCCTTCATGAAGTGGCCGTGCCAGCCGCCGGGGCCGCCTTGCGCCTGCTCGGCGGGTTGAGCGGCGTAAGCGGCGCCCGCGCCGATGGCGAGAGCGGTGGCAGCAACGGCGAGAACGCGCGACATCTTTTTGGTGGACATATGAGGCTCCTTGTAATGGAATAGCCGACGATGCAACCGGTCTTTGGACTGCCTGCACTCGGTAAGGCACAGCGTAGAGAACCGCGTGCGCCGCTGTGTTACGCGCCAGGACGCCGCCATTACCAGCAATTACGCGCGGCTTTCACCGTAACACCCGGTAACCCTTCAGACCGTTTGGAAAACGAAATCCCTTTCTGCCGCGCGTTAAACTTCATTCCATGGCTACTCAAATCCTGGTCGTCGACGACGACGTCGAATTGCGCGATCTGCTGCGCGACTATCTGGCCCGTCAGGGCATCGAAGTTTCGGTGCTGCACGACGCGGGCTCACTCGAACGGCGCCTCGAGCGCGAGCGCCCCGACCTCATCGTGCTGGACCTGATGATGCCCGGCGTGGACGGCCTCACCGCGCTGCGCAAGCTGCGCGCATCGGGCGACGATATTCCCGTCATCATGCTGACCGCGCGCGCCGACGACGTCGACCGTATCGTCGGACTCGAACTCGGCGCGGACGACTACCTCGGCAAGCCGTTCAATCCGCGCGAACTGCTCGCGCGCGTGCAGGCGGTGCTGCGCCGCCGCCGCACGCTGCCGTCGGCCGCTGCGCCCGAGCAGCGCGAGCCGTTCAGCTTCGGCCGCTTCACGCTCGATTTCCAATCGCGCACGCTGCATCTCGAAGACAAGCCGCTCACGCTGTCGGGCAGCGAGTTCGCGCTGCTGAAGATCTTCGTCAATCACCCCATGCGCACGCTCACGCGCGAGCGCCTGCTGGAACTGCTGCACGGTCCCGAGTACGACGGCACCGACCGCGGCATCGACGTGCAGGTGTGGCGCCTGCGTCGCATTCTCGAAACCGATCCATCCACACCGCGCTTCATCCAGACTGTGCGCGGCCGCGGTTACGTGTTCGTGCCGGACGGCGAGCAGCATGCGTCGGCCCATTGATTCGCTGTTCGGGCGGCTCGCACTACTCGTCGTCGCGGTGCTGATGCTGTCTCATTTCGCGTGGTACGCGCTGATGCGGCTCGAACGCTCGCAACTGCAAGCGCGCTACGCGGTCGAGGAAGCGACCTTCCTCGTCGACGCGGTGCGTCAGCACGTCGCCCGCACACCGGATCAACCGCTGCCATCGCGAGTGCAACTGGTCGACCCTGCCAGCCCGGACGTGCCGGCAGCCCGCGCGAGCATGCCGCCGCCGCTCGAGCGTTTCGTCGAGGACGTGCGCGACCGCATGCCGGCCGACACCCAGGTGCGCGTCGGTCCGCCCGGCGGACCGCCCACGCTATGGGTGCGCGCCGCGACTGATCAGAACTGGATCGTCGTGCCGGTTCAGCCGCTGCGCATGCCGCGCTCGCTCGACCGCACGGTGTTGTGGCTCGTCATTATTTTCTCGTTCGCGGTGATGGCGGCGCTGTTCGCCGCCTGGGCGCTGCAGCGGCCACTGCGCTTGCTCGCGCAGGCGGTCGCGCGCTTCGGCCGCGGGCTGCCGGTGCCGCCGGTGCCGGAGCGCGGGCCGCGCGAATTGCGGCAACTCACGCACGGCTTCAATCAGATGGTGCAGGAAGTCGCGCGCACCGAGAACGATCGCGCGGTGATGCTGGCCGGTGTCGCGCATGACCTGAAGACGCCGCTCGCGCGTCTGCGGCTGCGCGCCGAAATGATGGACGACGCGAAGACGCGCGACGGCGTCGTGCGCGACGTCGATTCGATGACGCATATCGTCGAGCAGTTCCTGCTGTTCGCGCACGACGGCGCGGACCGCAGCGAACCCGTGGAAGTCGATGCGCAGTGCGAGCGTGTCGTGCGCAGCTATCGGGCGGTGTCCAGCGATGCTCCGACCGTTTACACGGAGCTGAACGCCGGGCCGTCGTTTCTGTTGCCGGCCGCCACGCTCGACCGGATCCTGTCGAATCTGATCGACAACGCGCATGCATATGGGGCGCCGCCGGTGGTTGTAGCGACCGCGCGCACACCGCAGGGCTTTACGCTATCCGTTAGCGACAACGGCAAGGGCATCGCCGCCCAGGATCTGATCAGCGCGAGCCGGCCGTTCGTGCGGCTCGATCCGGCGCGCGGCGGCAACGGCCACAGCGGGCTGGGTCTTGCGATCGTCGAGCGGCTGGTGCGGCGCGCGGGCGGTGAGTGGGAAATCGGCAATCACGACGGCCGCGGTTTGCGGGTGTTGATGAGCTTTCCGTTCGAAGTGCTGCCGCGGGTTGCGACGGCCTCGGAAAACGCGTGGTAAGAGCAGAGTGTTGCAGTCGCGATGCGCGCGCGGGGGCGTCGGCATCGCGCGCGGCGAGCGGTCAGTCCGAAAACAGCGTATTCAACGCATTCGCCGTTTCGCTATCGACGGTATTCCACGTCACCGATTCCGCCTCGAAAATATAGTGCGTCGTATATTTGCCGAGACGCGCGAGTATTTCCTCCTGAATCAGTTCCGGCGCGACCTCCAGTTTCAGATACCACGCGGTCGACGACAGACGCGTCTGGAACGCGCCGTATTCGGCGAGCAGATGGTCGAATGCCTCAGCGTCCTGATCGCGACAGACGATCACCAGATTTCCCTTCATGCGAATCTCCCGTTAGTGCGGTAGTGACACTCCGATATCAGGATTGATGATACCTGCTTCGTTGCGGGAAGCTCGGCGTCGTTTTCGCGCGGGCAGGGCTTGGCGTGGGTTGGCTATGCGGAGAGGGCGATACCGTCGCGCTGAGTATTTCGGCGAGCGTCAGGCATTCACCATGCATTCACCGCTGTGCGCGCAGGCGGCGCAGTATCGTCGGGCGGCAGCGCTTCGGTGCGGTCGCGCCCGCCGGTCTTCGCCGCGTACAGCGCGGTATCGGCACGGCTCATCAGGCGCTCGGGCAGATCGTCGGGCGACAGCTCGGTGATGCCGATGCTCACGCTCAGCCCCGCCGCGGCCGGCAGCTTCGGCGAGGGTATCGCTTTCAGCCGCAGCCGCAGCCGCTCGACGACTTCGCGCCCGCCTGCCAGATCGGTGGCCGGCAGCAGCAGGCCGAACTCTTCGCCGCCGAGCCGGCCGATCGCGTCGGAGCTGCGCAGCTCGGCGCGACACGTATCGACGAAATGTTCGAGCGCGCGGTCGCCGGCGGCGTGCCCGAAGCGGTCGTTGATCTGCTTGAAGTGGTCGAGATCGGCGATCGCCATGCACAGCGGCTCGCGGCCCGCGTGCGCGCGATCGATCTCGTGGCGCAGCAGGTCGAGGAAATAGCGCCGCGACAGCGCGCCGGTCAACGCATCGTGCCGCGCCTCCGCGGAGAGCAGCGTATTGGCCGACTGCAACTGCTCGGCGAGATCGCGGGTCGCGCGGTGGTGGCGCCGCTCGCGCACGTAGGACACGGTGATCACCCACGCGAGCGCGACGGTGCCGGACAGTGTCAGGAACACCAGCAGATGGTCGCGTTTGTGGTTGCGCAGCAGCTCCGGCCACGCGGCGAGCGGATCGACCAGATGCGCGGAAAGTCCGGAGTTCAGGCCGCCGCGGTTCTGATAGAGCGCCGGGGCCGGCTGCTCGATCATGCCGAATAGCTGCGCGGCGACCGAGGCCGGTACCCACGGCGCCTGCTCACGCACTTGCGTGTCTTCGCGGATCAGCATATCGGGGAATGTCTCACGGCGGTAGATGATGCGCCGCTCGGCGGGGCTCATCTGCGTGACGCGGGAGTTCGGCAATGCGTGGCCTTCGAGCGCGCTGTTGTGCGCCATGATGATGACGCCGTTGTCGTCGGAGACGAAGGTGCCCGCGTGCGCGACCCAGTGGCGCAACCGCGCGATGCCGACCTTCGCGACCACCGCGCCGACCAGCAGTCCGTCCGAGTACACCGGCGCGGCGATGAAGATGCCCGGCTCGCCGCTCGCGCGACCGACGCCGTAGGCTTCGGCGAACGCGCCGAGCAGTGCGCTCGTCAGATAGCCGCGCGCGCGCATATCCACGCCGACGAACGATTGCTGCGCGCCCTCGGGGTTCGACATCGTATTGCTGGAGGCGACGCAAATGCCGTTCGCGTTGACGATCCAGACCTGATCGAGCCCGGAGAAGCCTTGCGCTTCATGCAGGAATCGGCTGACCGCGGCCATCTGCGGATCCTTCAGCAATGCGGCGCGCAAGGCGGGTTCCGCCGCCTCGCCGTTCACGGCATAATTCTGCGATTGCACGAGGGCACGCTGGACCACGTCCATTTCGGCCATGGTTGCGGGGATGGCGCGGGACATCGCGAGGTCGCTGGCAATCACTTCAGCCATGTTGTCGACGATCGACGTGGACATTTGCCGCTGCGTGTGCAACGCCGCGTCCAGCTCTTGCTGTACCATCCGGTCCGCGACCATGCCAGCCACGAACCAGCAGACGAGGACGATCAGCACGAAACTGACCGGCCCGGCTACCTGGCGCAAGGTTGTCCTGTTCATCGACCCTCTGATCCGTCTGGCTGTGACATGCAACTTGCTTGTTGGTGGGCAGCGCGCTCTCAACGCTGTGTCGTTATCTGCGTCAGCTGCGGTTTCGTTCCGTCACGAGCGACGTGCGTTGCGCCGTCGCCATGCCCGGATTGAACCGCTGATAAACAGGTACGTCGTTTCCCGATTTTAACCGTCGCGAAGCACGTTGCCACCGTTATTGCTGGGATGCTGTCTGCATATGCCGCGCCGATCAGATTCTTAACGGCATCCGCGCGGCATTCTTGATAGGTGTGTGGACGGATGGAGCGAATGAGCGGCGACGGCCGCGGTGTCGCGCCGATGTGGCTTGCGCACCACGCGACGAGACAGTCCCGCGACCTGTCACGCTGACGTACGCGCGAGCAGGGTACAGTGCGGCGCGGCGGCGCGTGCCGGGGCTTGCTGAAGCCTTACGCCACGGCCTTGCGACGCCGTCTCGCGATTTGCGGCGAAAGGTTGTGCCTGAAACATAGGATGGTGTAGTGTCGTGCCGTCCAAAACGAGGAAAGCCCGCCAGCCCTCGGGCGGCGCACGCGGCGACAGGAGTTCGGCGTGATGGTTGTGGTCGTGGGCGACGCGTCCACGTAGCTGTCCATTGCCGGCCCATGTGCCTCCAACGCTAACGATTTACCACGCACGCGCGTTTTGCCATGCCTGATTTCCGCTTTCCGGACCGACCCATAGACCGCCGCGGAGCAGCCGCGGCCTCCTTCGAGCGTTCGAATGCCTGTTTCAAGAGGGAGGGCATCTGATGGATTTCAGCTTCAACCTGAAGCGCACCGCCAATGCGTCGGCATGGCGGGTGTTGCCCAACCGCTGGGACTTCGTCGCATTCCCGCTGATCATCTGCCTGATCGCGATGGCGTCGATCGGCTTTCACGAGACGCTCGCGCCGATGTCGACGCTAAAGACCCAGGCGATCTCGCTCGATCCGGCCAACCTGCCCGAGTACGCGATGCGCACCACGCTGCGCATGCTCGCGGCGATGGTCGCCTCGCTGATCTTCACGCTGGTCTACGGCACGCTGGCCGCCAAGAGCCGCCGCGCCGGCCTCGTGCTGGTGCCGATTCTCGACATCCTGCAGTCGGTGCCGGTGCTCGGCTACATCTCGTTTACGGTCACCTTCTTCCTCGCGATGTTCCCGGGCCGCGTGCTCGGCGCGGAACTCGCCGCGATCTTCGCGATCTTCACGAGCCAGGCGTGGAACATGACGTTCAGCTTCTACCAGTCGCTGCGCACGGTGCCGCGCGACCTCGATGAAGTGTCGCGCGGCTTTCACCTGACCGCGTGGCAGCGCTTCTGGAAGCTCGAAGTGCCGTTCTCGATGCCGGGCCTGATCTGGAACATGATGATGTCGATGTCGGGCGGCTGGTTCTTCGTGGTCGCTTCCGAAGCGATCACGGTCGGCAACAACACGATTACGCTGCCGGGCATCGGCGCCTACCTGGCGCAGGCGATCGGCGACAAGAACCTGCACGCCATAGGCTGGGTCATCCTCGCGATGACGGTCGTGATCCTCGCCTATGACCAGCTGCTGTTCCGTCCGCTCGTCGCGTGGGCCGACAAGTTCCGCATGGAGTTCACGAGTTCGGGCGATGCGCCGGAATCGTGGCTGCTCGATCTGATCCGCCGCACGCGGCTGATTCACCGCCTGCTGGTGCCGCTCGGCTGGATGTTCGCGCGCGCGGCTCGCGTGCGCTTCCAGTTGCCCGCGTTCAGCGCGCCGCGCTTTCACATGCCGCAGCGGGAGAAGAACTCGAAGCTCGGTGACATCATCTGGGCGACGATCGTGCTGCTCGCCACGGTGTACGTGGTGTACCGCGTGTTCCTGTATGTGCGTACCGGCGTGACGCTCGACGAAATCGGCCACGTGCTCGTGCTGGGCCTGATCACGCTGCTGCGCGTGGTCGTGCTGATCGCGATCGCGTCCGTGATCTGGGTGCCGGTCGGCGTGCTGATCGGCCTGCGCCCGGCGCTCGCGGAGAAGGTGCAGCCGCTCGCGCAGTTCCTCGCGGCGTTCCCGGCGAACCTGCTGTTCCCGGTGTTCGTGATCGTCATCGTGCGCTTTCACCTGAATCCGGACATCTGGCTGTCACCGCTGATCGTGCTCGGCACGCAGTGGTATATCCTGTTCAACGTGATTGCCGGTGCAAGCTCGTATCCGAACGACTACCGCGAGGCGGCCAAGAATTTTCACATCCGCGGCTGGCAGTGGTGGCGTCAGGCGATGCTGCCGGGCATTTTTCCGTACTACGTGACGGGCGCGATCACCGCGTCGGGCGGCGCGTGGAACGCGAGCATCGTCGCGGAGTTCGTGCAATGGGGCGATACCAGGGTTGCCGCGCATGGCCTCGGCGCCTATATCGCGCAGACCACCGCGGCCGGCGACTATCCGAAGATCATCGTGGGCATCGCCGTGATGTCCCTGTTCGTGACCCTGTTCAACCGTCTGCTGTGGCGCCCGATGTACGCCTACGCCGAAGGCAAGCTCCGTCTAGATTGAGAAATGAAGGCTTAACGCGATGCAAAATCCTAAAGCTGCTATGACCGCCGCGCCGATCCAGACGCCGCCGAAGCCCCCGCGCCTCGGCGAGGAAATCCTGCGCGTCAAGGACGTGTGCCGCGGCTTCAACAAGACTCAGGGTGAACTGCTCGTCCTCGACGACGCGAATCTGTCGCTGCGCGAAGGCGAGATCGTCGGTCTGCTCGGCCGTTCGGGCTCGGGCAAGTCGACGCTGTTGCGTATCATCGCCGGCCTGATCGAGCCGACCGACGGCGAAGTCACGTACATGGGCAAGCCGCTCGAAGGCCCGGCGAAGGGTGTCGCGATGGTGTTCCAGACCTTCGCGCTGTTTCCGTGGCTGACGGTGCTGCAGAACGTGGAAGCGGGTCTCGAGGCGCAAGGTGTCGGCGCGTCGGAGCGGCGCACGCGCGCGCTCGCGGCGATCGACCTGATCGGTCTCGACGGCTTCGAAAACGCGTATCCGCGTGAGCTGTCGGGAGGCATGCGCCAGCGCGTCGGCTTCGCGCGCGCGCTCGTCGTTGATCCCACACTGCTGCTGATGGACGAGCCGTTCTCCGCACTCGACGTGTTGACCGCGGAAACGCTGCGTACCGACCTGCTCGATCTGTGGACGCAAGGGCGCATGCCGATCAAGGCGGTGCTGATCGTCACGCACAACATCGAGGAAGCGGTGTTCATGTGCGACCGCATTCTGGTGCTGTCGTCGAACCCGGGCCGCGTGATCGCCGAGATCAAGGTGCCGTTCAAGCATCCGCGCAATCGTCTCGACCCGGCGTTCCGCCGCCTCGTCGACGAGATCTACGCGAAGATGACCGCGCGCCAGACCGACGAAAAGACCAAGAAGGGGCTCGAGCTCGGCAGCTGGCTGCCGCACGTGTCGACCAACCTGATGGCCGGTCTGATCGAGACGCTCGCCGCCGCGCCGTATCACGGCCGCGCGGACATGCCGGAAATCGCGCGGTCTCTGCATCTCGAGGTCGACGATCTGTTCCCGATCGCCGAAGTGCTGCAGCACCTCGGTTTCGCCGACGTGCGCGAGGGCGACATTTTCCTGACGCCGCCGGCGCGCGTGTTCTCCGAGTTCGGTACGCAGGAACGGAAGATGATGTTCGCCGAGCATCTGCTGCGGCACGTGCCGCTCGCGGCGCGGATCAAGAAGGTGTTGAACGAGCGGCCGGGGCATCGTGCGCCGCGCGTGCGCTTCGAGCAGGAGCTGGAAGACTTCCTGTCGGACAGCGCGGCGGAAGAGACGCTCGACGCGGTGATCAACTGGGGCCGTTACGGCGAGATCTTTTCGTATAACGACCAGACGGAAATCTTCAGTCTGGAAGACGTGGAGTCTTGAGTCTGGGTTGCCGCGGAAACGATCGCGGTTCAGACAAAAAAGCGGCGAGGAAAACCTCGCCGCTTTTTTATTGCAGGTTGCCCCAGCGTGGGACCGCCGGCTCGGCCGTCGCCCACTTCCAGCCCTTGTCCTGCTGGCACGCGCTGGCCGTGAACCACCTCTCGGGCGCGTTCGGGCCGTCGCCGTCCTGCACCGAGAACACGAAGTCTTTGCACAGCGCGAGCGCCGAGTTAACCGCGCGCGTCACGCGCACCTGGCCGTGACCGTTCTCGATCGGCAACGTGTGCTTGACCGACCATGGTTTCGTTTCGCCGACCGGCATCGTGCCGACCAGCGCCGCCATCAGATCCTGCTGGTCTTTGTGCATGCTGCGCATGTAGCGCGCGACCGCTTCGTCGGTGGCGGCCTGCACCGCCACGCCGACGCCGAGCGCGACGGCCGGATTGCTGGTCACGATGCCCGAAGCGACACCCGCCGCCGCGCCGCTCGCGGCGCCGATCGACGCGCAGCCGCTCGCCAGCAGGCTCGCGCCGACGCATAGCGCGCCGGCCGCGACGAGCCGAAGCCGATCACCCCACGGAACGCCAGGCGAACGCAATTTCATTGCAGCGCACCCCAGCGCTCGGTGGCGGGTTCGGCCGATGCCCAACGCCAGTCCTTACCGTCACGGCAAACCGATGCGATGTAAAACGCGCTGCTCGCGGGCTTGTCGCGCGTTGCGGTCTGATCGACGGAAAAAACGATTTCCTTGCAGTCGAGCGCGCCGGTGCTGATCAGGCGGCTGACGGTCACGCGGCCGTGCTCGTCGTCTTCGATCGGGAAAGAGTGGGTGATGCTCCAGGGAGCGACCGCCCCGATCTCGAGCGGACCGGCCGCCTGCGCGATGCTGTTCTGCGTATTCGTGTGGACCACGCGCTCCGAATACTGCACGCCGGCGCGCGCGGCGGCGACCGCGCCGAGACCGATACCGGTCGCGACCGCCGCATTGCTGGTGACCTTGCCCGCGACCGCGGCACCCGCGATACCGGCGCCCGCGACCGCGCCTTCCGAGTACAACGAGCTGCAGCCGCTCAATGCCGACGATATTGCCAGCGCCAGCGCGATCAGCGCTGTTACGTGGGGGCGTTTGCCTGCGACAACGGAGTTCGCGTTGTCGGCCCACACCATGTTCTTTTGCATTTCTCCTGTCCCTGCCCGTACAGGTGCCTGCGTTCACGCGTCGCGCGTGTAAACGAAGGACACGTCGTATTATTACGCTGCCGCATTGTGCAGGATGCGTTTTGTAATTGGCAGCGAAAAAATGCAAGAAATTGCAAAACATCGTGCGCCGCGATGTTTTCTGCTGCATGGGCGGGAAGGCTTGCCTGGCTCTGCCAGGTATTTGGGAACGGCCGCCGCCATGGGCGAACGGCCTACGTTGCAGCGCGCCTATGAGTCGGCTTCGTCTTCGCCGCTTTCGTCGCCGTATGCGCTCAGCCGGTTGTACAGCGTTTTGAGGCTCACGCCGAGCGCCTTGGCCGCGCGCCGCTTGTCGCCGCCGCAGTACTTGAGGGTGCCGAGAATGATCTGCTTCTGCGCGTCGGCGAGCGGCGTGCCGATCCACACGCTCATCGCGTCGCCTTGCGTGACCGCTTTCTTGACTCGCGACGCAAGATGCGGATGCGGCAATTCGACGGTCTTCTCCGCGAGAATGAACGCGCGATACACGGCGTTCTTCAACTCTCGCACGTTGCCCGGCCACGACCATGAACGCAGCGTTTCGATCGAGCGTTTGCTGAAGCTCTTGTTGGTGGTTTCCTGCTGATTCAATTGCGCGAGGAAGTATTGCGCAAGCAACTCGCGATCGTTTTCGCGCTCGCGCAGCGGCGGCGCGCGCAGCGGAAACACCGCGAGCCGGTACATCAGATCCTCGCGCAAGCCGTTTTCCTTGACCGCCACCGCCGGGTCGCGATTGGTCGCGGCGATCACGCGCACGTTGCCGCTGATCAGCTCGTTGCCGCCGACCCGATAGAACGTGCCGGTTTCGAGCGCGCGCAGCAGCTTGACCTGGCGCACCGGCGCCATTTCGGTGATTTCGTCGAGAAACAGCGTGCCGCCGTTCGCATGTTCGAAGTAGCCGATGCGGCCTTGGACCGCGCCGGTGAAGCTGCCTTTTTCGTGGCCGAACAGCTCGGCTTCGATCAGCTCATCGGGAATCGCGCCGCAGTTCACGGCGACGAACGCGCCGTCCTTGCGGCCGCTGCGCTCGTGGATGGTGCGGGCGATCAGCTCCTTGCCGGTGCCGGATTCGCCGATGATCAGCGCGGTCGCGTCGGTATCGGCGACGCGTTCGATCTGCTCGTACAGATCGAGCATCACCGGCGACGAGCCGTACAGCAGCCCGTACGATTTCAGTCCCGCGACGGCATCCCCGACGCGCTGCTTCGCTTGTGGCGAAGCATTGCCGCCGGCGGACACGGTGGGCGAGTCCAGATCGATTGACGCCATAAAAAGGGGAGTCCTGTGCAAATGAAGTTCGTGATGCGGCGCGCAGGCCTTGAATGCGATAGACCGTACAGCCACTATCTCATAAAAGACGATTTAACCACTTCGACACGGCTTCCCGCAATCGAACTGGCAGCCGCGGCGGCCGCCGTGCGCGCAATCGGTCGAAAGTGCTCGAAATTGGCCTTTTTCAGCGCGCTGAAGCGGTAAATATACCGGGCACATGCATTGCATCATTGACCGTTTGACCGAGTCGTGCGAGCTTTTGACGGCTACGTCGCAGCGCTGCCGACCAGCGCAAAGCGGCAACCTGTCAACCCGCATCGCGCGGCTAAGCCCAAACGATCGCACCGCTTGGAGCGGCAATTCCGCGGCAACGCCACGAACGCCGAAGCAGACGAGGAGTAAACGATGACTGACACCACGCAACAACTTGCACTCGGCGGACAGAAGATCGTCGAGGATCTTCGGGTGCTGCTGAGGGACTCGGAGGAAATGCTGCGGCTCGCCGCCAACGTGCCGGGCGAAGGCGTCAATGCGTTGCGCGACCGGCTCGGCACGCATGTGGAAACGCTGCAATCGACGCTCGGCGACGCGCAACGCAACGTGCATCGACGCTATCGCGAGGCGGCGGTTAGCACCGAGCACTATGTGCGCCACAACCCGTGGCGTTCGCTTGCGCTCGCGGCGGGCACCGGATTTCTGCTCGGCGTGCTGGTTGCTCGTTAGAGGCGGCGCGGCGAGCGACGCGCGCATCGGCTCGCTGGATGGCGGGGGCACGTCTGGCACGAGCCGCACTCATCCGCATCACGATCCAAGGAGTTCATGATGACACGACCCACGATTGGTTTTTTTGGCGCATTGATGGCACTCGGCGGCTTTCTGGCGGTTCGCTACGTGCAGCACAAACGCACGGGCCAGATTTCCCCGGCCCGAGAACTCAGCCGCTGGGAAAACGAGGGCGGTGCGGTAGCGGCGCCGGCAACCTTGTCGACGGAGCTCGCGCCCGCCTCCCAGAGTACGAACGGTTCAGGGCAGGCTGACGGCGAACACCGCGCATGGCCGTTTCCGCGTGGCTAACGCGCTGCGCTCGAATCCCAGGGTGGGCGGCGGTGCAGCCAGATCGGCGGTCGGCGCCTGGAAGGATTGTTAAATGAAGTTCTATAAACCCGTATAATAGGCAAATAGACAACAATCACGCAGTAATCGGCCGGAATTTGGCCTTTATTGTTGCGCTTTTTCATCAAATGGTCGGCGAGGCGGGACACACGTCGAATCCGCGTCATTCAGCCGACCCGATCCAGCGGCATGCCCATGGGGATGTTCCGCATATTTTCTGACCCACGCTTGCAGGCTTTCGAAACGCGATGCCACATGTACTGATTGTCGATGACGACGCAAGTACCCGCGAGGCGCTTTCCGCCATCATTGGGGAAGACGGGCTGACCACCGCCACCGCGGGCGATCTGCGCGAAGCGCGTATTCAACTGATCCGGCAGATGCCGGACGTCGTATTTACCGACCTGAAGCTGCCCGACGGCAGCGGGGTCGATCTGTTCGAAGATCTCGATCCGCGCTCCGGCGTCGAAGTGATCGTGATCACCGGTCACGCAACGGTCGAGTCGGCGGTCAGCGCGCTGAAAATGGGCGCGGCCGACTACCTCGTGAAACCGATCAACATGCAGCGGGTGAAGGCGATCCTGTCGCGTCTGCCGCGCGCCGGCGACCTGAAGGCCGAGATCGGCACGCTGCGCGGCGAGTTGCGCCGCATGGGCCGCTTTGGTCTGATGCTCGGCAATTCGCCGGCGATGCAGGAGGTCTACGACCAGATCAGCCGCGTCGCGCCGACGGCGGCCTCGGTGATGCTGGTCGGCGAATCGGGCACCGGCAAGGAAGTCGCCGCGCAGACCCTGCACGAGCTGAGCCTGCGCCGCAAGCACGCGTTCCTCGCGGTCAACTGCGGCGCGATTTCCCCGAACTTGATCGAGTCGGAAATGTTCGGCCACGAGCGCGGTTCGTTCACCGGCGCTGACCGGCAGCACAAGGGCTATTTCGAGCGCGCGAACGGCGGCACGCTGTTCCTCGACGAAATCACCGAGATGCCGATCGAGCTGCAGGTGAAGCTGCTGCGCGTGCTCGAGACCGGCATGTTCATGCGTGTCGGCACGACCAAGGAAATCGAAACCGATGTGCGCCTGATTGCGGCCACCAATCGCGATCCCGAGCAGGCGGTGCTCGAAGGCAAGCTGCGGCTGGACCTTTACCACCGGCTGAACGTGTTTCCGATCAGCCTGCCGCCGCTGCGCGATCGCGGCAAGGACGTCGAACTGCTCGCGCAATCGTTCCTCGATGAGCTCAACGAGCGTCACGGCACGAAGAAGCATTTCCCGGTCGCGGTGAAGGAGATGCTGCTGTCGTATCCGTGGCCGGGCAATGTGCGCGAGCTGAAAAACTACGTGCAGCGTGCGCACATCATGTCGAGCGCGGATTCGGATACCACGGCGACCGTGCCGTTGCAGATCACGCTATCGAAGCCCGCGACCGGCACCGCGATCACGATCCCGTTCGGCACCTCGCTCGCGGAGGCCGACCGTCAGCTGATCCTGGCGACGCTCGAGCAATGCGGCGGCGTGAAGACGCGCGCCGCGGAAATTCTCGGCATCAGCCTGAAGACGCTGTACAACCGGCTCGTCGAGTACGGCAACGATGCGCGCGACGACGGCGATCCCACCGACGAATCACGCGCGCTCGGCGACGCGGACGCCTGATTCGCGCTCGTTCGCGCGTCATCTGCATCATCAGCGATCGCCCGCCCGGGCTTCTGGGCGGGCATCCGAACGGCACAGGCCTTGCTGCGCTCCAGTGGAACGCAAAACGAGGTCACCGACATGCCGCACCTGCCGCATTCCGCTGCCGTTTCCCCGCCGTCCGGGCCGTTGCGCGCTCACCGGCCCGAACCGGTCGAGCCTCCCGCCACGCCGCCGAACCCGGCCGAACCCGACACGATTCCCGGCCCGACACCCGAGCCGATCGAACCCGTGGAACCGGTCACGCCGCCGATCGGCGATCCGCCGCCGCAGCCAACCCAAACGCCTCAAGCCGCCGTCCGACGGTCGCGACCACCGCAACGCTGATGCGACCCTCGATGACGTACGATCGCGCGCTCGATCCAACCGCCCCCGCACTGCAGCGGACCTTGGTCCGCTGCAGTGCATTGCTGTACTTGTTACAAAGCCGGCGCATGTTTTACCGGCAATTTACGGTTTCGCCCCCTAGACTGTAGGGATGCCGCAACAAGCGGCAGGCTTCCCCCGGAGGCACGATCATGAGACACCCCGCATTGCGACGTTCCGCGCGGCACTCCAAGCGCGGACCACGGCCGGCCGATGTCAAGACTGAACCGGCGGAGTCGCCGGACCCGGCCGCGCAGAACCGGATCGCCCCGCATACGCCGCCGGACGGCGAGCACAACCAGGGCGGGGTGCGTCAGGAAGGCCTCGAATACCAGCGCGATCTCGGCTCGGAACAGGACGCCTGACGCAGCGCAGTACGCGGGCGGAGTGTTCCGGCGACTATGACGCCGGTAAGAAGACCTCCGCTTTGGTCAGATTTAACAGAAAAATTTTCTTCGCAATAAGTGATGATTGCGGGGATTAGCTCGTTTGTCACATTTCCATACAGCTTTATTTCCGATATCTCAAATATCGGCACGTTGCTTGCATGCACCGTTTTGGCGCAATTCCGCATACAACGAAACAATGGAGCACTAATGAGCAGATTGATCGTGGTATCGAATCGTGTCGCACCGATTCAGGAAGCGCGTCCGGCAGCGGGCGGGCTCGCGATCGGCGTGCTGGACGCACTGAAGGAAACCGGCGGCGTCTGGTTCGGCTGGAGCGGCGAAACGGTCAGCGAGCCATCCGCGCCCGTGATCGAGAAGCAGGGCAACGTCACCTACGCGACGGTGGGCCTCACCAAGCGCGATTACGACGAGTACTACCGCGGTTTTTCGAACACCACGTTGTGGCCGACCTTCCACTATCGCAACGACCTGTCCCGCTACAACCGCGAGGACTACGCGGGCTACCAGCGCGTCAACGCGACGCTCGCGAAGCAGTTGAAGGAACTGCTCAAGCCCAGCGACATCATCTGGGTGCACGACTACCATCTGCTGCCGTTCGCGCGTTGCCTGCGCGATCTCGGCGTGAAGAACCCGATCGGCTTCTTCCTGCACATTCCGTTTCCGGTGCCCGAGGTACTGCGCACGATTCCGCCGCACGAAGAGCTCGTCAAGGCGATGTGCAGCTACGACGTGATCGGTTTTCAAACCGAGGCGGATCGCCAGTCGTTCGTCGACTATATCGAGCGCGGTCACCACGGCACGTCGAGCGAAGACGGCATGGTGCACGCGTACAACCGCTTCCTGAAGGTCGGCGCGTACCCGATCGGCATCTATCCGGATGCGATCGCGAAGGCCGCCGAGCAGTTCACCGACCGCAAGGCGGTGCGCAGCCTGCGTGACGGCATGCGCGGGCGCAAGCTGATCATGAGCGTCGACCGGCTCGATTATTCGAAGGGGCTGGTCGAGCGCTTCCAGGCATTCGAGCGGCTGTTGCAGAACGCGCCGGGCTGGCACGGCCGCGTGTCGCTCGTGCAGATTGCGCCGCCGACCCGCGCGGACGTGCAGACTTATCAGCGCATCCGGCAGACGCTCGAAGGCGAAGCGGGCCGCATCAACGGCCGGTTCGCGCAACTCGACTGGACGCCGATCCAGTATCTGAACCGCAAGTACGAGCGCAATCTGCTGATGGCGCTATTCCGCCAGTCGCAGGTCGGCTATGTGACGCCGCTGCGCGACGGCATGAACCTGGTGGCCAAGGAGTACGTCGCGTCGCAGGACCCGGCCGATCCGGGCGTGCTCGTGCTATCGCAATTCGCGGGCGCGGCCGAGCAGCTGCCGGGCGCGCTCGTCGTGAATCCGTTCGATCTGTCGCAGATGGCCGAAGCGCTCGAACGCGCGCTGTCGATGCCGCTCGCCGAGCGTCAGGCGCGTCATGCGGACATGATGGAGCCGATGCGCGAGAACAATCTGTCGGTTTGGCGCGATACCTTCCTGGACGATCTGCGCCACGTCGCGACCGCTTCTTCGGTGACGGCCAAAGCGGTAAAGCTCGCTGACGTGACGGCATCGTCCTGAGCGGACAGTCGCGGCCCGCGCGTGGGCGGGCGATGCGTGGGCCGGTCACGTCGTGAATGAAGTGACAACGAAGATCGAAGCAAAAAGGGCGTGCATCGCGTCGTGCGATGCGCGCCCTTTTTCGTGGGTGCGTTGCGCGTCGAGCGGCCACAAACCCAGCCACAACGCGGCCACAACCCTCAAGCCGGCTGCGTCGCCTTCTGCATGACCCGCATCGTGCTGACGACCGCCGCGACCGCCGAGAACCCCGCGGCCACATACAGCGCGATGACCGTCCCGCTTTGCGGCGCGACGCCGAAGATCAGCGCGACCAGCGCCGCGCCGAGCGTTTGCCCGGTCAGGCGCGCGGTGCCGAGCATGCCGCTCGCGCCGCCGCTGCGTTCGCGCGGCGCGGACGACAGCATCGTGCGATTGTTCGGCGACTGGAAGATGCCGAAGCCCGCGCCGCACAGCGCCATGCGCCACGAAATCTGCAGTGCGTCCGGGTGAGGTCCGAGCGTTGCGAGCAGCAGCAGGCCGACCGTCATCGCGGCGAGCCCGACGCCGCCGAGCCAGCCGGACGATATCCTGTCCGACAGGACCCCTGCAATGGGCGCCGCGACGATGATGATCGCGGGCCACGGCGTCATCAAAAGACCGGTTTCGACCTGCGACATACCGAGCGTTTCCTGCAGCAGGAACGGTAGCGACACGAACGCGAGCATCTGCGCGCAGAACGAGCAGACCGACGTCCCGATCGACAGCGCGAACACCGGAATACGCAGCAGGTCGATCGGCAGCAGCGGCGCGGGCCGCGTCAGTTGCCGGCGCACGAAGAAGTAGCCGACCACCAGAGCACCGAGTGCTTCGAGCGTCACGTAGCCGAAGCGCTGGCCGTGGCCGAGGCCATCGACCGCGAAAATCAGCAGGCCGAACACGATCGCGTTCATCACCGCGCTCAGATAGTCATACGGTGATTCGTGGCCGGGGTTCATCGGCAGCGCCTTGAAGCCGCCGACGATCGCCGCGATCCCGATCGGCACGTTGATCGCAAACAGCCACGGCCACGTCGCGATCGCGAGCACGCCAGATGCGACCGTCGGTCCGACCGCCGACGACACCGCCACCACCATCGCATTGATCGAGACGCCGCGCCCGAGCTGCGCCGGCGGATAGATCATGCGGACGATCGCGGTGTTCACGCTCATGATGCCGGCCGCGCCGAAGCCTTGGACCACGCGCGCGAGCGCGAGCGTCGCGAGCGAGTTCGACAGCGAGCAGCCGAGCGACGCGACCGTGAACAGGATCAGACCGGATAGATAAATGCGCCGATAGCCGATGCGGTCGCCGAGCGACGCCATTGGCAGCAGCGAGATCGTGATCGCGAGCTGATACGCGTTGACGACCCAGATCGACGCAGCGGCGCTCGCGTTGAGATTGCGCGCGATCGTCGGTAGCGCGACGTTGGCGATTGCGCTGTCGAGCACCGCGAGCGTCAGCGACAGCGCGATGACGAGCATCGCCCAGTAGCGTTGTGGAACCGGCAGGCCTAGTTCCTTGCCTTCGAAGCGGGGAGTGGAGGGCGTCGGGCCATCCGTGCGCGGGGAGGGTGCGTGCATCGATTGTTCGATTTGTCGGAGATGTTGCCGCGCCTGTGCGCGGCTCACGCGCCGGCCGCTCTTGGCATACCGGTCGGCGCGGCGGCGGCGTTACCAGCGCGCCGGCGCCGCGCTCGCGTCATTTAAGTTCGTAAAGGCCGGTGTGGGTCGTCGAGTCGATTTCGTTCAGATGCGTCATGAAGCGCGCGACCGCGTTGGTGGTTTCCGCGCTGACCGGCAGATGCGGCACCTTCAGCGCATGCAGCCGGAAAATAAACCGATGCGTGCGATCACCGCGCGGCGGCGCGGCGCCGCCGAAGCCGACTGTCCCATAGTCGTTGCGCAACTGTATCGCGCCCTGCGGCAGCAACGAGCCGTCGGCCTTGCCGGCGTTGCGCGGCAAAGAGCGCGCGTCGGCCGGGATGTTGACGACGACCCAATGCCAGAAGCCGCTGCCGGTCGGCGCGTCGGGATCGTGAACGGTGAGCGCGAAGCTTTGCGTGTCCGCGGGTGGCGCTTCCCATTGCAGTGACGGCGAGATGTTTTCGCCGTCGCCGCCGAACGCCTTGTCGTTGTACTCGTGGTCTCTCGGCATGAAGCCGTTGTTGGGAAAGTCGTCGGACCAGAGACGGAAGTCAGCCATGATGTGCCTCCCTTGTTGATTGCTTCTGGGATCGTCGGAGTGCGCGATGTCCCGGCGGCGAGGCGCATCTCGCGGCATGCCGGAGCGCGTGAGGACGTGCCGTGAAAGCGCCGGGAAAGCACCCGGAAAACGCCGCCGAAGCGTGCCTCGAAGGTATCTCGAAAGCATGCCGGGTGAGCTTTTCGAGTGTAGCACCAGCGGCCGGAGACTCGCGCACAAGGCAGCCCGCGTGTGGTTTCAGCCGCGTTCCTCGAACTCCGGCGCGTCGCTTCTAATCCACGCGACGAGCCGCTCGATCACACCCGCGATATCGCGATTCGCACCCCGCAAAGCGCATTCCCACACAACCGCGACGCGCCAGCCGCTCGCCATCAGCGCGGCGCGCACCTTGTCGTCGTTGCTGCGATTGCGGCCGATCTTGTCGCGCCAGAAGTCGGGCCGCGTCTGCGGCCATTTGAACAGATGACAGTCGTGGCCATGCCAGAAGCAGCCATGCACAAGCACCACGGCGCGATAACGCGGCAGCACGATGTCGGGGCGGCCGGGCAGATCGCGCGCGTCGAGCCTGAAGCGCAGACCCCGCCGATGCAGCAGGCTGCGGATCAGCACCTCCGGCTTGGTGTTGCGGCCGCGAATGCCGGACATCATCCGGCTGCGCGTCGCGCTATCGACGATATCGACCATCGTCAGAGGGCCAACGGGTCGCGCGGCCGCTCAGGCGTACAGCGGCAGGGAGTGTTTCGAGGCATCGCGGGTCGGGTGGGCGAGCAGGGTTTGCACATGCGGCAGCATGATACGCGCCACTTCGCGCATCACCGGCATCACGACGCTGTTGCCGAACTGCCGGTAGGCCTGCGTATCGCTGACCGGAATCCTGAAGGTGTCGGGAAAGCCCATCAGCCGCGCGCATTCGCGTGGCGTCAGACGACGCGGGCGCAGCGCCTCGCCCTGATAGACGAGTATTTCGGAGCCGTCCTTGTGATAACGCGCGGAAAGCGTGCGCGTCACGCTATCTGGATACGCCATGCCGAAACCGAAGCCGTTGCCCGCCGCGCGATGCTTGGCCGCGTAGTTCTGCAGATACGCCCACAGCTTCGGGGTGAGCGTGTACTTCGGCTGCACGCGGCGCGCGGCGTGGTCGAAGAAGCGGTCATGGTCCCACGGCAGCACGGGTTCCGTGCCGTCCGTGCGATGCAGGATCGCGCCGAGCCGGGGACCCTCGTCGGGCAGCCGCAGGTCGTCCCACGTGAACGCGGTCTTGCCGCGAAAGCCGACGATGATGATGCGCTCGCGATGCTGCGGCGTGAAATGCTGGCCATCGATCACGCGGTAGTGCACTTCGTAGCCGAGCTCGTCGCGCAGCGTTTGCAGGATCACGTCGAAGGTGCGGCCCTTGTCGTGCGACAGCAGATTTTTCACGTTTTCAAGCAGGAATGCGGCGGGGCGCTTCGCGGCGATGATCCGCGCGACGTCGAAAAACAGCGTGCCTTGGGTCGTGCATTCGAAACCGTGCGGCCGGCCAAGCGCGTTTTTCTTGCTGACGCCGGCGATCGAAAACGGCTGGCACGGAAAGCCGCCGAGCAGCACGTCGTGGCTCGGCACGTCCTCGGCGGGAAACGTGACGATGTCGCCGATCAGCGCGTGCGCGCCGCCGCTCGCGGCGCTGTCGCCGTAGTTCTGACCGTAGTTCTCGCGATAAGTCCGCGTCGAGAATTCGTTCCACTCGCTGGTGAACACGCATTCGCCGCCGTGCGCCTCGAAGCCCATCCGAATGCCGCCGATACCCGCGAACAGATCGATGAAGCGGAAGCGCGCCGTGTCGCCCGCCTGTTGCGCCTCACGCGCGCCTTGCCGCAGCAGATCGCGCAACGCGGGTTCGAGCATCGCGGGACAAGGCGTTTCACCTTTTTCCCAGCGACGCACCGTCTTGATGTCCTTGCCGACATGGGCTGCGATTTCGCGTTGGGTGAAACGGGCGCGCGCCTGCTTGAGCAGGTCGAATGGGGCGACGAGGGTCACGTGGCGTCCTGGCTGGGAATTTTTGCGGACATTATGACCTAAGGTCGTCCCCTTTCCCTATTTTTAGCGCGGATTGATCAGGATTTTTTCGCGATATGTCGCGTTGCTGTGATTGTCGGCGGCGTAGGAGCGGTGAGGCAGTGTGTGGGCTGGCGAGATCAGGCCGACTTCGCCTTCTTCGCCGGCTGAGCCGGTTCGAATCGCGAGGTCGGAGCGGGCGCGAAGCGTTCCCATTCGGGCAGCGGCGTCGAGGCGAGCCGATCGAGCTGCAGCAGCAGGCTGTCGACTTTATCCAATTGGGCGGGAGATAGCTGGCCGCTGTCGACCAGCGCGGTCAGCCGTTTGCGCCAATAGGTGGCGGGCAGGATCGGACCGCCGAAATCGCCACGCAGCGATACGTGCATCACGCGTGCGATGTGCGCGATATCGTGGTCGATCAACGCAGCTTGCGATGATCCCGAAATCGTAGTGTCCGTATGGTCCATGACTCCTCCCTGAACGCATTTACGGCGGTGCGCGGCGAGACTTTAGGCCTAATTTGATAAAAAATTTGCCCGATCGCCCATCGGCATTCGACGATGGCGCCGCGCCGCGCGCGGCACGGCCCCCGGGAACAGCCGTTGCTGATTCCCACATACCGGCGGAATACCGCGCCGGCATCTCTGTCGACTACGCATATGGGAGCCGAACATGAACAAGGATCAAGTGAAGGGCGTTGGCGAGCAGGTCAAGGGCAAGGTCAACGAGGCCGTCGGCAAGGCCACGAACGACCCCGCGAAGGAACTCAAGGGCGATGTGCAGCAGGGCGCCGGCAAGGTGCAGAAGGCCTATGGCGATGCGAAGGAGGACGCCAAGGACAATGCAAAGCGCGGTCATCACTGACCCCGTTCGGCGTAGGTTGCCGTAACGGCGAGGCGTCGCGACTGTCGCGGCGCCTTTGTTTTTCGGACGGTGCAGATCGGAGCGCGCCAGTCCGATTTCACTGTTTGGGTCGCGGCTGACGCTCGCGCGGCGGCCGGCCTGGGAGTAACCCGTGATCACGATGATGGGCATTCCGCACGCGCCGCGAGCCCTTTAGACTTGGCGCAAATCCCAGCAGGAGGTCGCGCCAATGACACCCGAAAAGATACTTTCGATGTTCGAACGGCAGTACCTGGAAGGCAAGGCGCCGCCCGATCTCGAAGCGACCTGTGCGAGCTTCGCGACGTGGCTTGCGGCCGCGTGGGAACTGCTCGACGGCACCGAGAAGACGCTGCTGGTGACGGTCGGCGCGACGTTGTGGCGAGAGGGCTTCAACCTGCGCGCGGGCACGGCGACGAAGGACTTGTGGTGATCCGCCGATCGCGAACGGCGCTGTTGCCGCGGCGTCTGTAAGGTCTTCGCGCGGCCTCGCACGCGTTGTGGCGAGTCGGTTTATATTGGGCGGTCTTGCAATTTCTGACCCTAGGGCGACCCGAACCCATGACCGATTTATCCGCTTTCGCGATCACGAAGAAATGGCCGGCCGAGCATCCGGACCGGATTCAGCTCTATTCGCTGCCGACGCCCAATGGCGTAAAAATCTCGATCATGCTCGAGGAAACCGGCTTGCCGTACGAGCCGCATCTGGTGCGCTTCGACACCAACGATCAGATGACGCCGGCGTTTCTGTCGCTGAACCCGAACAACAAGATTCCGGCGATCCTCGATCCGCACGGTCCCGACGGCAAACCGCTGCCGCTGTTCGAATCGGGCGCGATCCTGATCTATCTGGCCGACAAAAGCGGCCAGCTGATCCCAAAGGACGCCGCTGGGCGCTACGAGACGATCCAGTGGGTGATGTTCCAGATGGGCGGCATCGGTCCGATGTTCGGCCAGGTCGGTTTCTTCCACAAATTCGCCGGCAAGGAATACGAGGATAAGCGTCCGCGCGATCGCTACATCGCCGAATCGAAGCGGCTGCTCGGCGTGCTGGAACAACGCCTCGACGGACGCGCCTGGGTGATGGGCGACCAGTATTCGATCGCCGATATCGCGATCTTCCCGTGGGTGCGCAATCTGGTCGGCTTTTATGAGGCGGGAGAGCTGGTCGGCATTCAGGACTTCCCGAACGTGCGGCGCGTGCTGGCTGCGTTCGTCGAGCGTCCGGCGGTAGCGCGCGGCCTGAATATTCCGCAGCGGCCGGCCTGATGGCCTGCGTCGCCTCGGCGGTTCTTCGTGTCCTTGAAATTAGTACCGCTGAGCGCGTATAACTTTTTAGCTGAGTAAAGTTCTTACCGGCTTTTCGGGCGGCCTTCGCGCGGCAGCGCCGTGATGCGACCGGACAAAAAGGTGGAGCAATGAGCGCCGTTACATTGTTCGCATGGTCCGTTCCGGCGTATTTCCAGGATTCCGTGGTCGATCACACCTGGGTCACGACTTACGACAGCCGCGTGAAGATATATCCGGCGCTGGCGGATGTCCTGCTCGCGGGCGAGCATTATTGGTACAGCTGGGGCAGCTTCCACGCCCGAGGTGGGACGCCGGTCAGTGCGGATGGTTTTCTGGCTTCCGGCGCGGCAAATCTGCTTTATGCTAGTTGCTTATGTAAGCCCGATGTGGACTCCAACATCGATCCGGCCGCTCGTGGAACGATCTTCAGCTATGGTCGCGATGGTGTATGCCATCAGCTGTCGAACCAGATTCTTTGGGCGACCGGCGGCGCTGGAGCGGCTCCAGCTACGGTGCGCGCGTCCAGGGGCTACTGGTTGAGCAACGCGATCTTCGGAACGTACGGCAAGCAGCATGCTGCATGGGCGAGCAAAAAGATTCAGTGCTCGACACCAAGCGGGAGTAACGCCATGAAGTCAGCACATCAGGAATCCGATGTCGACGATTTTCAGGAGCATCTTCAGGCGACCTTGAAGGGTCCCGACGCGCAGGCGAAGATCAAGTCGTTGATGAATCATCGCCACGCATTTATGGTGCAGGTCGAGCGTTTGCAATACGCCCCGCAGGGTAGCGATGCTCCGTCGGCCTCGGAGCTCAATCAGGCCTATTCGTCTTTTCTCCACGACGCCGCCGACATTCTGGGTGCCGAGGACTTCGAGCGAGTATTCGGTGAACGCCCAAAGGATCACATGAACGTCGTCGATCCTTCGATATACGAGCAAAGTCTGCGTCGGCCGATGCAAAAATAACGGGGCCGTTGGACTGGCGTCGCCTCAGACGCGTTTCGCGATCACCGTCGTCGAACTCGCAAGGTCGAGATTCTTTTTTGCGCTTAGCTGTTTCACGAACGATCGATCCAGCAGATGACAGAGGAAATACTGAAGGCTTGGGGCTATTTCCACGATTGGTTTCTGGACAGCGTGGTCATCGGGCAGAATCGAGCTTTCCGAACCGCTGTCCGGCGACGGCAACGAGGACCAACTACCAGAAGAACTGAGCGGGACGATGGAGATTCACATTCGCGGCGATTAGTCAGCGCTGTTGGAGCCCATGTTGTAATACTTTTGCGGGCAACGCCGGGAAGCTATCTGGTCCCCCTGACAGGGTTCGATTAACGAAATGGCGGGGGAGAAGTTGGGGTCGCCTGTAGGGCTGAGGATCAATACTAGCAAGGGTTTCAGCAAAATGCCATGGGAAATCCGCCAATGCCGCAGTCAGCCCATGTAGTACCTCAGGGAGCGGAATTGTAGTACCCGTCGCCAAGCTTTTCCATGGTGAGCCTCGCCCCTTGAACGAGAACCGACCCGCACGGGTGCGAGGAGGAAATCGAATCCGGACCCCAGCCCCCGCCCCGGCGTCAATCATCTCGGGAAACACATGCGCCCGCTTTGCGGAACCCCCGGGAGGCGGGGCGGGAGTCCTTTCCTCTGGTCTTTTCGAATTTTCTGTGGGAGGGGCACTCACGAAGCCGCTTCAACAACAACGGCAGCAAAGGTTTAGCGGGTTTTTTGAAAGCAAGGGCGCGGCCGAAGGTACCGGTCTTTTGCTCCATGCGAAACGAAGAAAAAGCGTGGCGAAGGCAACATGCACCACCGAACCGCTATCACATCGTCTTTAGAATCTCCTGTCTTTTCGTCTCGTATTCCTCTTCGCTGATCAGGCCCTGCTTGTACAAGGTCTTCAGTTCGGTCAGCCTCTGAGCAGAAGTTGCATTGCCCGTGACAGTCTGAGCGGGTGTGCAAGCCGCAACGCACACCTTGAGCGCTTCATTGCAATGGGCTTGTTCGATTAAGGGGAAAAGCTTGAATCCTGTGGTGCAATTTGAGTATTCCGACGAGCAACGTTGTGCGCACGTCGAATCAACCTTACTTAGATCAAGTTCGGGAGCAGCGATACACCCAGTCAAAACCATGGTTGCCGCAACAGTAATCAAGCGCTTCATTTTCACTTATTCTCGATAGTGGTGACGCCATTATCCTTGCGCATTTGGTAATTGGCCTGATAACGTGGGTCGTTCTCGTTCAAACACAGGAACGTAATCTCTGCCTCCCCACATCCGCCGTGCAAAGCACATTCGTAAGAATTTTGTGTCTGCAGTAGGAGTCGTTTGCCTTGCGAAACACAAAAGGTGTTTGCCTCTTTCAGCGCATCACCCTTCGCTCCAGAGGGGCCCGAGAACGGAACACGCACTGACACCGTGTACGCATCTTGTCCGATCGGAACGGGGCCGGTGTCCGCACATGCTGCGAGGAAGATTGTCGCTATTGCGAGTACTGCGGTATTGCGCATTATTTAATCCAAATTAAACAGTTAGTTTCTCGCGCCCAAGAGCAGTCTCGAAGGCCACCCACGCCTCGCGCACGGATGATTGAATTGATTGATTAACCTGCAGGCTGTTGTATCAGTTACCAAATTTTTCAATTGCAACCGTAGGCGTTGCAAGTTTTGTAGAACGATTGGCCGCTCGCATTCGTTCCACTGATCACTCGATTGCCGTTTCCGAGTTCTGTAATGTTTTCGTTCCAGTTTGCCCCATTCGCTGCTTGGCCATTTATTTGGGTCGTATTCCCGTATGTGGTGGCGGTCTCGTTCCACGAACTGCCGGTTTGAGCGTTAGTCCCCTGAACCATCGTCATGTTGCCAAGCCTATTAACTGTGTAGCTATTCCCGCTGTCGTCGGTACAGGTTTGCATCGCGGGACTGCCGAAGCAGTTCGCAAAAACAGGTGCACTGAAGACCGTAGTTGTCGCAATGCAAATAGCGATGAGTGGGTGTTTCATGGAATTTTCTTGAAAATGTACTGAAGTGATCACCAGGAACAGCAGGCGGTCTACAAAGTTAGCCCCTGGCAATGATCGACTCGTTGAGCGCTGCAATGATTCGGTCGATAGCGTCCCTGTCGGTACTCTGGGTAGCTCGAGATTCACCCGATGCGCTATGTATGACTACGTAGTGGACGTCTTTCGCCTTTACGGCGACGGCAAATCCTGCGCAGGCTAAGAAGAACCCAATGGTCTTGCTCGCGCCGCCATCAAGAAAAAAGAAGATCGCGCTTCTCTACATCCTCGCCCGCCTTCGGAATCTCAATACCAGCGAACACATTGGCGCTCCCCAACTCGTTTTCTTTGATCGCCCGATTAAATGCGGCTGTGAGCGTGCGCAGGTAGCGTTCGACGGTGGATGTGCGAACCGACTTCCTATCCCGGGAATGCTTGCCAGCAAGTAGCCACTCTACGAAGGCGTTTGCATCGTGCCTCCGTATGCTCGGCAGGTCGCGACCCTCAACCCTCGCAGCAGGCATGCCCGAGCGTTCCCCCAGAAAAGCAACGAGGTAGCCGAAGATCATCCGGGCGTCCTTTTCCGTATCGGGACGCGCCTTTATGTACTGGTCGAGGCAATCGGCAATGGTGATCTTGAGGCGCCCTTGCATCATCTGGAGCGCGGCAGCGTGGATCGGGGACAGGTGCTGGTCGAGTTGGCGTCCCTCCGTGATGTGCTCGCTTTCCAGGACCGATTGGGGTAACTGGGCCTCGAGAAGATCCTGAAATGCCCACAGCGCACCCTCGGGGGTTTCCTGGGTGTTTGCCGGGTCGATGCCATAGTTCGCCAGCAATTCCCGAGCTACCTGCAGGTCCCCCGCCCGGTCGGGATTGCCCAGCGAGGCCGCCGCCCGCGTGGGATTGCGCAACCGGTCCCAATCTTCGTCGGTCTGCTTGACCAACTGTGCGACCTTTGGCGCTGCAACGCGTGGATCCGATGTCTGCAGCGAAACCACGTAGTGAGCTTTGCCCGCGTATTTGGACTCAGCAGGTAGCAACGGCTTTATGTCATCGGGAATGCGACGCTTGAAGAGCAGCAGAGTGCTGCCCGCTTTGGGCCGCGTGTATTTGAGCTTCACGGAGATGATAGAGGAGAGACGCAGCAAGGCCATGTAGCACCCATTGTAGCAACCAATGTAGTACCTACAAACGACCTGAGAAGCCCGCCAGTCAAGCCCGTAGCGGCTTTGGCGGTAGTTCCTGGTCCCCCTGACAGGAATCGAACCTGTATCTAGCGCTTAGGAGGCACTTGTTCTATCCATTGAACTACAGGGAGAGGACCGGGCCGGACAGATCGGCGAGGACTCGGTGAGTCCACACTGACCGGCGAGCGCAGAGTATATCAAACCGGCGCGGGCAAAAGGAGAGCCAAGCCAGCAACCGGCCCGCGCGCCCCAACAACCTCAAAAAGAAACGGCCCCGCAGACATCGCCTGCCGGGCCGTGCAAACCACCTGACCATCCGGCGAAGGGCACCCAACCGCGCCCATCGCCCGACGTCATGACAACATTAAAACTCGACTACCGCGAACTCCGCCTTGCCCACGTCGCACAGCGGGCAGCGCCAGTCTTCCGGGATGTCGGCGAAGCGCGTGCCCGGCGCGATGCCTTCTTCGGGCAAGCCGTCTTCCTCGTTGTAGATCCAGCCGCAAATCAGGCAGACCCAGCTCTTGTATTCCGTCACTTCGATTACTTCACTCACGACACACTCTCTCGTTCAATGCAATGGCCGGCTGCTCTGCCCCTTTATGGGGCGGCGCGGCGACCCGCAATATTACCGGAATTAGTCAATTCAGCCGCAGACGACCTGTGCGCCGCGGTCGCAACGCATCCGCGAGGCCCGGGCTCGCGGCGACCGGTCTCGTCACACAAAGCGTGTACGCTTTGCTCTGCAAGCTATCTGATTCGACAGATGTGGCGCCCGCCTGGCATGGATTGCGACGATCGGTCTCAGGATCAGGCTGCTGGCGGTATCGCGTGGACCAGTTTCGCTTCCAAAGGAGAAAACGATGTTTAAAAACAGACGGTTGGTCGGCATCGTGGCGGCAGGATTGCTCGCCGTGTCGGGCGTGGCGCAGGCGGAGGGCGTGACCTTCGTGCAACCGGCGGACGGGGCGACCGTCACCAACCCGGTGCACGTCGTGTTCGGCCTCGACGGCATGAAGATCGCGCCTGCCGGCACGATGACGGAGGGCACCGGACATCATCATCTGCTGGTCGACGGCAAGCCGCTGCCGAAAGGCGAGGTTATCGCCGCGACCGACAAGTCGCTGCACTTCGGCAAAGGCCAGACCGAAACCGATCTGACGCTGCCGCCGGGCGACCATACGCTGACGCTGCAATTCGGCGACGGCTCGCATCGCTCGTATGGGCCGCAGATGAGCAAGACGATCACGGTGCATGTGAAGTAAGCCATTGTTCGAAAAGCCGGGCCGGCGCGCGGGTGTCGCCGGCCGCACCGATTGCGTTGCACGCCGCCTTGCACGCATCTCCCCCCAGGCATCCCTGCGACCGGCCCCGCGCCCGGTACAATGAGCAGTTCCGACTCATCGCTGTCTTCTCCCATTCCCATGTCGCTTTACACCATTACCGGAGCCCAGCTCGCGTTCGGTCACGTCGCGCTGCTCGACCACGCGGATTTCTCGCTCGAAGCGGGCGAGCGCGTCGGGCTGATCGGGCGCAACGGCGCGGGCAAGTCGTCGCTGTTGAAGATCGTCGCCGATCTGGCCAAACCCGACGACGGCCTCGTCTCGCGTCAACAGCATCTGAGCACGGTGTACGTGCCGCAGGAGCCCGAGTTCAACGCCGACGACACCGTGTTCGACGCGGTCGCCGCCGGTCTCACCGAGGCGCGCGCGCTGCTCGACGAATACGACGCGGTCGCGCATCAGCTCGCCGACACGCCGGAAGGCGCGGAGCACGACGCGCTGCTTGCGCGCATGAACACGCTGCAATCGTCGCTGGACGCCGCGGACGCATGGAACTGGAGCACCCGCGTCGCGACCACGCTGCAGCAGATCGGCCTGAACGGCGAAGCGCGCGTCGGCTCGCTGTCGGGCGGCATGCAAAAGCGCGCCGCGCTCGCGCGCGCGCTCGTTGTGCAGCCCGACGTGCTGCTGCTTGACGAGCCGACCAACCATCTCGACTTCGACGGCATCCGCTGGCTCGAAGACCTGCTGGTGTCGCTGCGCGCGGGGCTGCTGTTCATCACGCACGATCGCGCGTTTCTCGACCGCGTCGCGACGCGCATCGTCGAACTCGATCGCGGGCGGCTGCTGTCGTATCCGGGCAATTTCTCCGCGTACCAGACGCGCAAGGCGCAGCAGCTCGAAGTCGAGCGTATCGAGAACGAGAAGTTCGACAAGCTGCTCGCGCAGGAAGAAGTGTGGATTCGCAAGGGTGTCGAGGCACGCCGCACGCGCAGCGTGGGGCGCATCGCGCGGCTCGTGCAGATGCGCAACGAGCGCGCCGAGCGCCGCAACGTGCAAGGCAACGTGAAGCTCGACGTTGGTCAGGGCGAGAAGTCCGGGAAGATCGTCGCGGAACTGACGGACGTGACGAAGCGCTATGGCGAGCGCACGGTGGTGGACCGCTTCACGGCCACGGTGATGCGGGGCGACAAGATCGGCTTCGTCGGTCCGAACGGCGCGGGCAAGACCACGCTGCTGAAGCTGATCCTCGGCGAACTCGCGCCAGATGAAGGCAATGTGCGCGTCGGCACCAATCTGCAGGTCGCCTATTTCGATCAGATGCGCGCTGCGCTCGATCTGGAAAAGAGTCTCGCCGACACGATCAGCCCGGGCAGCGAGTGGGTCGAAATCAACGGCCAGAAGAAGCACGTGATGAGCTACCTCGGCGACTTCCTGTTCGCGCCGGAGCGCGCGCGTTCGCCGGTCAAGTCGCTGTCGGGCGGCGAGCGCAACCGGCTGTTGCTCGCGCGTCTGTTCGCGCGTCCGGCCAACGTGCTGGTGCTCGATGAACCGACCAACGACCTCGACATTCCGACGCTCGAACTGCTCGAAGAACTGCTGATCGATTACGACGGCACGGTGCTGCTCGTCAG
The DNA here is from genome assembly GCF_040948665.1 of Paraburkholderia sp. BR14320. NCBI lineage: Bacteria > Pseudomonadati > Pseudomonadota > Betaproteobacteria > Burkholderiales > Burkholderiaceae > Paraburkholderia > Paraburkholderia sp. BR14320. The sequence continues at coordinate 121,444 of NZ_JBFPKG010000018.1, forward strand.
CCACGACCGCGCGTTTCTCGATAACGTGGTGACGTCGGTGATCGCATCGGAAGGCGGCGGCAAGTGGCGCGAATACGTCGGCGGCTTCACGGACTGGCAGACGCAGCGCGATCGATCGGAGCAACTCGCGCTCGAAGCACAGAAGGAATCGAGCAAGGAAGCGCCGAAAGAAGCGGCGCCGAAGGAAAGCGCCACGGGCCGCAATGCGCAGCGCAGCGCGAAGCTGTCGTTCAAGGAGCAGCGCGAACTGGAGGCGCTGCCGAAAATGATTGCCGACCTCGAAGCCGAACAGAAGGCGATCGGCGCGCAGCTCGAAGACGGCTCGGTGTTCGCGAAGGATGCACGCGAAGGCGCGCGTCTGACCGAGCGCTATGCCGAGATCGACGAAGAGCTGATGCTCGCGCTCGAGCGGTGGGACGAGTTGGAAAACCGCGTCAAGTGACGCAACGCGGTGCGCGCGCCGCATGGCGCGCTTCCTCGCGCATGAGCTGATGCAGCATGCGCGGGCGGCACGAAAACAATAGAGAACGCCGCTGCGCATGCATTGAATGTTCAGCGGGCGCACGTCCGTGCAGTTCCGCCGCTACCCGCCGATAGCCATTGCGCCGCCGTCCCGCGAGACGTCCATCCTCCGGCGCATGTCCCCCAGCGCCCGCCGCGCCTTATCCAGTCGGCCAATTCAGCGCGACGTCAATTGCCGCCGTGATCGAAATCAGTACAATACCCCGCGAACAGGCTTCCCCGGCGGGCTGAGCGTCGATGCCCGGCCTCTGAGCGCGCCAGCGGAAGCCGCGCAACAAAACAGCTTGCCCGCACTGCGGGCACTCCGCCTAACCCTGTTGTTTCGTTTCGCTTTTTTTGAAAACTCAACGCATTGTCCACGGCCCTGTCCACAGGACCTGTGGACAACGATGAACCGACGCACCGAGTCAATCATGTCTACGAAAAAGCCAAACGCCGCGTATAGCGAAGCGTCGATCAAGGTGTTGAAGGGTCTTGAGCCGGTCAAGCAACGACCCGGCATGTACACCCGCACCGAGAATCCGCTGCACATCATCCAGGAAGTCATCGACAACGCATCGGACGAAGCCCTCGGCGGCTACGGCCGGCAAATCACGGTCACACTGCACGCGGACCATTCGGTCTCGGTCGACGACGACGGCCGCGGCATTCCGTTCGGCCTGCACCCCGACGAGGGCGTACCGGTCGTCGAAATCGTTTTCACGCGCCTGCATGCGGGCGGCAAATTCGACAAGGCCGCCGGCGGCGCCTATACGTTCTCGGGCGGTTTGCACGGCGTCGGCGTGTCGGTCACGAACGCGCTGTCCACGCGGCTCGACGTCACCGTTTGGCGCGACGGCAAGGTGGCCGAACTGAGCTTCGCGCACGGCGACGTCGCGAAGCCGCTCCAGGTGCGTGCCGCCACCAAGGCCGACAAGAAATCCGGCACGCGCGTGACCGCGTGGGCCGATCCGAAGTACTTCGATTCGCCGAACCTGCCGCTCGGCGAGTTGCAGCGTCTGTTGCGCTCGAAAGCGGTGCTGCTGCCGGGCGTCGAAGTCACGCTCGTCAACGAAAAGACCGGCGAGCAGCAAAGCTGGAAATACGAAGACGGCCTGCGCGGCTATCTGCTCGAAGGCATGAACGGCAGCGATCTGCTGATTCCGCTGTTCGAGGGCGAGCGCTATGCGGAAAGCTCGCGTTCGAGCGAAGAGACGTTCGCCGAAGGCGAGGGCGCAGCGTGGGTCGTCGCGTGGAGCGAGGAAGGGCCGCTCACGCGCGAGTCGTACGTGAACCTGATTCCGACGCCCGCGGGCGGCACGCATGAGTCGGGTTTGCGCGACGGTCTCTATCAGGCGGTCAAGAGCTTCGTCGAGCTGCACAACCTGCAGCCGAAAGGCGTGAAGCTGCTTGCCGAAGACGTGTTCGCGCGGGTGTCGTTCGTGCTGTCCGCGAAGGTGCTCGATCCGCAGTTTCAAGGGCAGATCAAGGAGCGCCTGAATAGCCGCGACGCGGTCAAGCTGGTGTCGTCATTCGCGCGGCCGGCGCTCGAACTGTGGTTGAACCAGCACGTCGAGCACGGCAAGAAGCTCGCAGACCTCGTGATCAAACAGGCCCAGGCGCGCACGCGCGCGGGCCAGAAAATCGAGAAGCGCAAGAGCTCGGGTGTCGCGGTGCTGCCCGGCAAGCTGACCGATTGCGAATCGACGGAAATCGGACGCAACGAGCTGTTCCTCGTCGAGGGTGACTCGGCGGGCGGCTCCGCGAAGATGGGCCGCGACAAGGAATACCAGGCCATTCTGCCGCTGCGCGGCAAGGTGCTGAACACGTGGGAAACCGAGCGTGATCGTCTGTTCGCGAACAACGAGGTGCACGACATTTCGGTAGCGATCGGCGTCGATCCGCATAATCCGGACGACAAGGTCGATCTGTCGAATCTGCGCTACGGCAAGATCTGCATTCTGTCGGATGCGGACGTCGACGGCTCCCACATTCAGGTGCTGCTGCTCACGCTGTTCTTCAAGCACTTCCCGCAGCTGATCGAGCGTGGCCATGTGTGCGTCGCGCGGCCGCCGCTGTTTCGCGTCGATGCACCCGCGCGCGGCAAGAAGCCCGCGCAGAAGCTCTATGCGCTCGACGAAGGCGAACTCGAGGCGATTCTCGACAAGCTGCGCAAGGACGGCGTGCGCGACAACCAGTGGTCGATCAGCCGCTTCAAGGGTCTCGGTGAAATGAGCGCCGAGCAGCTGTGGGACACCACGATGAATCCCGACACGCGCCGCCTGCAACCGGTTGCGCTCGGTGAACTCGACTACGACGCGACCGTCGCGCGCATGACGATGCTGATGGGCAAGGGCGAAGCGGCGTCGCGCCGCAGCTGGCTCGAAGAGAAGGGCAACGAAGTGGAAGCGGACATCTGAGCGCATTTGCGCCTCGATGCGGCATACGACACTTCAAGCCAAACACGGACACGGAATCTAGATGGACGACGATAACACTCTCGACCTTTTCAACGAGCCGCCGTCGGACGGCGACGTGCTGACGCTCGGCAACTACGCGGAGCGCGCGTATCTCGAGTATGCGGTCAGCGTGGTCAAGGGCCGCGCGCTGCCGGACGTTTGCGACGGCCAGAAGCCGGTGCAGCGCCGCATCCTGTTCGCGATGAACGAGATGGGCCTCGGCGACAACGCGAAGCCGGTCAAATCGGCACGCGTGGTCGGCGACGTGCTCGGTAAGTATCACCCGCACGGCGACCAGTCCGCGTACGACGCACTCGTGCGTCTCGCGCAGGACTTCTCGATGCGCTATCCGCTGATCGACGGCCAGGGCAACTTCGGCTCGCGCGATGGCGACGGCGCGGCGGCGATGCGATACACCGAAGCGCGTCTGACGCCGATCGCGAAGCTGCTGCTCAGCGAAATCGACCAGGGCACGGTCGACTTCATGCCGAACTACGACGGCTCGTTCGACGAGCCGAAGGTGCTGCCGGCGCGTCTGCCGTTCGTGCTGCTCAATGGCGCATCGGGCATCGCGGTCGGTCTCGCGACGGAAATTCCGTCGCACAACCTGCGCGAAGTCGCAAGCGCCGCGGTCGCGCTGATCCGCCATCCGAAGCTCTCTCACGCGGAACTGATGCAGCATGTGCCGGGTCCGGACTTCCCGGGCGGCGGCCAGATCATTTCGAGCGAGGCGGAAATCGCCGCCGCGTACGAAACCGGCCGCGGCAGCCTGAAGGTGCGCGCGCGCTGGAAGATCGAAGACCTCGCACGCGGCCAGTGGCAGCTCGTGATCACCGAACTGCCGCCGAACACGGCCGCGCAGAAGGTGCTCGAGGAAATCGAAGAACAGACCAACCCGAAGATCAAGCTCGGCAAGAAGGCGCTGACGCCCGAGCAGTTGCAGACCAAGCAGACGCTGCTCGCGCTCGTCGACGCGGTGCGCGACGAATCGGGCAAGGACGCGCCGGTGCGTCTCGTGTTCGAGCCGAAGTCGAGCCGCATCGATCAGACCGAGTTCGTCAATACGCTGCTCGCGCATACGAGCCTCGAATCGAACGCGCCGCTGAACATGGTGATGGTCGGTGGCGACGGCCGGCCGCGTCAGAAGGGCTTGAGCGAAATCCTGCACGAGTGGATCGCGTTCCGTTTCGCGACGGTCACGCGCCGCACGCGGCATCGTCTGTCGAAGGTCGACGACCGCATCCATATTCTCGAAGGCCGGATGATCGTCTTCCTGAATATCGACGAAGTCATCCGCATCATTCGCGAATCGGACGAGCCGAAGGTCGCGCTGATGGCCGCGTTCGGCCTCACGGACCGTCAGGCCGAGGACATCCTCGAAATCCGGCTGCGTCAGTTGGCCCGTCTCGAGAAGATCAAGATCGAGAAGGAACTGGCCGAACTGCGCGAAGAGAAGGCCAAGCTCGAAGAACTGCTCGGCAGCGAACCGGCGATGAAGCGCCAGCTGATCAAGGAAATCGAAGCCGACGCGAAGCAGTACGGCGACGAGCGCCGCACGCTGATCCAGCAGGAAAAGCGCGCGACGTTCGAAGCGCGCGTGGTCGACGAACCGGTCACGGTGGTGGTGTCGCAGAAGGGCTGGGTGCGCGCGTTGAAGGGCCACGGGCTCGATGTCGCGGGCTTCAGCTTCAAGGCTGGCGACGGTCTCTACGCGGCGTTCCAGTGCCGCACGCCCGATACGCTGATCGCGTGGGGCAGCAACGGGCGCGTCTATTCAGTCGCGGTGGCGCAACTGCCGGGCGGGCGTGGTGACGGGGTGCCGGTCACTTCGCTGATCGAGCTCGAATCGGGCAGCCATCTGATGCACTACTACGCGGCGTCGGCGGACCAGGCGCTGCTGCTCGCGTCGAGCAACGGCTTCGGCTTTATCGCCAAGGTCGGCGACATGGTGAGCCGCGTGAAGGCCGGCAAGTCGTTCATGACGATCGACGCCGGCGCCGCACCGCTCGCGCCGATGCCGATGCTGCCGGATGCGGTGCAGGTCGGGTGTCTGTCGTCGGGCGGGCGTCTGCTGGTGTTCGGCCTCGACGAGATGAAGACGCTGTCGGGCGGCGGTCGTGGCGTCACGCTGATGGCGCTCGACGACAACGAGACGCTGGTGCAGGCGCTCGCGATCGACAAGGCCGGCCTGATGCTGATCGGCACACGCCGCGGCGGCCGCGTCGACGAGGAGAAGCTGGCCGGCGCCGAGCTTGCGGCGCATGTCGGCAAGCGTGCGCGCAAGGGTCGCGCGCCTGACAGCAAGCTGAAGCTCGACGGCATGCGTCCGGTGCTGCCGGCTTAGTGGAGTCGATTTAACCAAGTTTGACGCTGGAAAGCCACGGGTGCCTGCTAGCATGCGGGGCGCTCGCGGTCTGTCACAAAAAGTCCGTCGCGAGAAGGGTTGGAAGCAAACGGGGTGCGGCGGCGTCGCGGCCAGATGAAGGTGGCGCGATCACAACGACAAGATACGATGCAATAGACGTCGATACCCGGAACTGCCTGTATCACGTATGGTCGAACGCGCTCAGTTGCTGCTGAGCGGGATCAAGTGTCCAAAACGGTGTGGCGTCGTCGGGAGAGGAAAACTACATGAACAAGGCTATCGAAGTCGCGCTTTTTCTGCATCTGCTCGGGGTGGCGGTGTGGGTCGGCGGTATGGTGTTCGCGCATTTCTGCCTGCGTCCGGCGCTCGGCGATCTGTCGCCTCAACTGCGCCTGCCGCTGTGGGAGTCGGTGTTTGGCCGCTTCTTCAACTGGGTCGGGGTGTCGGTGCTCGTCATTCTGATTAGCGGCGGCTTCCTGCTGATGCAGTTCGGCGGCGGTCATGCAACGTGGCCGCTGCATGCGATGGCCGGCCTCGGCATCGTGATGATGCTGATCTTCGGGCATATCCGCTTCGCCGTGTATCCGCGGATTCGCCGCGCGGTGCAGGCGCAGAAGTGGCCCGACGGCGCGCGGGCGGTCGGTACGGTCCGCCGTCTCGTGCTGATCAATCTCGTGCTGGGCGTCGTGACGATCGGCGTCGCGGTGCTGTCGCGCGGATTCTGATCCGCCGATCGCCAACGGCACCACGGGCTTCGTGCGGCCCGCGACGCGTCACGTCGTGACGCCGTACGCGAGCCATAAGCCGCACGCCACCGCCACCGTTGCATACACGGCGTACACCGGCACCTTCAGCTTCGCGAAGCACATCGCGGAGAACGTCGCGGTCAACAGGTAGATCGGTTCCAGCGGTACATGCGCGGCAATGCGCAGTACCGCGACCGCGAGAAAGGCGGTCGTAACCGCGCGCAGTATTCTCATGCCGTGCTCGAAGCGCGGGTTCACCTTCAATTGATGCAGATGCCGCTGCGCGAGCACGACGAGGCAGCCAGACGGCACGAATAGCGCGAGCGTTGCGATCAGCGCGCCGAGCCAGCCATCGACGAGATAGCCGAAGAACGGCACCACGTTCAGCAGCGGACCAGGGGACAACGGCGACAGCGTAAACGCGAGCGTGAAGTCGTTATCGGACACGCCGACCCCCGGCGTGACGAACAGCGTCTTCAGCACTGGCAACGCGGAGAAGCCGCCGCCGAACAGCGTCATGCCGGCACCCGCGAGGCGCGGCCACAGCAGCGCGAGGTCATAGCGATGCGGCAGCGGCAGTGCAAACAGCACGAGCAGCACGCCGAGCGCGGCCAGCAGCCGATAATCGCCGCGCCGGAGCGACACTGCCAGCCGCGAGTCGCGCTCCGGGCTCGCGAACCAGCCGGTGCCGAAGGCTGCTCCCAGCATCACCACATACGCCGCGGCGCTGTGCGCATAGAGCAGCGCGATGCTGCCGAGCAGCGCCGCCGCCCATTCGAGCTTGCCGTGCACCAGCGCGCGCGTCTGCTTGTACCAGGTGAGCGCAATCAGTGTCGCGAGCACGACGCTGAAGTGATGCAACAGTGTCTGCGACGCGATCGTATGCACGACGGGCGTGCGGTAGAAGATCGCGAACAGCGTCATCAGTGTGAAGAAGGGCAGCACGCTCGCCACACCGGCGACCCACGCGCCCGCGCGCCCGCGCAGCGCGTGCCCGAGCTGCACGGCGACGTTGCAGCCGACGGGTCCCGGCACCATCCACGCGAGCGCGATCAGATCCGAGAACGCCACGCGCGAGAGCCGCCCCTCGCGTTCGACGTAGTGATGCTCGAGCTGCGCCATCAACGCGAGGCCGCCCCACGACAGCGCCGACAAGCCGCACACGACCCGGAACAGCGTCCATAGCGGTTCCCGTCGCCCGCGGCGGGCAGCCTCCTCGCTGGTGATGGTCGGCATCGGCGCTGTGGATGCCCGGCGTGCGGGCGCCCGTCCTTTAATTGTTGGTGCTGGATACGCTGCTTGCGCTGTCGGCTACGTGCGCGACGCGGCGGCCGCTGGTGCTGTTCATGCCGCATACCCCGAAGCGCTCGAGCAGCGCCGGAATCGCCTCTGCCGGCACCGGACGCGAGAACAGGAAGCCCTGCGCCTCGATATGGCCGAGCGCGGCCAGCCAGGCAATCTGCTCTTCGGTCTCCGTGCCTTCGACCACTACCGTGAGCCCGAGCGAGCGCGCGAGGTTGACGATCGCGGTGACCATCACGCAGACGCTGCGGTCGCCCGGAATCTCCTGGACGAACGAGCGGTCCACCTTCAGCGTATCGACGGCGAAGCGGTTCAGATAGGACAGCGATGAATAGCCGGTGCCGAAATCGTCGAGCGCGATGCGTACGCCGAGACGCTTCAACGCGAAGATTTTTTCGGAGACGACTTCCGGAAATTCCATCATCGTCGTTTCGGTGATTTCGAGTTCGAGGCGGCGCGCGGAGATGCCGGTTTCCTCGATCGCGCGCGAGATCGTTTCGAACAGGTCGCCGCGCCAGAACTGCACGGCCGAAATGTTCACCGCGAGCGACAGCGTGTCGTAGCCCTGCTGCTGCCACTGCGCGAGCTGACGGCATGCGGTCTCGATCACGAAGTCGCCGATCGGCACGATGAGCCCGGTCGACTCGGCCACGGGGATGAACTCGTTGGCCGGAATCAACCCGTGCTGCGGATGGTTCCAGCGCACGAGCGCTTCGAAGCCGGTGATGCAGCGACGCGCGAGATCGATCTTCGGCTGATACGCGAGGAACAGTTGCCCTTCGGCCAGCGCGACGCGCAGCTGCTGTTCCCACTTCATCAAATGGTCCGCGCGATGCGACAGATGCGGCGAATAGAACTGGTAGCAGTTCTTGCCGGCGTCCTTCGCGCTGTACATCGCGAGGTCGGCTTTCTTCAGCAGGTCGATCTCGCTTTCGTTGGCGACCGAGTACAGCGCGATGCCGATGCTCGCATGCAGCACGAACGAACTGCCGCGCACGTCGAACGGCTTCGAGAACACTTCCCCGGCGGCTTCGGCGAGCGCGACCGCGCGCTTCTCGACATCGTCGCCCTTGATCACGACGACGAACTCGTCGCCGCCGATGCGGCTCAGCGTGCCTTCGTCGCCGATCGCGGTCGCGAGGCGCGAGGCCGTCATCTGCAGCACGATGTCGCCGGCGTTGTGGCCGAGCGTGTCGTTGACGGTCTTGAAGTTGTCGAGGTCGATGAAAAGAATCGCGAGGCGGCCGAGATTGAACGGCTGCGCGACGTCGTGGCGCAGCGCCTGCAGCGTCGCGTAGCGATTGCGCAGCCCGGTCAACAGGTCGTATTCGACGAGGTGGGTCATCTCGCGCTCGCGGCCGAGCAGCTTGCCGATCAGGCCGGTCGCGACGCCGAAGAAGCTCAGCATCGCAAGCGAGATGAAGCCCGCCATCAACAGATAGACGTTGCGCGTGTGGTTGTAGTCCGCGAATTCTTCGCCCTGCGAAAGACCGACGAGCACGCCGAGCGGATAGCCGTCGATGTGCCGGTATGACACGATGCGCGTGACGTTGTCGATCGAATCGACGTAGGTGCCCGACACGTGCTCCGAAGTCGGATACGTGCCGCTCGCGGTGAACGTGCTGCTGGCTTTGTTGGCGTTGCCCGTACGGCGCGCGAGCACGGTGCCGTTGTCGGAGATCACCGCGATCACGCCTTCTCGGCCGATCGCCGCGTTGTTGTAGAAGTCCGACGTGAAGTAGCTCGGGTCTTCGGACACCACGACGACGCCAGCGAACGAGCCGTCAGGATGATTCAGGCGCCGCGTCATCTGCAGCGTCCAGTGACCTGAGATGCGACCGAGCACCGGCTTGCTGATGTATAGCTGGTCGTCGTTCTCGTGCTCGTGGACCTTGAAGTGTTCGCGGTCGGACAGGTCGATGTGAGCGGGATTCAGTTCAGCCGTGTTGGCGATTAGTCTGCCGTGCTCGTCGATCAGCGACACTTGCACGAGCGTTTCGCTTTGCACGACGCCTTTTTCGACGGTGCTCGCGAGATCGAAATGATTCGGCGTCTTTTCGAACTCGTACTTGACGAAGCGCGTAATCTGATCGACCTGGTGAATCGCCTTGATGGTGTGCTGTTCGAGCGCCGAGGAAAGGATGGCGGAAGACGCCATCGCTTCGCGATACGTCGCGTCTTTCTCGACCGATAGCCGCGCGAAGATCACGGTCCACAGCAGGATCAATACGAGTACGCCGAGCGCTGGAATGATGAGCAACGCGCGCCGGCGCGTGATCATCGGATCGCGTCGCGGCATGGCTTCGCGCGGGTCGGAGAAGCGGGACTGAGTCATCGCGTGGCCCTTGGCCGGGGGTGCGTCGCTTGCAAACGCACGGGCATCGACTGCGCGAAATAGATGGATGGCTGCATGGTGACCAAGGTGCCAAAGCTGCTGCGCAGGAGGAGAGGGCGTGGCGCCGCGCCTGACCGTCCACAGGTCATCGGATACGACCGCTATATACCGTTCGATATTACTGAATGCGACTCGATTAAGGAAGCGTCCGGGCATGGGGTATACGCGGGCGCTGCGGGCGCCTCGGGCCCGCCGTTCACGAGTGCTGCATGGCCGGTATCTGGCAAGGGTTTTGCCATCCAGTCGCCATGAATTCGGACAACCAGGTATGGCGGCGCCATAGTGCTGCGGCTTTTTGTGGTGTGACGCGGCGACATGCGGCGTGTCGCGGTGCCTTGCGCGCGAGGCCGCGGTCCGCTTATGCGAGCCGACACGTGCCGTCGATGATCGTCACCGCAGGCCCGCCGATCCAGATCTTGCCGCGTGCATCGTCATAGTGGACCGACACGTCGCCCGCGCGCCCGAGCACGGTGCCCTGACGCGCCGTATAGCGTGTGCCGGGCCGACGTTGCTGCAGGCTCAGCAGGCCCGCGAGCGCGGCGTTGGCGCTGCCGGTCACCGGATCTTCGCCGGTGCCGAAGCCGCCGCCCGCCATCAGGCAACGGACTTCGAACGTTGCCGGACCATCGGCATCGTGCGGCCCGTATACGGCGACGCCGTGCGTGTCGACCGAATGCACGAGCTCGGCTAGCGCCGCCGCATCGGGTTCGAGCGCGAGGCAGTCGCGCGCCGAATCGACCCGCACGACGAGCCACGGCGCGCCGTTATCCACCGCGCATGGCGGCGCGGTAAAGTCGATCGCCTCACTACGTAAAGCCGTAGACAGCGCCTCGTAACGATGCTCGGCGAGCGGCGTCACGCGTGCGGGCGGCGCGGCGAACGCCCATGCGCCGTGCGTCGTGTCGGCGCCATCGAGCGCTTCGAGTTCGACGAGACCCACGCCGCATTGCTGAATCAGCTTGCCGGCCTGCTTCGGCTGGTAGCCGCTTTCGCGCAAAGCATGCGCGGTGCCAAGCGTCGGATGACCGGCGAACGGCAACTCGCCGCCCGTCGTGAAGATGCGCACGCGATAGTCGGCGGCGGCATCGGTCGGTTTCAGCAGAAAGGTGGTTTCGGACAGATTGGTCCAGCGCGCGATGGCCTGCATCTGCGCGGTATCGAGCGCGTCGGCATCGAACACGACGGCGAGCGGATTGCCCTTGAACGGTGTCGACGAAAACACGTCGACCTGTTTGAAACGAACGGTGTGAGCAGACATCGACAGGCCCCGGCGCAATGGACGTTGAGGGATCTCGCGGATTCTATCCGGCTGCGCGGCAGCGATCCACCGTCGCCATAAAACAATAACGCGCCGCCGGTGCGTGACACCGGACGGCGCGTTCGCATCGCGATGCGGCGTGAATTAGTTGCGAATCTCACGCGGCATCGCCTGCATCGTCATATCGTTTCGATGCTTATTCGACCTCGGCGATCAGTTCGATTTCGACGCACGCGCCGAGCGGAATCTGCGCAACGCCGAACGCCGAGCGCGCGTGCTTGCCGCGCTCGCCGAACACGTCGGCGATCAGCTCGGACGCGCCGTTCGTGACCACATGCTGCTCGGTGAACTCGAGCGTCGAGTTCACGAGGCTCATCAGCTTGACGATGCGCGTGACGCGATTCAGGTCGCCGACGTGCGCATGCAAGGTGGCGAGCAGATCGATCGCGATCGAGCGCGCGGCGGCCTTGCCTTCGTCGGTGGAGAGAGTCGCGCCGAGCTTGCCGACCCAGACCTTGCCGTCCTTCTTCGCGATGTGGCCCGACAGGTACACCGTGTTGCCGCTTTGCGCGCTCATCACATAGGCCGCTGCCGGCGCACCCGCTGCCGGCAGATCGATGCCGAGTTCCTTGAGCTTGTCGTACACATTCGATTGAGCCATGTCGTGTCCTCGTTTCGGTGAGATTGCATGAATGCAGGCGGGGCGAAGTCCGCACGCAACGCGCGTGCAAACTTCGCCCCGGTGGCAGTGCGGCTAACGCCGTTTAAATTTTCGCGCGCACGAGTGCGCCGAGACGCGCCACGCCTTCGTCGATTTTAGCGGGCGGCACGGTGACGAACGACAGACGCAGCGTATTGTGCTGCGCCTCGCTCGCGAAAAACGGAGCGCCCGGCACGAATGCGACGTTCTGCGCGACCGCTTCTTCGAGCAGCTTCATCGTGTCGATGCCCGCCGGCAGATTGACCCAGATAAACATGCCGCCTTCCGGACGGTTCCAGCTGACGCCTTCGGGCATATAGCGTTCCAGCGCGGTGAGCATCGCGTCGCACTGGTTGCGATACAGCTCGCGGATCGTCGGCACGTGCGTGTCGAGGAAGCCGTCCTTGACCACTTCGTGCACGATGCGCTGCGTGAAGCTCGGCGTGTGCAGGTCGGTGGCCTGCTTGGCCTGCACGAGTTTGAAGATCAGTTCCTCGGGCGCGATGATGAAGCCGACGCGCAGACCCGGCGCGAGCACCTTCGAGAACGAGCCCAGATAGACGATGTGATCGGGCGCCATCGATAGCATGGTCGGCAGCGGTTCGCCCGCATAATCGAGCGCGCCGTAGGGGTCGTCCTCGATCACCGGGAACGGCGCGCTCTTCGCGAACTCGGCGAGCGCGCGGCGGCGCTCGATCGGCAGGCGGCGGCCCGTCGGATTCTGGAAATTCGGCTGGGTGTACAAGAGACGCGCGCCCTTGATCAGTTCCGGCGTCAGACCTTCCGGGATCAGGCCCTGGTCGTCGGTCGGCACCTGCACGTAGTGCGGCTCGTACATCGAGAACGATTGCAGCGCGCCGAGGTAGGTCGGCGTTTCGACCAGCACCGGGCTATCGACACAGACCAGCACCTTGCCGAGCAGGTCGAGCGCCTGTTGCGAGCCGGTCGTGATCAGCACCTGCGACGGGCGGATCTGCGCACCGTTGATCGAATAGCGTTGCGCGACCCACTCCCGCAGCGGCAGATAGCCTTCGGTCGCGCTGTACTGCAGCGCAGCGGCGGGCCTGTCGCGCAGGATGCGGTCGGATGCCTCGCGCATGCGCTCGGCCGGGAAGGTGGCCGGCGAGGGCAGGCCGCCGGCGAAGGAGATGACTTCGGGCCGTTCCGTGACCTTCAGGATTTCGCGAATCGCGGAGCTGGTGAGCTTGCGCGCGCGTTCGGACAATTGCCACATCGGGGCTTTCAGGTCGCTTTGGTCCATGATCTCCTCTGCTGGTATTTCTGGAACCGGTCAAAACTTCAATTATCGCGCGACTCGGCAAGCATTGCCGCTGGGGCTGCCCCCGGGGTTGCCCGGGTTTGCTCAATCACGCGCTGCTTATCCGAGGGTTCGCGGACCCTCGGGTGTTTCAAATTCGGCGACGAGCGCCGCGGCGCCGTCGGTAGGCTGGACGTCGAGGAGGTGCGCTGCGCCGAGCCAGCGCAGTTGTTCGCCAATCAGCTCCGGCCGCGGATGCACGGCTTTTAACGCTTTCAGCGCGAGGTTGGTCGGCGCCAGCGACTGCGACGGATGCCGCGTCGAGTCCCACTGGATCAGCGAGGGCAGCACGCCGTCGCCAGCGCCTTGCCAGGCGGGGAACGAGCCGTCCTCGGGCACCGTCAGGCCCCACGTGAAATCGCCGCGCGTCATCGGCACGACCGGCGCGATGCGCTGCGGATACTGCGCCTGCCACGTCGCCAGATGCTTCGGCCGCTCGACGCGCGCGACCCAATGCGACAGATACGGCCCGTTTTCAAGTCGCGCCTGCGTCGCGGGGTCGTCGAGCGCGAAGAGACGCGGGCGCGGCGCGGCGCCATCGGTCGCGTCGGCTGCGGCACGCGGATCGATCGCGATCACTTCCAGGTAGACGCCGCCCCACAGGCCGAGCAGGCGATTGTGGGTCCGCATCAGCGGATGCGCGCCGCCGCCGGCCGGCGCGACGCCGAGCGCATCGGCGACGTACTGGACGCCTTCGTCCAGCGTGCGCGCGGAGACGACGAGGTGATCGAGACTGATGAGCGATGGGGCTGTCAGGGCTGTCATGGCGGATCGACGGAAAACGCTGTTCTGCGCAAAGGCCAGCTGCGCGCCATGCGTAATGGCTGGGCTGCCGGGCCCGTAAGCATAACCGTTTGCCGGATCGGCGGGCCGAGCGGATGGTTTTGCATTGCGTCACCATCCTTCGCTGGATTGAAATGTAACGGCCGTGACCTGCACAGTAACGGTACAATCGACGCGATACTTTTCGGTACAGTTGGAGCCCGTCATGTCCGTCCCGCTTGCCCAGATTCCCGCCCCGCACGACACCGCGTCGCTGACGCTGGTCGAACAGCTCGTCCAGTGGGCGCGGCGCCGCATCGAGGAGCGCGTGTTCCGTCCCGGCATGCGCATGCCGTCGATCCGCAAGCTCGCGCTCGACAAGGGCGTGTCGCGCTTCACGGTGGTCGAAGCGTACGAGCGCCTCGTCGCCCAGGGTTTTCTGGAATCGCGGCGCGGCTCCGGCTTCTATGTGCGCGAGCGCCAGGGCGGCGCTGCGCCGGTCAC
>NZ_JBFPKG010000190.1:0-1245 GCF_040948665.1 Paraburkholderia sp. BR14320
GTGGAGGCGCTGTACTGCAAGCCGAGCACGAGTCGACGCAACGCGCAGCACAAGGTCTGTCCGTATCTGCTGCGCGGCATGAAGATCGAGCGGGCCAACCAGGCCTGGGCACTCGACACGACCTACGTGGTTCCGGTGCAAATAGGTAGTCCGGACGAGATTTTAGTTATAGAAAGGATCCCTCATCAACTAGACAGACCGGCGCAAAGCGCCGCATTGGGCGGCGACAATTAGCTTGGCCGGTCGTTGACGTTTGTTTTGGCCGGTGGTGAGGAGTCGGAGGCGGCGTAGCCGCCGGAGACGACGAACCACCGGCGGCGCCGCGTCGGCGGGGCAATAGGATGGCTGATCGATTCTTAAAGAAGAAGCGGTCAGTACATGTCTGGAACCCGCATCACCGACCAACAGGTTCGCCTCTACATGAACAAGCGCAAACACCATCCGCAGGAAGTCGCGGCCGCCAAGGCAGGAATAAGCGTGCGCAGCGCACGCCGCATCGAGCGTGACGCGACGTTGCCATCCCAGAAGCCGCGGCGCTCCTGGCGCACCCGTCCCGATCCGTTCGCCGATGTCTGGGACAGTGAGGTCGTGCCGTTGCTGCGCAACGCTCCACATCTGATGGGCATCACGATCCTGCGCAAGCTGCAGGATGATCACCCGGGCTGCTATCCCGACGGCATGCGTCGCACGCTGGAACGACGCATTTCTCAATGGCGGGCGCTCGAAGGTCCCAGCCAGGAGATCTTCTTCCCCCAGGAGCATCAACCCGGCGTGCGCGGGCTGTCCGACTTCACCGATATGAGCAAGCTGTGCGTGACGATCGGCGGCGCACCGTTCGAGCACCGGCTGTATCACTTCGTACTGGCATTCTCGCGCTGGGAGTACGCCTGCGTGGTCGAGGGCGGCGAGAGCTTCGAAGCGCTCGCCAACGGCTTGCAGAATGCTCTGTGGCAGGCGGGAGGTTGCCCGCGCGAGCATCGCACCGACAGCCTCTCTGCCGCCTTCAAGAACCTGAGTGAGAAGGGCTTTGTTCAGCAGGGTCCTTGCGCGGCGACCGTGGGTCCGGTAGAAAGAGCCCAGTGATCTATCCGACAGGCGAGCTTTCATGCCTTACAAGGCAAGACTGAAAACGGGTGGGCCGCGCAAGCGGCCCAAGCCGAACTACTCGGTCACCAACGCGCACGAGTACAACGAGAGCCTGAAGCGGCGCGGACAGCTCTGCCTGTACTGCCCCGACGGCGACCT
>NZ_JBFPKG010000191.1:0-1238 GCF_040948665.1 Paraburkholderia sp. BR14320
ATCCCGCGACGGAGCTTACCGTCTCACGGCTTTGTCCGGATGGGGGTATTGCAAAGATGCTCCGGGTTGTGTAAAAGCGCAACTTCATGAAGCCAGCATTGAATAATGCCATCAAGTGGTTGCTAGTGTCTTGAGTTAAAAATTGCCGATCACGTACTAAAGTGTTCTATGTGGCACTTGGTGCGAGGGGGCAAGGATGAGCGGACGGCCGAAGGGGGAGCTGGTGCTGAGCGAATCGGAGCGCGAAGAACTGCAAGCGCTGACATTGCGACGCAAGACCGCACAGGCCCTCGCATTGCGGGCGCGCATCGTGTTGGCCTGTGCCGATGGCGTGGACAACAAGAGCGTTGCCGCGAAACAGCGGGTCACTCAGCAAACGGTCTCGAAGTGGCGGGCGCGGTTCGTCATGCTTCGTCTGGACGGGCTGCTCGATGCACCTCGGCCCGGCGCGCCGAGGACGATTGATGACGCTCGCGTTGATGCGGTCATCGCAAAGACGCTTGAGTCCGTACCTGTCGGCGCGACTCACTGGAGCACGCGCACGATGGCTCGTGAGATGAAATTGTCGCAAACGGCGGTCACACGGATCTGGCGTGCTTTTGGTCTGCAGCCGCATCGGCAGGAAACGTTCAAACTCTCCGGTAATCCGATGTTCGTCGACAAGGTGCGAGATATCGTCGGGCTTTACCTGGATCCGCCGCTTAAGGCCATGGTGTTGTGCGTGGACGAGAAGAGCCAGATTCAGGCGCTCGATCGCACGCAACCCATGCTGCCGTTGGCACCCGGCATCCCGCAGCGACGCACGCACGATTACATGCGCCACGGCACGACCACGCTGTTCGCGGCGCTGGACATCGCTACTGGCGAGGTGATCGGCGAGGTACATCGGCGCCATCGCAGCAGCGAATTCGTGCTCTTTCTGCGCACCATCGAAGCCAGTGTGCCATCGCACTTGGATGTGCATCTGGTGATGGACAACTATGGCACGCACAAAACTCCTTCGATCAAGGCCTGGTTTGCCCGTCATCCTCGCTTCCATGTTCACTTCACGCCCACCTCGGCGTCGTGGCTCAATCAGGTCGAACGATGGTTCGCCTCGCTCAGTGAAAAGGGATCTGGTGCAAATCGAGCGGGGGCGAATCGGTTAAGGTGTCGGGCTGAACGAATTGGGAACCGACGATGAGCAAGCTGAAAAGCCTGGACGAACTGTTCGCAGGCCGTCACTTTGACCGCGATGT
>NZ_JBFPKG010000192.1:0-1228 GCF_040948665.1 Paraburkholderia sp. BR14320
TGACGCTCCTATGTCAAGAAGCGCGGGCCGAATCGGCCAAGTCGGCCAGAATGAGCGGGTACAACTCCCTGACGATATAGCGCTTCAGGCAGCGGTGAATTTCCTTGTTCGACATGCCTTCCTTGGTTCGTCGCTCGACGTACGCCCGGGTTCTCGGATCACTGCGCATGCGCACCATGGCGATGGTCCACAGGGCGTTGTTTGCAGCACGGTCGCCTCCACGGTTCAGGCGATGCCGGACCGTTTTGCCAGAGGATGCTTGCAATGGGCTCGTGCCACAAAGCGCGGCGAGTGCAGCATCGCTTTTCAAGCGTTCCGGATTGTCGCCTGCAACGGCAACAAGCACAGCCGCCGTTTGAGGCCCAACGCCGAATCGTTCTCGAAGCCGTCTGGCATGCTTGAGGGTCAGGCGTTCGAGCATCGCGTCGAGCGTCTTGAGCTCTTCCGCGAGCGCGAGGTAGCGCTTTGCCAGCAAGCGCAACGTGGTTGCCAGAGTCTGCAACATAGGCGTATCACCCAACGAGCGCAGCCGTGCGCAGCTAGCAACGCATTCGGCAGTCTTTGTCTTCAGAAGACGCTCGCGGATGTCCTGCGGCGCGCTCACCAGCAAGGCCCGCAACTGATTGATCGCCTGCGTCTTGGCCTTGACGGCGCTACGACGAGCAACGGAAACAGTTCGCATCGCTTCGGCCGCTCCAGATTGCTCTTTGGGAATCGCCGTTGCTTTTTCGGCGAGGACCGCTCGCGCAGCGTTTTCCGCATCGGTCGGATCGGACTTTCCGCGCGATCGACGCGCAGCCCGATCAGGACGATTGACCTCCAGCACTTCGATCTCGTGATCGCGCAACACACGGGCAAGGCCTGCGCCATAGGTGCCGGTTCCTTCAACGCCAGCGCGGCGCAGATGACCAAGAGAATTTGCCCAGGTCAGCAGCTTGAGATATCCCGCCGTTTCGGCAGTCACCGACAGGGTTCCGAGGAGCTTCCCCGTTTCGCTGATTACTGCACCGACATGCGTATCGAGATGCGTGTCGACGCCAAGAATGACTTCGTGTTGTTCCATGCGTGTTTCCGTCGAAGTGGGCGCATCGCCAACCCCATTCGCTGGACAGGACACTCACGGTGCAGGACAAAGCTCCTATCAGGTCACAAACGCTGGGCCCGGCAACGCTCGGGGAACGCCGGAGCCCGATCGACAGGTCAACGCCAAGGCAGCTCGGCCAATCCC
>NZ_JBFPKG010000193.1:0-1196 GCF_040948665.1 Paraburkholderia sp. BR14320
GTGTAGACGTCGCGCGCCATGCGCAGCGCCATCGGCGCGTCGGCCGCGTGCAGACTGCCGCAGTGCTTGTGGTCGAGGCCCTGCCTGCTGCGCACGAACACTTCCCAAATCGGCCATTCCTTGTTCATTGCTGATCTCCTGATTCCTGACTCTCGCTGATTTTTCGCGGGTGTTTCGCGGGTGTTTCGCCGTGCCGCTCAGGCGGCGTGCTGTTGCGCGCGCTGGCGCTGCTTGTCCGCATGGGCGAGTGCGGCTTCGCGCACCCAGGCGCCGTCTTCATGGGCCTTCACGCGGGTCGCGAGGCGCTCGCGGTTGCACGGGCCGTCGCCATTGACGACGCGCCAGAACTCTTCCCAGTCGATGTCGCCGTAGTCGTAGTGGCCGCGCGCCTCGTTCCATTTGAGCTCCGCATCGGGCAGCGTGACGCCGAGCACCTTCGCCTGCTCGACGGTCGCGTCGACGAATTTCTGGCGCAGGTCGTCGTTGGTGATGCGCTTGATGCCCCATTGCGCCGACTGGTTGCTGTGCACCGAGTCCTTGTCGCTCGGGCCGAACATCATCAGCACCGGCCACCACCAGCGGTTCACCGCCTGCTGCACGAGCTCGCGCTGCGCGTCGGTGCCGGCCATCATCGCGAGCAGCGCGTCGAACCCCTGACGCTGGTGGAACGACTCTTCCTTGCAGATGCGGATCATCGCGCGGGCATAGGGCCCGTACGTGCAGCGGCACAGCGGGATCTGGTTCATGATCGCCGCGCCGTCGACCAGCCAGCCGATCACGCCGACGTCGGCCCAGGTGGGCGTCGGGTAGTTGAAGATGCTCGAATACTTGGCCTTGCCCGCGTGCAGCGCGTCGATCAGCTGCTCGCGCGACACGCCGAGGGTTTCGGCGGCGCTATACAGATAGAGCCCGTGGCCGGCCTCGTCCTGCACCTTGGCGATCAGGATCGCCTTGCGCTTGAGGCTCGGCGCGCGGGTGATCCAGTTGCCCTCGGGCAGCATGCCGACGATTTCCGAGTGCGCGTGCTGCGAGATCTGCCGCACCAGCGTTTTGCGGTACGCGTCGGGCATCCAGTCCTGCGGCTCGATCTTGCCGTCGGCGGCCATGACCGCGTCGAAGCGCGCCTGTTCGGGCGAATTCGCATCCGCGTCCAGCGGGGCGACGTTGCCGGGGATATCGAGGGATTGGGTGTACAT
>NZ_JBFPKG010000194.1:0-1186 GCF_040948665.1 Paraburkholderia sp. BR14320
TGAAGGCGCTTCAGGACCTTGGCCAGGCCCGGCGCGAGTGTGGTTCGCGGTGTCTTCGTCTTCTTCATCGCACAGCTCAAAAATTCGCTACCCAATTTTAACGTGGGCCTTACTGCAACAGAACCCTATTACGTCGCGACCAATTTAACGTGACAGTGCCGTTTTGCGAGGTGTTGTGAGATCCGTTTGACGTTGGCATCCGGCGCGGGTCGAGCCTGACAAAAAGGGGGGACGCCGTATCCGGCGCGAATTTCGAGGAACCCGGCAGGCTCCCGGTACGAGGGTCAAGAACTTACCGAACGACGCCGATATCGACGGTGTGCCAGCGCCCATCTCACGGCCCCGCTGCGCCTGCTTGACTTCACCGCAAATGCGTCTAGAATGTACATATCATGTACATGCACATAGGAGAAAAGGGAATGGCTACAGCAACGGAGCGAATCGTCGTCCAGGTGACGGCTGTTCAGAAGCGGGCGATAGCGAGCACCGCCAAGCGCCTCGGGCTTAACGTTAGCGAACTGATGCGCCAAGCTGCGCAGGGCTTCACGCCCTCCGAGGATGAGCAGGATATGCACGCGCTTATTGCGCGCGTGAACGCATCCACGGGCGAAGCAAACGATGCGCTGGACGATGCGCTTGCGTTCGTCGCAGAGTCCAACAAACGAATCGCAGCGATGACGGAAGGAAGGCACTAATGGGCGTCACGGACAAGGTGTGGGACGCGCTCACGACCGTTATCAAGATGAACGACAAGGTTGTGGCATTGGCTGGCACAGTGAAGGACCAGCAGGCCAAGATCGAGGGCCTGACGGAACGCGTTATTCGACTCGAAGCGACGTTGGAACTGATGATGCGCGCGGGCGGCGACACAAAAAAGCTCCCGCGTTAACACGGACAGGAAAAAGGGAATTTTCACGAATCAGAAAGAAAACGAATTGCTTGTCGCCACGCTTCGATTTAAACCAGCGGCGGCACCGATGACGGCAGAGGTGGACGTAACCGCCGAAGCAGCGATTTTTTAGCCGCCGCCAGTACCGGACATGCCGTGTGGACGGGTTGTGTTGCAGTAAGGGTGTCGGGACGAGAAATGTCGATATGATAAGTATTGCTTATGACACAAGGGAGTAAAACTGCTGGGAAGCAGACGACGGGTCTTTGCCCGCACATTTCATCTGTCCTTTCCTGA
>NZ_JBFPKG010000195.1:0-1163 GCF_040948665.1 Paraburkholderia sp. BR14320
GTCCCCCGTGCGATACAGCCGATCGCCCTCCACAAAAGGACTGGCGATGAACCGCTCGGCTGTCAGCTCGGGGCGGTTCAGATAGCCGCGCGCCACCCCCGCCCCGCCAATGTAAAGCTCGCCCACCGCACCAAACGGCACCGGCGCGCCATGACCGTCCAGCAGGTACACCCGCGTGTTCGCAATCGGACGGCCGATCGGGACCACTGACCCATTAAAATCAGCCGGGCAATTCCAGACTGTCGCGAAGGTCGTCGTCTCGGTCGGGCCGTAGCAGTGAACGAGACGTACGGGGCCTTCTTCTTTCAGCAATCTCAGAAATGAGCGGAGATCATTGGGCTCCCCTCCACAGAGGAGGTACTTAAGTTGGGCTAACGTGGGAGCAATCGATGATGTAAATTGATTGAATAATGCTGTTGTTAGAAAAAGTGACGTCACCCGGTGCTGTTTAAGCGCCCGGGCAAAGCTGGAAGGGTCTGCGACAGCTTGCATTGCAACAATGCAACCACCGTTAAGTAGTGGTGCCCACACTTCGAATGTGCTTGCGTCGAAGGCGGGATTGCCGGCCCATGCCACACGATCCCCCGCCTCGATCTTCGCATATGCATTGTTGATCACTAGCCGGTTGACGGCACGATGAGGGACAAGAACTCCTTTGGGAAGGCCGGTTGAGCCGGAGGTGTACATTACGTATGCGGCAGCCTCAGCGGTCAATGCCAGGCCAGGATCGGAACTACATCCCGTTCCAACTATGAGCGGCTCAATAGCCAGAACCGGTATCGTCGCCTCAACCAGATTGTCGCCGTCAATCTGGCCAAGCACCAGGCGGGCAGCACAATCAGCGAACAGCCATTCCTGTCGTGCAGAGGGAAGGCCGCGATCGATCGGCACATATACCCCGCCCGTCTTCAGGATCGCCAGCTGCGCCACCACAAGAGCGACGGAGCGGTCAAGCACTGTCGCAATGCGATCTCCCGGCCTGACTCCAAGTGCGATCAGATGATGGGCCAGCCGGTTGGCCCGCGCGTTGAGCTCCCCATAGCTCAGTCTCTCGTTCTCATGCACCAGCGCCACCGCCTCCGGTGCCCGCCGCACCTGCGCCTCGAACAGCTCATGGATGCACCGCTCCGACGGATACGCCGCCTCCGTGCGGTTCAGCTCCT
>NZ_JBFPKG010000196.1:0-1162 GCF_040948665.1 Paraburkholderia sp. BR14320
CTTGCCAATACCTTGATTTCCACTGCTTGCTCCTGAGTCAGCATCGGCGGCAAAAAGCCGCCATCCTCTCCCAGGTGGGTCAGGTTTACTTCGGCGGGTGGGTCAGTTTTACATCGGCGCTAACACGAAGCGGCCGAAACCGTGCCGCCTGGCCGTCAACGACAAACTGTGCCGGTTAGTCGCCCGCAAGCTGCAATTGAAATGGGCGCCACAGCAGATCGCAGGCTGGTTGAAACTGCAGTATCCCGATGATGAAACCATGCAGGTCTCGCACGAAACGATTTACCGCAGCCTGTTCATTCAGGCCCGTGGAGTACTCAAAGCGGAACTGATGAAGCACCTGCGCACGCGCCGGATGATGCGTCGTTCGAAGAAAGCGTCAGGAAAGGGACAACCGCGCGGACAGATAATCGATGCGGTATCAATCCGCGAGCGGGCCGCCGAAGCTGAAGATCGAGCGATTCCGGGCCACTGGGAAGGCGACTTGCTCAGCGGCTCGAACAACACACACATTGCGACTCTGGTAGAGCGTCATTCTCGCTTCACCATTCTCGTGAAGGTAAAGGGCAAGGACACCGACAGCGTCGTATCGGCGCTGAGCAAACAGGTCCGCAAACTCCCTGCAGAGCTACGCAAATCGGTCACATGAGACCGAGGAATGGAACTCGCACAGCACAAGGAATTCACAATTGCCACCGACGTGCAAGTCTACTTCTGCGATCCGCAAAGCCCGTGGCAGCGGGGGACGAATGAGAATACCAACGGACTGCTTCGCCAGTACTTCCCCAAAGGCACCACTCTGGCCAGCTACTCGCAAGGCGATCTGAACAAGATCGCCTTGCAATTGAACCAACGCCCCAGAAAGACATTGGGTTTCATGACGCCTGCAGATAAACTAAACGCCAGCATCGGTGTTGCATTCACCGGTTGAACCCGTCGCCGCCTTTTTTGCGATTTCAAGCTCCATTTGCAGGCGCTTGTTCTCGGCGCGTAACCGCGAGAGCTCCATCTGCTCGGGCGTGACCACCTTCGCTGCGGGACCGTTCAGTTTGCCGGCCTGCTCGGCCTTCACCCAGTTGCGCAGCGTCTGCTCCGACACGCCCAACTCGCGGGCCACTGCGCCTACGCCTTGCCCGTCCTTGACTCGTTGCACGGCCGCCGC
>NZ_JBFPKG010000197.1:0-1159 GCF_040948665.1 Paraburkholderia sp. BR14320
GAGAACGCGAGGTACTGCTGGCCCTGTTCCGCGTTCAGGTGCGTGAAGAAGCGGCCGTCCGGGGTCATCACGTCGATCGTGTGGCCGGGCTGCAGCGTGTCGAACGCGAAGTTCGAGAAACGCCCGCCGCGCACGCGCTTGATGCCGATGCGCAACTTGCCGTCGCGGTCGTAGTCGGTGACACCCACGCAGATCGAATACGAGCGGCGCGTTTCCTCACCGTCGATATGCGTCTTCAGCGTGACGAACTGGCCCTGCGTGAAGCGATACTGGTCGCGCAGTTCGGGCGGGACTTCGAAGGCGACCGACACCGCATCGGCGGTTTCGGGACGTACTTCGCGGATACGCAGCGGATGGAATTGCGGGGTGGCCATATCAGTACGGTTTGAAGTAGTCGAAGGGTTCGCGGCAGTCGAGGCAGCGATACAGCGCCTTGCAGGCGGTCGAGCCGAACTGCGCGAGTCGCTCGGTGTGTGCGGAGCCGCAGCGCGGGCAGGCCGGTGCGGGCAGCGCGCGTGGCACGAAGCGCAGCACTTTTTCCTGTGGCGCAGACGTCGCGGCTGAACCGCAGTTGCCGGTGGGCGGCGCGATGCCGTAGACGCGCAGTTTTTCGCGCGCCTCGGCGGTGATCCAGTCAGTGGTCCACGCCGGCGCGAGCACGGTGGCGACGCGATACGGCGTCAGTTGCGCGGCCTCGAGCGCGCGGCCGATGTCTTCGGCAATCTGCGACATCGCCGGGCAGCCCGAGTAGGTCGGCGTGATCACGACTTCGAGCGCGCCGTCCGCCGCGCGTCGCACGTCGCGCAGGATGCCGAGCTCGCGGATTGAGACCACCGGGATCTCCGGGTCCGGTACCGCTTCGAGCACGCTCCACGCGCGGGTGAGCGCGGGATCGGTGGCGGCGGTCGTGGCGGGGGTGTTCACGGGCTGCGGGGCGGTCGAGGTCGTCATCGCGGGCTCACCAGCTCGCGCCCGGATGCTGGCGCGCAAGGCTCTGCATCTCGGCGAGCACGAAGCCCATATGCTCCGAATGCTCGCCGTGCTTGCCGGTGCTCACGTGCCGCAGCGCCGCGGGCAGCGTCAGCGTGGCGGCGTCGAGCGTGGCGCGCACGTCGTCGAGCCATGCGGCTTCCAGCGCCGAGGTGCGCGGGCCGATGCC
>NZ_JBFPKG010000198.1:0-1130 GCF_040948665.1 Paraburkholderia sp. BR14320
GCATGGCGTCTTCGCGTACTCGGCCGACTTCACCCATCTCGCGAAGCTGTACGGCTGGCTGTATCGCCGGGCGGCTGCGGACAAATCTGGCGCGCACCGTCAGCGCCGGGCACGTGGCCGCTCTGAGTGGCGGCGGGTCGTCCCAAAATGATGGCATTTTCAACCTAAAAGGAGGAACTTATGTTCGGTCCGGTTATGGATCTCGTATCAAAGGGAGGTGGGATAGGCGCAACAGTGAGCAGTGCGGCAGACGGTGAACTGATAGACAAGGAGATGGCTGTACTGGGTGCAGAAACTCGTAAGACGACTTTGCATACGGCACAAGAGACAGCGCGGAACACGCTGACCGGTGCGTTGGCGGCCATGATCAAAAACCTAGCTGAAACCGTCAAAGGTGCCGCTCCTCACTAAAAAGTCGTTTTGTTACGGGCCGGCAGGCGGTTCGCCGCGCGTCGGCCCCGTGAGCGATGCGGCGGTTCTTTGAACGCTACCTGTGCGTCTTCGAGGGGCACTGTCACGTTGGCGGGGTAGTCACGTAAGATGTCACGATGAAGAAAGAAAAATCGCTTTATCACGGCCACCGGTTCCCGGCGGCAATCATTAGTCTCGCGCTTCGGTGGTATTTCCGGTTCCAACTTGGCCTGCGTGATATTGAAGAACTGCCGTTCGAGCACGGTGTCGTTGTCAGTTACGAGACGATGCGCCGCTGGTGCGACAAATTCGGCGCGGGCTTCGCACATCGCGTCAAAGCTGCTCGCCGCAAGCTTGGCGGTTCTGTCGCAGTAAGAGCGAGAGGTCGGCCAAGTCTGTATGGTATGGATTCCTTATCCAGCCAGCGGATAGAATTGCTGTGCGGGAGTTTGACCAACGCCGCCATCGTTCAATTGTCCCTTGACGATCATGTGCATAACTTCGATGTCGCCCAACAGGATGCGGGCACAATGAAAGTTTTTGAACCTAGGCATCGGTCGAGTCCGGCGCTTGATCGCCTGCAAGGCAGCCAGATTCGATCCGCTCCTGTCGATCGTCACGGTCCCGGGTTCGCCATTCTGGTCGATTGCCTTTTCGAAATAGGCCCGGGCCGCAGCCTTGTCCCGTGGGGCTCGCAGCAGAAAATCAACGGTGTTGCC
>NZ_JBFPKG010000199.1:0-1127 GCF_040948665.1 Paraburkholderia sp. BR14320
GCTCGCCGAGCGGAAGAACGCGCTACGCTCAGGCGACATCTGGGTGCAGTGCTCACGCCAGTTCAGGGACTTTGACGACTACCTGCTGCCGACAGAGAATTTCCAGGCGATCATGCAGGGCAATGTCTTGCCGCTGCCGATCATCGCTGATTGCGACCGTTACCTGGAGGAGCGGCGGCAGTTGCTGGAGCAGCGACTGGCAACCGTCAACCGCCTCGCCGCCGATAACGGGCTGCCCGATGCGATCATCACGGAATCGGGCCTGAAAATGACGCCGCTCGATGCCGCGGTACCCGAGGCGGCCCAGGCACTCATTGACCAGACATCGGTCATGCTGTTGCGCGTGAAAATCACCGAGTTGCTGATGGAGGTTGATGCGTGGACCGATTTCACCCGCCACTTTACGCACCTGAAGACCGGCGAGACAGCGAAAGACAAGACCCTGCTGCTCACGACGCTCCTGGCCGACGCGATCAACCTCGGACTGACGAAGATGGCGGAGGCCTGCCTCGGTACCACCTACGCGAAAGTGTCGTGGCTGCAGGCGTGGCACATCCGGGACGAAACCTACTCACAGGCGCTGGCTGAACTCGTCAACGCACAGTTCGCCCATCCGTTCGCCGCCCACTGGGGCGACGGCAGCACCTCGTCATCCGATGGGCAGCGCTTCCGTGCGGGCAGCAAGGCCGAGAGCACGGCACACGTGAATCCGAAATACGGCGCCGAGCCCGGACGCATGTTCTACACGCACATCTCCGACCAGTACGCGCCGTTCTCTCCGAACCTCGTGAACGTCGGCGTGCGCGATTCGACCTATGTACTCGACGGACTGCTGTATCACGAGTCGGATCTGCGCATCCAGGGACATTACACTGACACCAACGGATTTACCGATCACGTCTTTGCGCTGATGCGTCTGCTTGGTTTCCGGTTTGCGCCACGGATCCATGATCTCAGCGACATGAAGCTGTATGTGCCAGGCAATCCCAAGGATTATCCTGCGCGTGCCTCAATGATCGGCGACACGTACAACGAAAAGCACATGCGGAGGAACTGGGACGAGGTTCTCCGTCTGGCGACGTCGATCCGGCAGGGCACCGTCACGGCTTCGCTGATCTTCGCTGATG